>CAZVKA010000065.1:0-13584 GCA_964627595.1 uncultured Flavobacteriaceae bacterium | reverse complement strand
ACGAATTGCACGCGCAATGGAAGAATGAAAAGGAAGTGGTAGACAATATCCAGACAGCCAAATCCAATATCGAAGAATACAAGCTTGAGGCCGAAAGAGCCGAAAGAGAAGGTAATTACGGACGTGTTGCCGAATTGCGCTACGGAAAGATCAAGGACGAACAGGAACGTCTTGCCGAATTGCAGAAACAACTGGAGGAAAACCAGCAGGGAAAATCCCTCATCAAGGAAGAGGTAACCAACGAAGACATTGCTGAGATCGTGGCAAAATGGACCGGGATCCCTGTAAAAAAGATGTTGCAGAGCGAGCGGGAAAAACTGTTGAAACTTGAAGATGAACTTCATAAACGTGTAGTTGGCCAGGAAGAGGCGATTCAGGCAGTGAGCGATGCGGTAAGAAGAAGTCGAGCAGGGTTACAGGATCAGAAGAAACCTATAGGTTCTTTCCTATTCCTGGGAACTACGGGGGTTGGTAAAACAGAATTAGCAAAAGCCCTGGCCGAATATCTTTTTGATGATGAAAGTGCGATGACGCGTATTGACATGAGTGAATACCAGGAACGTCATGCGGTGAGCAGGCTGGTAGGTGCGCCTCCGGGTTATATTGGATACGAAGAAGGAGGACAACTTACTGAGGCTGTTCGCAGAAAACCTTACTCTGTGGTACTGCTTGATGAGATTGAGAAAGCGCATCCCGATACCTTCAATATTTTGCTACAGGTATTGGATGAAGGAAGGTTAACTGACAATAAAGGAAGACTGGCAGATTTCAGAAATTCCATTATCATCATGACCTCCAATATTGGATCACACATCATTCAGGAAAAATTTGAGGCGGTCAAAGATCTGGATACAGCTATGGAAGGCGCCAAAGTGGAAGTGCTGGCTTTGCTAAAACAAAGTGTAAGGCCAGAGTTCATAAACCGTATTGACGATATAGTGATGTTCGCACCACTTAGTGAGAAAGACATTAAAAAGATCGTTGGACTACAACTAAAAGGAGTGACCAGAATGCTGGAAAAGCAAGGAATTACGCTTGATGCCACAGAAGAAGCCATTTCTAACCTGGCCCAGAAAGGATATGATCCTCAATATGGAGCGAGACCGGTAAAACGAACCATTCAGAGAGAGGTGCTGAACAAGCTTTCGAAAGAAATACTGGCAGGTAAGATCGCAACGGACAGCATCATTTTGCTGGACGCCTTTGATGATAACCTGGTTTTCAGAAACCAGGAGGAGATAGTCAAATAATAATAGTTGTGCTAAATACAAAACGGCCGGGAATTCCCGGCCGTTGCTATTTTTAAAAATGGGTCTTACCATTTTTCGATCTCTCTCTTGAGTTCCTCTTTGTCTTTACCGGTCCTTTCCTGGAGCCGGCCCAGCATTTCGTCAAACCTTCCTTCAGAATAGGTAGTATCATCATCTGTCACCTGGCCATACTTTTGCTTAAACTGGCCTTTAATTTGTTTCCATTTTCCTTCTAATTGATCATCATTCATAACACATGGTTTTATGGTTAAAGAAGAAAATTACTTCATTTTTATTTCAATAGCTGCTAAAAATGTCCCATTTTGGTCTTAAGAATTTGTTATTTTTATCGCCATGAAAAAAGCATTATTCGCGGTATTACTAACCGTTTCCCTCGTAGGATGTAAGAGTACAAAAATTGGCGCTACAGATAATCTTCAATTGCGCTTCCTGGATGATCATGTGATCGCAAAAGATCTTAAAGTAGGCGGCACTCTCGTGGGAGGTCTTTCGGGAATTGATTTTCAGGAAGACCGATTCTTCATGGTAAGTGACCAGCCTTCCAATCCACGATTGTACACGGGAAAGATCCATATTTCAAAAGAAAGTATTGACTCCATTTCCTTCGAGGAAGTAATTCAAATAAAAACTTCTCACGAAGCTTTAAAAAACCAGCACCTCGACCTGGAAGGTATTCTCTTTGATCCTGATACCGAACAATTCACCCTCATTAGTGAAGGTTCCATAAAAAAAGAAAAGGATCCCAAGGTATTTTCCATATCCACATCCGGAGAGTACCGTGAATCTTTCGCCATACCCGAAAATTTTCTGGCTGCAAGCTCCAAAAAACCACGTGATAATGGTACTTTCGAAGGACTTGCCCAGTCCTATGACAACAAGGGCTTCTGGGTAGCTATGGAACTACCTTTAAAAACAGACGGGCCAAAACCAAAACTCATCAGGACCAAATCTCCCGTGAGGATTACTTATTTCGATAAGGAAACCAAAGAAGCTACCAGGCAGTTTCCCTATATGTTGGAGCCCATTGCTAAAATTCCCTGGCTTTACTTTGCGGTGAACGGAGTAACAGATCTGCTGGAATACGCTCCAGATAAATTTCTCATCCTCGAAAGAGGTTATGCCAGCGGCCACGGCAGCAAAGGAAACACGGTACGAATTTTTGATGTAGACGCCAGCCTTGGTACCAATACCCTGGACCGAAACAACCTGGGAGTCACTTTTTACAACCCGGCCAAAAAGAAACTGGTGTTCGACTTTGAATGGGTAAAAAAACATCTTTCCGAAGAGATCATAGACAACATAGAAGGCATTACTTTTGGCCCGGAACTTCCAAACGGGAATCAAAGTATTATCCTGGTCTCTGACAATAATTTTAATTCCCTGGGTAAACAATTGAACCAGGTGATCCTCATGGAATTCAAGCCTAAAAATTAAAAAGTATGAGCTCTTTACTTATTCTTATTTTATCTGTATTTTCTCTATTCAGTCCAGGTGAGGATGTAAATTCTGAAAAAATGACCACGTACTACTTTATTCGCCATGCAGAGAAGGATACCAGTGATATGCAAAATAAAGATCCCCATTTAACTAAAGAAGGCCTGGAGAGAGCTAAAAGATGGGCAGAAGTCTTTAAGGAAACCGAGTTTGATGTGATCTTTTCTTCAGATTTCAACCGCACCCGAGACACTGCTCAGATTATTGCCGATTCGCAGGAAAAGACTGTAGATCTCTACGATCCCAGAAATTTAAATGACGAGCAATTTCAGAAAAAAACAGCAGGAAAAACAATTCTCGTTGTGGGTCACAGCAACACTAATCCCCACTTCGTCAATCTGCTCCTTGGAGATAAAAAGTATCAGGATGTTGATGAAGAGGAATACGGCAGCCTCTTTATTGTGCACGTGTTACCGAGCGGAGATAAATTAAGCGAAATACTTTATATTAATTAACCTCAACCTTCAGGATCTCATTCTTGATCTCTGAAACCTTTTCCAGGTCTCCTATTTCATAAAGAGCATCGAGGTCCTGCAAGGATGTGGAGAGGTCATCTGTCTTGTAATTTTCGTAATCCACAAATCGGATTCCTTCAATCCTCCTGGGATTTACGGCCACTCTAAAGCGAATTCCTCCATCATTCACGTAAAATCTGTAGGCAAAATAATCTATGGTAAACTCGTCCTTGTTTATCCAGTACATATAGATATCTTCATGATCGGTCCCACCGCCTTCCTGTTTGAAAGTTACCCTGATCTCGTAATATGGTTTCCCAAAAATACTGTCCTCTCCTACCAGTTCTTTTTGAACTGCAGGACCATCCAATCCATAAGGTAATTGCACGAAATAATGAACAGAATTGACACTTTCAGCGTATACCCCAGCAAGTGAATCAGATAATTTCACCTCCTGCCCTTCCCGGTATCTAGTCAATCCCTCATTGTTCAGCACATCTCTCACCTCTCCTAAAGAATCTTTCATCGAACGTGTAAATTCATATAACCCGCCATCCCTTTTACTGGTGTAGGTATATTTTCTGAAAATGAATTCAATATCCGCCTTATCATACCGGTCGCCACCAGAGTGTTCAATGGCCTTATTAACGATCTCATCTGCAGTTAGTTGTTTTTCTTCGTTCTTACATGCCAAGAAACTAAATACAATAAACAGGAGGGTCAATTTTTTCATCTAAGATAATTTATGGCTCAAAAATACATATTTCCTGCGCTTCCCAAAACCTCAACAGTCATTAAGAATTCCTTAAAACCCATACTAATTCCGATAAGCTTACTATTTTTGCTGAATATGAAGAACAACATCAATATTAAAAACAAGAAGGCGAAGTTTGAATATGAGATCCTTGACAAATATATCGCCGGGATCAAACTGGCCGGGACCGAGATCAAATCCATCAGGGAAGGAAAAGCATCTATAGCCGAAAGTTTTTGTGAATTTTCAAACCACGAGTTGTTCGTCATTAACATGACTGTACAGGAATATTCTCATGCTACTTACTTCAATCACGACCCTAAGCACGCCCGAAAGCTGCTGTTAAACCGAAGGGAATTGAGAAAACTGGAAAAAGAAGTAAAGAATTCTGGTCTTACTATTGTGCCCTTGCGACTTTTCATCAACGACCGCGGGTTGGCCAAGATGCAGATCGCCCTGGCAAAAGGTAAAAAGCTTTACGATAAAAGGGAAACCATTAAAGACCGGGAAAGCAAGCGCCGTCTTGATCGCATCCAGAAGGAATACAGGTAAATATCTAAGGTTTAAAGTCTAAAATTAATTTTTATCTTCCAGTAAAGGCACAAAACGGAATTCGCCAAATTCAGTCTTACGAAATTCAGTTTTAGAAATTCGCTCGATCAGCGTCATCACCTGAGAATCTTTCCCCACAGGGATCACCATACGGCCACCCACCTTTAACTGACTCAACAACGGCTTGGGAATGAAAGGAGCTCCCGCAGTAACAATGATACGGTCAAAAGGAGCATAATCTGGCAAGCCTTTATAGCCGTCCCCAAATCCCAGGTATCTCGCCCGGTAGCCCAGTTTTGAAAGAAAAAGTTTTGTTTTCTTGAAAAGTTCCAGCTGCCTTTCGATACTATACACCTTAGCTCCCAGTTCACAAAGAACAGCTGTTTGGTACCCGCTACCGGTCCCTATTTCCAGTACCATATCTCCTTTAGAGACCTGCAATACTTCGGTTTGGAAAGCTACTGTATAGGGTTGGGAAATGGTCTGATCTGCAGCTATGGGAAATGCCTTGTCCTGATAAGCGTGATCCTCAAAACTACTATCCATGAACAAATGCCGGGGAATGGTCCTAATAGCCTCCAGAACTTTTTCATCTGTTATGCCTTTTTCAGCAACTATATTAGCTAAATGCTGCCTTTTCCCCTGATGTTTAATGGTATCTTTTCGCACTGTCCTCCAAAATTAGGCTCAAAATTACATAAAGATTCATTCCTGATAAAGAAAAAATCCATCTCCCGAAGGATTCGGCTTTAATAAATATTGGCTTTAGGTCAAGAAATCTTATTTTTGTTCAAAACGTGAAAATTATGCTCAAAGCTGGCGTGTTAGGCGCAGGACATCTTGGTAAGATACATCTTCGCCTGTTGAAAGAATCTCAAAAATATGAACTAGTAGGTTTTTATGATGTGGATGAAGACAACGGCCGAAAGATCGAAGATGAATTTGGATACACCTACTTTCATAACCTTGATGACCTCATTGCGGCAGTAGACGTGGTAGATGTTGTGACCCCTACCCTTTCCCATTTTGAAGCCGGTAAAAAAGCCATCACTGCAGGGAAGCACCTCTTCATTGAAAAACCTATTACCAATACGATAGAGGAAGCAGAAGCCCTTGTTGCGATGGCCAGAGAATACAATGTGAAAGGACAGGTGGGACACGTGGAACGTTTCAATCCGGCTTTCATGGCGGTAGCACCAAAGATCGAAAACCCTATGTTCATTGAAGCGCACCGACTTGCAGAATTCAATCCCAGGGGCACAGACGTACCTGTGGTACTTGACCTGATGATCCATGATATTGACGCTATTTTAAGCGTGGTGAATTCTGAAGTGAAAAACATAAGCGCAAGCGGAGTTTCTGTGATCAGTGAAACTCCTGATATTGCGAACGCCAGGATAGAATTCGAGAATGGTTGTGTAGCAAATCTCACCGCAAGCAGGATCTCTCTTAAGAACATGCGCAAATCCCGGTTTTTTCAGCGGGATGCGTACATTTCAGTAGATTTTCTGGAAAAAAAGTGTGAAGTGGTAAAAATGAAGGATGCACCCGAAACGCCCGGGGATTTTGATATGATCCTACAGAACGCTGAGGGAGTCAAAAAACAGATCTATTTTGATAATCCCCAGGTGAGCCTTAATAATGCCATTTTAGATGAGCTGGAATCTTTCGCCAGTGCAATAGAACACAATACTACGCCTATAGTGAGCCTCGAAGAAGGAACACAAGCCCTGCGCGTAGCCAAACAAATAATCAACTCTTTTTAACTAAACCTCAAAATGAAAAATATAGCAGTTATTGGAGCAGGTACAATGGGTAACGGAATTGCCCACACATTTGCTCAATTTGGATACCAAACCAACCTCATTGATATTTCTGAAAAATCCCTTGAGAAAGGAATGTCTACCATTTCGAAGAACCTGGACAGGATGGTCTCCAAGGAGAAAATTTCTGAAGAAGAAAAACAGAATACACTTAACAACATTTCTACTTTCACCAAGCTTTCTGAAGGAGTTAAACATGCAGACCTGGTAGTTGAAGCCGCTACTGAAAATGTGGAACTTAAACTATCCATTTTTGAGCAGCTCGATGAACTTTGTCCTGCAAAGACCATTTTGGCCTCGAATACCTCTTCTATTTCGATCACCAAGATCGCGGCTGTTGTTTCAAATCCAGAAAGGGTGATTGGAATGCATTTCATGAACCCGGTACCGGTTATGAAACTGGTAGAGATCATTAGAGGATACAATACCAGTGACAAGGTTACGAAATCGATCATGAACCTTTCCAAAAAGCTTAAAAAAGAACCTGTAGAAGTAAATGATTACCCGGGATTTGTGGCCAATCGCATCCTGATGCCTATGATCAATGAATCAATTGAAACCTTATACAATGGTGTAGCCGGAGTGCAGGAGATCGATACTGTGATGAAACTGGGAATGGCTCACCCCATGGGTCCGCTTCAACTGGCAGATTTTATTGGCCTTGATGTTTGCCTATCCATCCTGGAGGTAATGTACAGCGGTTTTAAGAACCCTAAATATGCGCCTTGTCCACTACTCGTAAATATGGTTCAGGCCGGGAAATTAGGAGTGAAATCTGGAGAAGGATTTTACGATTACTCTGAAAGCAGGAAAGCTGAAAAGGTTTCCGGACAATTCTCTTCCTAAACCAGTAGTAATTTGGCAAAGATAATTCCCTTTAGGGCGGTACGGCCCTCCCGTGACAAGGTGGGCCTGGTAGCCTCCCGCTCCTACCAGGATTATACTGTAGAAGAGCTAAAATTTCAGCTGGAGCACAATCCCTATTCCTTTCTACATATCATTAATCCCGGGTATAAATTTGAGCAGGAAATATCAGGAGAAAAAAGGTTTCAGCTGGTAAAAAACCGCTATCTCGAATTTCGGGAAGAAGGCATTTTTCTCCAGGATGAGCAGCCTTCCTACTATATCTATAAAACCATTTCACGAGATCAGATTTACTGCGGAATTATCGCGGCTACGAGCGTGGAAGATTACGACAACAATGTAATTAAACGTCACGAGGATACCATAGCACAACGGGAAACTCTCTTTAAGGATTACCTGCACACCGTTGGTTTTAACACAGAACCGGTGCTTTTAACCTATCCCGACAGTAAAGTAATTAGCAGCATAACCGATGAAGTGAAATCTCAGCGGCCAGAATATGAATTTTCTTCTCTTAACAGGGACACCCATTACCTGTGGATCGTAAGTGATCCTATTCTTACCGGAAAAATAGAGGCCGAATTCAAAAATATGGAGGCAATTTACATCGCCGACGGTCATCATCGCTCTGCATCTTCCTCTCTGCTGGCCAAGGAAAGCAGGGAAAATAATCCTGCTCACACCGGGAAAGAACCCTATAATTACTTCATGAGTTACCTCATCGCTGAGAGTAATCTCAGATTGTATGAATTCAATCGTCTTATTACTGATCTTAACGGACTGAGCAAAAAAGAATTCCTGATGCAGCTGGATGAATGGTTCAGGATTGAAAACCGTGGGAGTGATCTCTACAAGCCTTCTAAAAAACACCATTTTTCGATGTACCTCGATGGGGAATTCTATTCCCTGTACCTCAGAAAAACCAATTATGAATTTTCAGGTCCACTAAGTGAACTGGATCCTTATATCTTGTTTATAAAGATTCTCAAGCCCATTTTAGGCATCAAGGACCCAAGGAATGACCAGAGGATTTCGTATCTTCCGGGGAGGAACGAATCCTATGAGGTTAAAAAAGCCGTGGATGAAGGCCATTTTGCGGTAGGCTTCGGTATGTTGCCATTAAACATTGAAGAGATCAAACATATTGCCGATGCCGACTTGACCATGCCTCCAAAAAGCACCTATATTGAACCCAAGTTGCGCAGTGGTTTAACTATTTATGAATTCTAAAACCTTCCGAAGAAAAGGAGAATAATGAGCATTGCTGAAAACCTCAAACAATTTAAAGCTGAAATTCCGGAAAATGTCACTCTGGTGGCTGTTTCCAAAACTAAGTCTAACGAAGATATCCTGGAGGCTTACCACACAGGCCACCGTATTTTTGGAGAAAACAAGATCCAGGAAATGGCTCAAAAACAGGAGGAGCTTCCCAAGGATATTGAGTGGCACATGATTGGCCATGTGCAGCGGAATAAGGTGAAATACATGGCTCCCTTTGTCAACCTGATCCATGCCGTAGATAGTTTAAAATTATTGAGAGAGATCGAAAAGGAAGCCGGTAAAAATGAGCGCACTATAAATTGCTTATTACAGATCAAAATAGCCGAAGAAGAAAGTAAATATGGAATAACTGTTGATAAAGCTAAAGAAATCCTCACTTCAGAGACATACAGGCAAATGTCTCATGTTAAGGTGGTTGGACTCATGGGTATGGCAACTTTAACAGAAGATGAAGCGAAGATCAGAAAGGAATTTCAATTTTTAAAGACTACTTTTGAAGACCTTAAAAAAGAGTATTCTTCATTTAGGATACTTTCCATGGGAATGAGCGGTGATTATAGGATCGCTCTTGACTGCGGAAGCAATATGCTAAGGGTGGGAAGTTCCATTTTTGGCGAAAGAGACTATAATAAATAATCAATATTCATTTTTGTACTCAATTTTAGACATAGAAACTACAGGCGGAAAGTATAATGAAGAGGGAATAACTGAAATTGCTGTCTACAAATTTGACGGGCACCAGGTAGTTGACCAGTTCATAAGCCTGGTAAACCCTGAAATCCCTATCCAGCCGTTCGTGGTGGGATTGACAGGGATCAACAATGAAATGCTGCGAAACGCACCCAAATTCTACGAAGTAGCAAAAAGAATCGTTGAGATCACAGAGGGTACGATCATCGTAGCCCACAACGCGAAATTTGATTACCGTATCTTAAGAACAGAGTTCAGCAGGCTTGGATTTGAATTTGAAAGACAAAGCCTATGTACTGTAGAGCTTTCCAAAAAGCTTATTCCGGGGCAGGCTTCTTATAGCCTGGGAAAACTGGTGCGTGCACTGGGAATTCCTTTGAGCGGTAGGCACCGGGCCAGCGGGGACGCACAGGCCACTGTCAAACTTTTTAAAATGCTCCTGGCCAAAGACAGTGATAAAGAGATCCTGAAAAGTTCTGTACGTAACACGCCCAGGAACCAAATGGATACAAAGCTTATTCACCTTCTCGAACCCTTGCCTTCAATCACCGGGGTTTATTACTTTCATAATACTGAGGGGGACATTATCTATATTGGTAAAAGCAGGAACATCAAAAAAAGGGTGAACCAGCATTTCACCAGCGAAAATCGGAAATCACGAGAGATCCAAAAAGAAGTGGCCAGTGTGAGTTACGAAGCTACAGGTAATGAACTCAATGCCCTTCTCAAGGAGAACGAGGAAATTAAACTCAATAAACCCAAGTTTAATAAGTCTTTGTCCAGAACCATTTTTTCCTATGCGCTTTATGAGTCCAGAGACGAAAATGGTTACCGGCAATTAAAGATAGCCAGAGCAGACGGCCGGAAAAAGAACATTACTACTTTCACTAATTTACAGCAGGCAAAAAGTTTGCTCAATTCCATTGTCGATGAATATAACCTTTGTCAACGACTAACCGGAATTCATACCGGCACCGGCAGTTGTTTTAATTACAGCATCAAAGAGTGTAATGGTGCCTGTGTTGGTGAAGAAACAGTAGAAGAGTACAACTCCAGGGTGGAACAGGTTCTGGAAAAGTACAGTTACGAAAACCAGAATATGTTAGTGATCGACCGTGGCAGAGACATTGATGAAAAAAGCGCCCTGCTGGTTGAGGAAGGAAAATTCAGAGGAATCGGTTATTTTAATCTTAATCACCAACTCAATAATATTGATATAATCAAGTCAATAATCACTCCTATGAAGAGTGACCGTGATGCCCAACATATTATTCAAAATTACCTTCGAAAAAACAACCGGGTAAAAATCATTAAACTGGAGGCAGTCGAATAGAAAATTTCGGCAGATAGAATCATCAGTTCCTCCAAAAACTGTATTTTTACTTTATATTTTACAGCTTTTTGGCAACAAACCCCACACAATCATCCTGGAAGTCAAAACTTCATGAAATAATTTATGAAGCGGATACTGCTGCAGGTAAGGCATTTGATCTAGTATTGCTCTTTGTTATTCTCCTGAGCATTATAATCGTCATGCTGGAAAGTGTAAAAAGTATTCATCAGGAATATTTTGAATGGCTTTATATTACAGAATGGGTCATCACCGTTATCTTCACTATCGAATATATTCTGAGGATCATCACTATAAAAAAGCCAAAGCATTATATATTCAGCTTTTACGGGATCATTGATTTTATTTCCACCATTCCTACATACCTCACACTATTCATGGGAGGATATAACGTCCTGCTCGCTGTTAGGGCTTTGCGGCTTCTGCGTATCTTCAGGATCCTGAAGATCGCCCGTTACATTGGAGAAGCCAATAAATTGACAGTAGCCCTGAAGCACAGCCGGCCCAAGATCTTTGTTTTTCTTTTTGCTGTGGTCATTATTACCATTATCGCGGGCACAGTGATGTACCTGGTAGAAGGAGAAGAAAGTGGTTTTTCCAATATCCCATTAAGTGTTTACTGGTGTATCGTTACATTGACAACGGTTGGTTTTGGAGATATTGCGCCGGTTACCCCGTTAGGAAGATTTATCGCTTCCTTTATCATGATCACCGGTTACGGTATTATAGCCGTTCCAACGGGGATTGTTAGTGCAGAATATTCAAGGGCCAGAGAAAAAAGTGTTCCGGTCAATACCCAGGTATGCTCTTTTTGTAATGAGGATAAGCATGTGGACGGGGCCGAATATTGTCACAACTGCGGAAATAAACTGAATGAATAACAAGTTCCTGATCGTAGTGGTGGGTCCCACGGCAATTGGTAAAACTTCCCTCAGTGTTGCCCTTGCCCGAAGGTTTAAAACTGAAATCATTTCTGCCGATTCCCGTCAGTTCTTTAGGGAAATGAGCATTGGGACAGCGGCACCAACACCCCTTGAACTTTCTGAGGCTCCACATCACTTCATCCATCACCTTTCAATCAAAGAGGATTATTCTGTCGGGGATTTTGAAAAAGAGGCTCTGAAAAAAATGGATGAATTGTTCGAAAATCACAGGGAGGTGATCATGGTGGGCGGTAGCGGCTTGTATGTGGATGCAGTGACCAAAGGGCTGGATCATTTTCCTGAGGTTGATCCTAAAATACGGGAGAGCCTCAATAAAAAACTGAAGCTGGAAGGTCTTGCTGTTCTTCAGAAGGAACTTCAACTTCTGGATCCCGATTATTACTCAGAGGCAGATATCCAAAATCCACACCGGATAATAAGAGCTCTCGAAATATCCAAAGGCACCGGAAAACCTTATTCTTCTTTTAGAAAAAAAGAGAATGCAGAGCGGTTTTTTGAAACCATTTATATAGGACTCACTGCAGATCGTGACCAGGTGTACTATCGCATCAATCGCAGGGTCGATCTCATGATGCAAGAGGGACTACTGGAGGAAGCAAAAAGTTTATATAATCAACGGGATCTCAATGCTCTTAATACTGTTGGGTACAAAGAAATATTTCGCTACCTGGAAGGGGACTGGAGTCTGGAAAAGGCTGTTGAAGAAATAAAGAAGAATAGCCGCAGGTTTGCCAAACGCCAGTTCACCTGGTTTAAGAAAAACAAAGAGATTCACTGGTTTGATCATACCACACCTCCCGCTGAGATCATTGATTTTCTTGAAGAAAAAATGAAAAATTAATCATTTTTGATAATCGCCCGGCGAATGTATTGCCCGGTATTGGTGTCCAAATTAATCGTATATACCCCAGACTGGTACTTTCTTAGATCAACAGAATAGGAGTTACCGTAAGAAGTTCCTTCAGAAAATTCCTTTTTCAGTAAGAACCGGCCGCGCATATCAAAAACCTCAGCACGTTCTATCACAATACCGTCAGAAGTGAAGATCTCCACCAACCCAGAACCTGGATTAGGGCTTATGATCACATAAGGTCCTGAATCTTCAGGCTCATCAATGATAGTTCTACAATACCCACCGGGGTCTTCAACAATCACAGTTATCTCACAGACACCTTCCTCTGTAGGACTTTCATAAAAAAATTGAATCTTCTGCTCCCCCAGATCAGCACAGGTGAATTCTTCCTTGCTTACCGTAAATTGAACTGTTCCGGTTCCTCCGCTGAAAAGATCTCTGGTATCTAGAAAGACGCGGCGGTTTGAATTTAATTCTAAAGTGATCGCATCCAGACATTCTATACCAGTATCTTCAGCTCCCTTAACTACGATTTTTGAATCACATTTACTTATATTCCCTTCAGGATCCACAACAGTCAAAGTTACCCACTGCTCCCCAAGATCGACAGCTGAAAAGACCGTTTTTGACAGGGATTTAGAAACTATTCCGCAGTTGTCTGTAGAGCCGGCATCAATGTCCTCCGCGGTAATGGCAGCGACTCCCTGCTCGTTTAACTGAAGATCAAATGTTCCCACACACTTCGCTTGCGGAGGTCGAAAATCCTTCAGCGTGAGAGCGAACGAGCAACTAATTACTTCCTCTTCATATGTTGCGGTAACTTCAATTTTTCTATCCTCAAAAAGAGGTGTTCCGGGCGCAGGTTCCTGGCTCACCACGGCATTTTCTATATTCACAGCTACCATAGATGAAAAATCCTCTACAATGTACCCGCAGTTTTCATCTACTTCCCTCACCTGGTCCACGGGACAGGTAATTGTGAGGACTTCTTCTTCGGAAAGATGCAACCAGAAACTGCATTGAGACGAGTTTCCGGATGCATCCATTACCGTAAATTTAATTTCCTGCTCAGAACGTAATAAGGTTCCGGGAGGAGGATCCTGAAAAATCGAGGTTTCCCCGCAATTTTCCCCTACCGAAATACTTGCAGTATAATCAGGTAAAAAATATCCCTCCTCCGGACTCCAAGTTTCCGTAACATCACCCGGGCAGCTAATCTCCGGCACCTGCTTGTCCTCTACAGACACTGTTA
>CAZVKA010000064.1:0-14891 GCA_964627595.1 uncultured Flavobacteriaceae bacterium | reverse complement strand
TGAGTTTGAGGGCTTTTAATTTCGCTTCTTTTTCTTTCTCGTTACTCATTATTTCGGCTTCTGTATTATATGAACTGCTGCTAAAATAGTAAGTTTTTAAATGAGCACAACATTCCTACGCAACCTTTTTTGTTTTTGTGCATCTATAGGGTAAAGCAACACATTAACTACATGAAATTTTTAAAAAGGAATATTATTCTAAGTATTTCCGGTAGTGCTTCAGTAGTCAATCTGAACTGCAGCTGCCGGGTGGACGGTGGCTAACGTTATTTTTATTTTTAGTTGAAGAATTAAAAAATATTAATAACGAATTAGCCGTTCGAAAAAAATGCCCCGATTAACAATCCGGGCATTTTTCATTTAAAGCCTTATCTTTGCGCTAAAATTTCTTTAACCTTAAAAAAGTATAGCATGCAACTGTACAATAAATTAAGCGCTAAAGAAAGAGCAGCCCTTTTAGAAGAAGCCGGGGAAGACCGGTTGACGCTCTCTTTCTACCAATATGCAAAGATTGGAAATCCTCACCTTTTTAGGAATCATCTCTTTATCGCCTGGGACCAGATGGAAGTGCTGGGGCGCATCTATGTAGCCCATGAAGGCATTAATGCCCAGCTTTCTGTTCCCGCCAGGAATTTTGAAAAATTTAAAAAGTTCCTTGATGAAATTTACTTTTTGGAAAACGTTCGCCTCAACATCGCTATTGAACATGATCTTAAATCTTTCCTGAAGCTTAAAGTAAAAGTAAGAGACAAGATCGTGGCCGATGGTCTTGACGACGACACCTTTGATGTGAGAAACAAAGGCGTACACGTGGATGCCCAAAAATTCAATGAACTGCTGGATGATCCCAATACTGTGCTGGTAGATATGCGAAATCATTATGAAAGTGAGATTGGGCATTTCCAGGGAGCGATTACTCCAGATGTGGATACCTTCAGGGATTCCCTGCCTATAATTGAAGAAGATCTCAAAGAGCATAAAGAAGATAAGAACCTGGTGATGTATTGCACCGGTGGAATTCGTTGTGAAAAAGCCAGTGCGTATTACAAACACAGAGGTTTCAAAAATGTGTTTCAGCTTGAAGGCGGGATCATTGAATATGCGAGACAGGTAGAAAATCTGAAACTTGAAAATAAGTTTCTGGGGAAAAATTTCGTGTTTGATCACCGCAGAGGGGAACGCATAAGCGAAGACGTTATTTCCAGTTGTCATCAATGCGGAAAACCTTGCGATACCCATGTGAATTGTGCCAATGAAGCCTGTCACCTCCTGTTCATACAGTGTGAGGAATGTGCAGAGAAAATGAACACTTGTTGTTCAGAAGAATGTAAAGAAATTGCCGCCCTCCCTTATGAAGAGCAAAAGGCGCTGCGAAAAGGGAAAGGGAATAGCAATAAGATCTTTAAAAAAGGGCGATCTGAGGTACTTACTTACAAACGTTGACAATTACTTTGTCAAGAGTACGTTCCATAAATAATGGTATATTTACCTCAGTAGTTTTTGTAATAATATAAAATCCGAAGTGCTTTAGGTGCTTCAGGATTCCAACATATAGAATATGGGATGTAGTAGTTGTGCTACCGGGAAAGACGGTCAGCCAAAAGGATGTAAAAATAACGGTACCTGTGGGACCGACGGTTGCAATAAGCTATCTGTCTTTGACTGGTTGTCAAATATGTCACTTCCGCAGGGAATGGAGCCGTTCAATTTTGTGGAGGTGCGCTTTAAGAACGGACGGAAGCATTTTTATAAAAATACAGAGAATTTAAGCCTCAGCATAGGAGACGTGGTGGCGACAGAAGCTGCTCCCGGTCATGACGTAGGTATGGTCTCCCTCACAGGAGAACTCGTGCGGGTGCAGATGAAGAAGAAAAAGGTACGACAGGACAGTAAAGAGGTTTTGCGAATTTACAGAAAAGCCTCTCAACGTGATATTGATATTTGGCAGGAAGCCCGGGGCCGTGAAGAAAAAATGAAAGTCAGGGCCAGGGAAATTGCCATTAGGCTCAACCTTCAAATGAAGATCAGTGATATTGAATTTCAGGGGGATGCCTCAAAGGCCACTTTTTACTATACTGCAGAAGAAAGGGTAGACTTTAGGCAGCTTATCAAGGAATTCGCGAGGGAATTCAACACGAGGATCGAGATGAGACAGGTGGGATTTCGGCAGGAGGCTTCCAGATTGGGAGGTATTGGTTCCTGCGGACGGGAACTTTGTTGTTCTACGTGGTTGACAGATTTTAGATCGGTGAATACTTCGGCGGCAAGATATCAGCAATTATCGCTCAATCCTCAGAAACTCGCAGGTCAATGCGGAAAGCTGAAATGCTGCCTTAATTATGAACTGGATACGTACCTGGATGCATTGAAGGACTTTCCGAAATCAGATATTAAACTGCACACCAAAAAAGGTACTGCAGTATGTCAGAAAATTGACATATTTAAGGGCCTTCTCTGGTATGCCTATGAAGGTGACTGGAGCAACTGGCATACGCTCACGGCAGAGCAGGCAAATGATATCATTAAAAAGAACTCAAAGCGAGAGCCTGTAAGCAGCCTTGAAGAATATGCCGTAGACCTGCAGCAGGAATCCCAGACCGATTTCACCAATGCGGTGGGCCAGGATAGTCTTACCCGTTTTGACAAGAAGGGATCTGGTAAGAAGAAGAGAAAAAACAAAAGGAAGAAAAGGAAACCCCAAAGCAATGGGTAGAAAAGCCCCTCTTTTCATTTTATTTGGTTTACTGGCACTTATATCTTGTGATAAGAACAGGGTATATGATGAGTACCAGAGCCTGCCGAATGAGTGGCACAGGGACACTGTGGTGAGTTTCAAACTTGAGGCACCGGACACCCTGAAAAACTACAACCTGTTTATCAACCTTCGGAATAATTCCGATTACAGGTACAGTAACCTTTATCTTATTACCGAGATCAATTTCCCCTATGGAAAAGTGGTAAGTGATACCCTTCAATATGAGATGGCAAAACCATCTGGCGAATGGCTTGGCACAGGCTTTGGTGAGGTGAAAGAGAGCAAACTTTGGTATAAGGAAAATTTTCAGTTTCCCGAAGCAGGGGAGTATACAATAAATATTCAGCAGGCTATGCGAAAAAGGGATAGTGTAACCGGTATTGAAAAACTTGAAGGAGTGACCGAAGTTGGTTTTAGAATAGAAAATACCACAAATTAATTATATAGCCGATGGGCAACACAAAAAAAACTGCAAAATCAAAAAAGCAGGAGGCTGAAAAAAGAAGGAAGTACAGCAAGTATAAATCCTGGTTTTGGATGTTTTTTGCACTGGGGATCTCTCTGATCGTATTTCTGTTTTTACTGGCAGGCTGGGGCGTATTTGGAACAATGCCTACTTTCGAAGAACTAGAAAATCCAGAGACGAACCTGGCCACAGAGATTTTCTCCTCAGACGGGGAGACACTTGGAAAATACTATAATGAGAACCGCACTCCCGTAAAATACGAGGATCTTCCCCCACATCTTGTGGAGGCACTCGTCGCCACAGAGGATGAACGTTATTTTGAACACGCCGGGATCGATGCTCGTGGAACCCTTAGGGCTGCTGTTTACCTTGGAAAAAAAGGAGGGGCGAGTACCATTACTCAGCAGCTGGCTAAATTGCTTTTTACCGAAAACGCTTCCAGGAATCCTCTTGCCCGCGGAATTCAGAAGGTGAAGGAATGGATCATTGCCACCCGTTTGGAGCGGCAGTATACCAAGGAAGAGATCATCACCATGTATCTCAACAAATATGATTTTTTATACCAGGCGGTAGGAGTGAGATCGGCTTCTAAGATCTACTTTGATAAAGAACCCAAAGATCTAAATGTGGAGGAAGCTGCAGTGCTTGTGGCCATGCTCAAGAATCCCATTCTTTACAATCCTGTAAAAGAAAGGTTCAAGGAAAACGCGCTGCAAAGAAGGAATGTGGTTTTGGGTCAAATGGAGGTAAATGATTATATCACCGAAGAAGAAAAAGACTCCCTCCAACAACTACCTTTAAATATCACCTTTTCCCCTCAGGGGCACGATGAAGGCGTTGCTACTTACTTCAGGGTCTATCTTCAGGGGTTCATGAAGGATTGGATCTCCAAGAATCCCAAGCCAGACGGCACTGAATATAATATTTATCGCGATGGATTGAAAATTTACACCAGCATCGATTCGCGCATGCAAGATTATGCCGAAGAAGCGGTAAAAGCGCATATCTCTAACCTTCAGAAGGAGTTTGACAGGCAAAACAAGAGCAATAAAACAGCGCCTTTTAGGGATGTCACCCTTGAAGAGCGGAATGATTTGATTAAAGACGCCATGCGTCGCAGCGAGAGATGGCGTATTTTGAAAGCACAGGGAAAATCAAATGATGAGATCGTGGAGTCCTTCGGGGAAAAAACCGATATGAGAATTTTTACCTGGGACGGGATCAAAGATACTATCATGACTCCTCGGGATTCCATTGTTCACTATAAATCACACCTACAGGCAGGGATGATGTCCATGACTCCCCAAACAGGGGAGGTGAAAGCCTGGGTTGGAGGTGTGAACTTTAAACATTTCAAATACGATCACGTAAAGCAGGCAAAAAGGCAGGTGGGCTCTACCTTCAAGCCTTTTGTGTATGCCACGGCTATTGATCAATTACATTTGTCCCCATGTGACACGCTTCCTATGAGCCTTCATACCATTGAAGCGGGAAAACATGGGAATCAGAATGACTGGACACCCAAAAACAGCGATGGGGAATATGCCGGAATGATCAGCTTGAAAGCCGCCCTTGCACAGTCAGTAAATACGGTTACCGCGCGCTTGATAGATCGAATTGGTCCAAAACCGGTAATCGACCTTCTTGAAAAATTGCAGATCGAATCAAAAAATATTCCTGAAGTGCCATCTATTGCTTTGGGTACGGCAGATATGAGTGTATTTGAAATGGTTTCGGCCTACAGTGCCTTTGCCAATGAAGGAGTGTATGTTAAACCGGTGGTGGTAAATCGTATAGAAGACAAGAACGGGACGATCCTGTATCAACATGTACCTGAAACTAAAGATGTTCTAAGCAAAGAAACAGCTTATGTTACCGTGAACCTACTTGAAGGGGTAACCCAATACGGTTCTGGTAGAAGGCTTCGCGGTACCTGGGCTACGGAAGCAGAGCATTATAAACGTGCTGTTACCGGCTATCCCTATGATTTTGATAATCCCATCGCCGGAAAGACCGGAACCACTCAAAACCAGAGTGACGGCTGGTTCATGGGGATGGTTCCCAATTTAGTAACCGGAGTATGGGTTGGAGCAGAAGACCGTTCTGTACATTTCCCAACTTTAACATATGGACAGGGGGCGACCATGGCTTTACCTATTTGGGGGATGTATATGAAAAAGGTTTATGAAGATAAACAGTTGGATGTTTCAAAAGGTGAATTCCCCAAACCGGAAAATCTGAGCATTGAAACCAACTGTGATAATTACGGAAAAAATAATATTGAAGAGGGTGATTCCCTTCCCGATGAACTGGATTTCTAAGAAAGTTTAAAAGTATTGAGAAAAACACAATTGTGGCCGTGGTTCCGTTGGGACACGGCCATTATTTTTGTATTTTTCGGAATAAAATAACCAACAATGATCAAGAAAACTGTAGATGACGTTTCAAAGGCCCTTGAAGGTGTTCATGACGGGATGACCTTCATGCTTGGTGGCTTCGGGTTATGCGGAATTCCCGAAAATGCGATAGCCGAGCTGGTACGCCTTTATGTAAAGAACCTTACCTGTATCTCCAATAATGCCGGGGTAGATGACTTCGGCCTAGGCTTGTTGCTTCAGAAGAAACAGATCGATAAAATGATCTCCTCCTACGTGGGGGAAAATGCCGAATTTGAACGCCAAATGCTTAGCGGGGAACTTGAAGTGGAGTTAACTCCCCAAGGTACCCTTGCTGCCAAATGCCAGGCTGCACAGCAGGGATTTCCCGCTGTTTACACCCCTGCAGGTTTTGGAACTGAAGTGGCTGAAGGAAAGGAGACAAGAGAATTCAATGGAAAACACTACGTGCTTGAAGAAGCTTATCAGGCAGATTTTGCCTTCGTGAAAGCCTGGAAAGGAGATGAGGCCGGAAACCTCATTTTTAAAGGAACAGCACGAAATTTTAATCCGCTCATGTGTGGCGCCGCAAAGATTACGGTTGCTGAAGTGGAGGAATTGGTGAAGCCCGGCGAACTCGACCCAAACCATATCCATATTCCGGGGATTTTTGTGCAGCGGATCTTTCAGGGGAAAGATTACGAAAAGAGAATTGAGCAACGAACCGTAAGACCTAAAAAATAAACTATGGCTTTGGACAAAGAAGGTATTGCAAAAAGAATTGCAAAAGAAGTAAAGGACGGTTACTATGTAAACCTCGGGATCGGTATTCCCACCCTTGTGGCCAATTTCGTGAGAGATGATATTCAGGTGGAGTTCCAGAGTGAGAACGGGATTCTGGGAATGGGGCCTTTCCCTTTTGAAGGAGAGGAAGACGCCGATCTTATCAATGCAGGGAAACAGACGATAACCGCATTACCGGGAGCCAGTTTCTTTGACTCGGCTATGAGCTTCGGAATGATCAGGGGACAACATGTGCATCTCACTATTCTGGGAGCCATGGAAGTCGCCGAAAACGGAGATATCGCCAACTGGAAAATTCCCGGGAAAATGGTGAAAGGAATGGGAGGAGCGATGGACCTGGTGGCCAGTGCCGAGAACATTATCGTAGCCATGATGCACACCAACCGCGCAGGGGAATCTAAGCTACTAAAAAGATGTACTCTTCCTTTAACCGGAGTGGGTTGTGTAACAAAAATTGTGACCAACCTGGCTGTTCTTGAGGTGACCGAGAAAGGATTTAAACTTCTGGAAAGAGCACCCGGAGTGAGTGTGGAAGAGATAAAAGACGCAACTGAAGGTACTTTAATAGTGGAAGGAGATATCCCTGAAATGCAGCTTTAAGGAAAATATTGTCAAAAAGAAAATGGTTCCGTGTTCATGGCTTTTATTGTCTTCATACGGAACCATTTTGTTCACAGTGTGCTACTCTGTTATAGAAGTTGAATGTTTCTCGAGATTTACGAGGAAATCAACAGCTTCGTTCAATGGCATGATCTTTCCGCGGGAATTGACCTGGGAAAAATATTTATGCCACTTGGCATCTTCAATACCTTTCTCAAAATTTTCCACGGCTTCAAGAGATGGAAGCTTCCAAACCGCCATATAACGATAGTCGCTGCGGTAAGGAGTATGTTCATCATTCATTGCCCAACCCAGGTTTTCGATCCCTGCCTTCTGCATATCATTAATGGCTTCTCCTACTTTGTTCATGTAGGCCCGGCGCTCATCTTTTGAAAGATCCATCCATTTTTGAGTGACATTCCATTGTTCCACGTATAAATACATAATCTGATTTTTTTGGTTAATCAAAGCGGTTAGTCGAAGCAGGTCTTTGGATTACTTCTGAAAAAGACCATTTTCAGGTCCTGTTCCTTAAATATAATAAATAATTGAGAGGCAGGAGTATACGATAACATTTCCTTAAGGGAATCGTTAAACCGATAGTACTTCCTCTTCAGATAATAAGGTTTCCTGTCTTAGTTTCAAAACAACCTGCGCGATCGCTACCACATCTTTCTCACAGTAGGTAATGATACGGGCTAAGTTTTGATCCTGGTAATAAACATTCCGCACCTCACTCCCGTCAATATCATCTTTGGGAGAGGGAACCTTGAGAACATTACACAGCAGCTTTAAAGAGGTATAATGTTTATAATCTCCAAACTTCCAAAGTTCCAGGGTATCCAGGTGCGGTACTTCCCAGGGTTTCTTGCCAAAAAGGTCCAGCTTTAATGGAAGGGGCATGTTATGAATGAGCATCCTTCTGGCGATGTAAGGGAAGTCGAATTCCTTTCCGTTATGTGCGCAGAGCAAATGCTGGGGCCTGCTGAAGTGATCTTCAAGCAGGTTGCGGAATTCTGTAAGTATTTTTTTTTCCTCTCCGTGAAAAGTGGTGATCCTAAAGGTTCTCAGCTCTCCCTGGAAAGCAAAATATCCTACAGAGATACAAACGATCTTACCGAATTCGGCCCAGATCCCTGCCCGGTCGTAAAATTCCTCTGCAGTGAATTCCTCTTTACGCTGGTATTGGGTCTTTAGTTCCCACAGCTTCTTTTTTTCTTCTGAAAGTTCTTCAAAAGATGCATGTTCCGGCACGGTTTCAATATCCAGGAACAACAGGTTTTTTAAAGCTATTTTCTTGATCATAAAGGTTGGTTGAGCATCTTATAGACCTCATCAAGATAGATATAAAAATCTTTTGAATGCTCTTCTCCTTCAGGCTTAGCCATCTTTTCCTTCCCTAGGCGCGTAATAATAAGATCATCTTCGGGAATGACGATCACATATTGCCCCAGGATTCCCCGCATGTAAAAGATCTCTTTCCCTTTGTATTCTTTGAGCCAGAAGCCGTAACCGTAATGCGGCGCATCTTTAAAACGGGGCTGAATGCTCTTTGCGACAAAAGCAGAGTCAAGTACTGCTTTTCCCTGCCACTTTCCGTGGTCTTTATAGAGTTTACCAAAGCGCGCGAAATTACGGGCATTGGAAGCGATGCAGCAATAGGCTTTTTCCATCCCGCTTTCTTCACTGTCCAATTGCCAGAGACCGTCGTTCCTCATGCCCAGGGGCTTCCAGAAGCTTTCGCTGAGGTATTCAGAAAGGGTCTTTCCCGTGGCTTTTTCAAGTACCATTCCTAGCAGCTGGGTATTACCGCTCAGGTATTTAAATTTCTCCCCGGGTTCCTGGGCCACTTCAAGGTCTAAAATGAGTTCCCTAATGTCTTCTCCAAAATAAGCTTTTGCGGTCATAGAGAAGGGATTATAATAACTCTCATCCCAGTTGAGTCCCGAAGACATGGAGGCAAGATCTCCAACCCTAAGTTTTCTGTCAAACTGCGGAAAGAAATCGGCTACCGGCTGATCCAGGCTTTTTACCTTCCCTTCAAAAATAGCCTTTCCCAGAAGGGCTGCTGTAATGCTTTTGGCCATGGAAAAGGAATTGGTTTTAGAGTCTGGACCAAATCCTTCATAATAATTCTCGTACCAGATGCTGTCATTCTTAATGATCAAAAACGATACAGTTTGAAGTTCTTTATTTATTTCCTGAAGCCTCTCTGTGGGCACGACGCTGTTATACTCCTTGTGCAATGGCCATGGTTGAGGTTTTCCTGCCGCTATCTCCCTGTTGCTGAATTCCGGGTAATCATCAATGTAAGCGGTGGTGTGTCCTGTTAAATAAGTCGTCTTAAAGCCTTTGAAGATATATTGATAGTCAAAAAGATAAAGCAGCAGAACCCCGGACATTAAAATGCCGAGAGTCCAGAGGAATGTTTTTTTCAAGATCTTCATGTTAGGCTAATGAAATCAAAAGTTAAAGCTTTGTTGTTTTAAAGGTTGTTCATGCTCCAGCAGCCATTTTTTTCGCCACAACCCGCCTGCGTAACCGGTAAGGGAACCATCAGTGCCAATCACCCGGTGACAGGGCACCACGATCCATAATGGGTTTCTTCCATTGGCAGCCGCGACTGCCCTGATGGCTTTTGTGTTTCCGAACTCCTTGGAAAGTTCAAGATACGAGGTAGTTTTTCCAAATGGAATTTCCCTGATTTGCTGCCATATCTGCTTTTGGAAATCGGTTCCATCTGGATTCAGTTTCAGTTGAAAATTCTCTCTTTTCCCGAGAAAATATTCTTTCAGTTGAATTACCGCCTGCTGCAGGTGGCCTGGTATTTCTTCTGAAGCTGGGATCTTTTCTTCAGAAATTGAGATGCGAGAGATTCCTATTGCGTCACCTTCGATAACAGCTGTTCCCAACGGAGTTTCCAAAAAAATTTTATTCATCCTTCCTTTTTTTTTGCTCCAGAATTCCCAGGCGCCTGGCCCGGGTTTCCCAGTTCTTACGGGCGAGTACCTGCATATCTTCGATGTTGTCACTCTCGTCCATGATCTCAAGACCCAGTAAGGTCTCAATGATATCTTCCATGGTGACCAGCCCAACTGTATTCCCAAATTCATCAACCACGATTGACAGGTGAGTCCGCTCCTTGATGAACCTGTCGAATAATTTTGGAATGGGCATATCTTCAGAAACTATATGAAGGTCTCTCTTTACTGAAGAAAGTGGCTTAGTACCTTTTTCTTCCAACATCTCCTCCAGTACATCATCCTTCAGAATAAATCCGGTTATATTATTACTTTTTTGACTGTAAATGGGGATCCTGGAAAATCTAAGGTTTTTATGGGTTTTGTAAAAGTTTTCAATCGTGGTGTTCTCATCCTCTGTAACTGCAACCGAAAAAGGGGTCATAATATCTTTAGCCTGTACCTTTTCAAAAATGAGCATGTTCTTGATGACCGTGGTTTCTTTGCCCTCGAAGACCCCTTGTTCTTCGGCAACATCGGTCATTACCATGAATTCTTCCCGGCTCATAGTACTTACATGTGCAGATTTTCCTATCAACTTGGTGGTGAGCAGCATCAACCATAGGATTCCCGTATATTTTAAAGGAAAAATAAAGATTCTCAAAGTTTTAGCGGTGAAGTTGCCCAGTGATTTCCAGTAAGTGGCCCCGATGGTTTTTGGAATGATCTCCGAAAGAACCAGTATGGCAAGGGTCATTATCGCCGAAACAATTCCCACCATATTTCCACCGTCGCCAAAAACCTTTTCAGCCTGTACCCCCACTAAAATTGCACCCACGGTATGTGCTACAGTATTGATGGTGAGGATCGCAATTAGGGGCTTATCAATATCTTTTTTGTACCGCATGAGGGTTTCCGCGTATTTCTTTCCCTCTTCGGTCTTCATCTGGATATAAGATGGGGTGATGCTCAGGAAGGCGGCTTCCAAAATCGAACAGAGGAAGGAAAAAAAGATTGCTAATGACGCGTATAAGATGAGTAATCCCATGTAAAGGTGATTGGTTTTTTCAATATAGTAAACTTATCGGTGTTAATTTCGGTATCAAAACTTAGAACATAATAGAAATGAGATCATCTTCAGAGATCTTGTCAAAATATTCCTTAAGGTTAAACGGTTCGAGCCGGGTCCTGATCGCTTCTTCCTCATGTTTGGTGTTTTCAAGTGCCTTTTCAATGGGTTTAATATCCCTAATATGAAAGAAATCTCCGAATATTTTCACATCCCTTATTATACCATGGGAAACATTCATGTTCATTTCAATGGTGCCTCCCGGGGTACGGGCGCCCTGTTTAAAGTTATAATCTGGTGAATAGCCGAAGTTCCATTCCCAGGTGCTGTATTTTTCATCCCTGATCTCCCCAATCTTTTCCAGGTCTTTCTCTGTAAATTCATACATACGCGCATCCTCAAAATGGTGGGTGATGTAATCCATGATCTTATCGGTGAATTGATCGAGGCTGATCTTTTCCTTCAAATGATCACTAATATTTGTCACCCTATTGGGAACTGACTTCACTCCTCGATCTTTATATTTTAGCGGGTTAATTTTCAATGCCCCGCTGATATCTCTCATTTCTGAGGAGAAAAGTAAAGTGCCGTGGTGCAATACTTTGTTTTTAAAGACATGCTCCGCATTTCCCGAGAATTTTTTACCCTCAATAGTCAGGTCATTTCGACCCTCAAACTTTGCATTTACCCCCAGTTCTTTTAATACTTCAATGATGGGTTTGGTATACCTTTGAAAATCGATCATTTCATAGCTGTCCCCGGTGCGGGTAAAAGAAAAATTGAGGTTGCCGAGATCGTGATAGACGGCACCCCCGCCAGAGAGTCGCCTTACCACCTTAATGCCTTTTTCTTTCACATACTCGTGATTGATCTCGGCCAGGGTGTTCTGGTGTTTCCCCACAATGATCGCGTTATCATTCCGCCAAAGCATAAAACAATCCTCTTCCATATGCTTAAAAATGTACTCATCTGTTGCTATGTTGAAATATGGATCTGTGGAATGATGTTTAATGCAAAGCATGGTCGTCCTTTGTTGGTTCACTCAAAAATAAGAAAGCTGGAGGTGAAAATTCCTAAAAGAGAATTAATTCTGTAATGTTGAAGGTAAATCTGAAGGTTTTTTACAAAAAGTACTTTCTGTATCTTGTGGCTTCAGATTTTAACCCTTACCATAAATGAAAAAGATCACTTTTTTGAATAGCTTTTTTTTACTGATAATGCTGAATATTTTTGCACAGGAACCTGTAAAAATAACCACTGAAGATTATGACCGGGCCACTCAATTCCTCAATTTTAATACCAATGACCTGGTAGACCGGGCAAACGTAAGGCCAAACTGGCTTGACGATGGTCAATTCTGGTATAGAGTAAATACACCCCAAGGAACTGAATATGTACTGGTGAACACCAGGAATGGCAAGAAAGCTACCGCTTCTTCTTTGGCTGAATTGCTTCAGAAGCAGGATCAGCAAAAAAGATCTTCCGGAATTTCACGCGATGAGGTGCTTTCTCCCGATGGCAAGAAAGTGGTTTTTATAAAGGACTGGAACCTGTGGCTGCGGAATCTGGAATCCGGAAAGGAAACGCAGTTAACCAAAGATGGCGTTGAAAACTTTGGCTACGCAACTGACAATGCAGGTTGGCGAAAAAGCGATAAACCTATAGTTCTGTGGTCACCTGACTCTAAAAAATTGGCAACTTACCGCCAGGACCAGCGGCATATTAGCGATATGTATCTTGTTGAGACCACAGTGGGTGCTCCCAACCTGCAAAAATGGAAATATCCTTTACCCGAAGACGAGGAAGTGATCAAGATCCACCGCGTGATCGTGGAAGTCGACGATCCTAAGGTAATTGAATTGCAGGTGAAGCCCGATCCGCGGCGGGGAACACTATGTGACGACATTTCCTGTAGCGGCGCTTTTGACGACAACTACTGGAATGAGGACGCTACGAAACTGGCCTTTGTTTCCACTTCCCGTGATCATAAAGAAGCGAAGCTGCAAATTGCCGATGCCTCCACAGGAGAGGTGAGAGAGGTTTTTACCGAGGAGGTAGAAACTCAATATGAATCTGGCCAGGGAAGCATTAACTGGAGGTATTTGCCCAAGAGCAATGAGATCATCTGGTATTCAGAAAGGGATAACTGGGGGCATCTTTACCTGTACGACCTCAACTCCGGAAAGTTGAAACACCAGATCACCAAAGGTAATTTTGTAGTGACGCAACTGCTGCATGTGGATGAAAAGAACCGGGTGCTGTATTTTGAAGCCAATGGCAGGGAAGAGGGGAGGGATCCTTATTTCTCACATTTGTACAAGATAGATTTCAGCGGGAAAAACCTGGAACTGCTCACTCCCGAAAATGCCAATCACAATATCTATTTTTCCCCAGATCACGATTATTTCGTGGATAGTTATTCCACCCCGGCAACACCGCCTGTTGCAGTTCTACGGAACAAGAACGGAAAGAAGATTGCCGCTTTAGAAGAAGCAGATATTTCCAGGTTAACAGCAACGGGATGGAAAGCTCCGCAGCCGATCACTGTTAGATCGGCAAACGATCAATGGGATCTTTACGGACTCATGTTCACTCCGACTCACCTGGATGAAGCAAAAAAATATCCAGTGGTAAATTACGTGTATCCCGGCCCGCAGGGCGGGAGTGTAGGCAGCCGTAACTTTTCGGCAGCACGCAGGGACCACCAGGCTTTAGCCGAACTTGGTTTCGTGGTGATCGTTATCGACGGCTCCTGTAATCCAGGTCGTTCCAAAGCCTTTCATGATGCCTGTTATGGAGATATTTCGGGAAACACGCTTGAAGATCAAAAAGCCGGAATTCGTCAACTTGCTGAAAAATATCCATACATCGATGCTGAAAAAGTAGGGATCTGGGGACATTCCGGAGGGGGATTTGCCGCCGCCGCGGCTATGTTCCGTCATCCTGAATTCTATTCTGTAGGAATTGCAGAATCTGGCAATCACGACAATCGCAACTACGAAGACGACTGGGGAGAAAGATATATCGGTCTTATGACCAAAGGAATGGAGGGCGAAGATAATTATGCAGCTCAGGCCAACCAGCTGTACGCCGAAAACCTCGAAGGAAAGCTCCTGCTCGCCCACGGCGGACTTGACGATAACGTACCGCCTTACAACACTTACCTGGTTGTTGACGCGTTGATAAAGGCCAATAAAGATTTCGATCTTATTATTTTCCCGAATGCCCGTCACGGGTTTGGAGAAGATTCCTATTACATGATGCGCCGCCGCTGGGACTATTTTGTGGAGCACCTGCTGGGCGCTACTCCGCCCAAGAACTTTGAAATTGAACCGGTAAATTAATTCCACGACCTGCGAGGTTTTCAAAACCTCGTAGGTCTAAAGGGAAATTCCAAAAGGACCTGCAAGGTTTTTCTAACCTTGTAGGTCTATTAAGGATTTGTTTAATAAAAATTAAAATATACGAGGTTCGAAAAAAAAACCTTGCAGGTTTACTTTTTCGTTTTCTTCTCGACTTCCTTTTTCCAGTCTTTCCCCACTGCGGAGAGATATTCTGAATAATTCCACGTCTCCAGGCTGGAATGCAGCGCCGGATCCTTCTCGGTGATATAAGTTTCATCTTCGGGCATAGAAGTAACTTTGAAGCCACAGCTTCTCAACATGGAGATGATACCCTGGTGATTGGGTGCCCACCAGTTCGTAGGATCCCCGGCCAGTTTATTTTCAATAAATGCCATTTTTGGCCAGGCATCATATTTCATGATCTCCCGGCGATGGAATTCCACATCTTCGGGAATGGTCATTTCTTCTTTTCCGGGCAGGGAAAGGGTTTGGAACACCATCATTTTTTTCACTTTTTG
>CAZVKA010000063.1:0-14973 GCA_964627595.1 uncultured Flavobacteriaceae bacterium | reverse complement strand
GTGAAGTACAGGGTAACAAAACCCGTGTGAAAGTTGTGAAGAACAAGGTGGCTCCGCCCTTTAAAACCGCTGAATTCGATATCATGTATGGAGAGGGTGTATCCAAAATTGGAGAGATCATTGACATAGGGGTCGATTACGAGATCATTAAAAAGAGTGGTTCCTGGTTCAGCTATGAAGACACTAAATTGGGACAGGGTCGTGATGCGGTGAAGACACTGCTAAAGGATAACCCAGACCTCATGGAGGAGCTGGAATCCAAGATCAAAGACGCCATTAAAGTAGCAAAAGCCTAAACTAAAAAATCCCGAAATTTTCGGGATTTTTTAGTTTTTAGCGCAACCAATAGGGAATTATTGCATCTCATTAATACCAAGACCTCAAATTTCCTGAATATTAATGAAATCTTTGATTTTCTTCTTTCCAATGATGTTTCAGTCCCACCTCACAATTAATAGGGGGATGCTACTGCAAGACCCGAAAAATGAATATTTAACATCAGGTGCAGGTCCAGAAAATGTTGCAGTCAATGATGATTTTCATATATTTAAATTCTGGCAAGTAAAAAACAGCCGGGAAAAGAATCAGTTTTTTACCCTACAAAATAACAGTACCTAACATCATTTCTATTGAGGATAAAGCAACTCATACAAAAATGCAAAAAACAGGATATTAAGGCGCAGGAACAGCTCTACAGGTTGTACGCGCACAAACTTTTTCCTGTTTGCCTGAAGTATTCTGCCAGTTACCAGCAGGCCGAAGACAATTTACAGGACGCATTTTTGATGATCTTCAATAAGATCCCTCAATACCAGCACAAAGGATCCTTTGAAGGATGGATGAAGAGGATCGTGATTAATACCGCCCTTCAGAAGTACAGAAAACAAACAGTTTTTGAGATCATCAAGGAAGATCATTTAAAAGAACCCGAAATAGAAATTGACGAAGATGCTGTTTCAGTTGATTTTTTACTGGAAATTATTCAACAACTGCCAGACAGGTACCGGCAGGTTTTCAACCTGTATGTCCTGGATGGTTTTTCTCATAAAGAGATCTCAGAGATCATGAATATTTCTACAGGAACATCAAAATCCAACCTGGCCAGAGCCCGGGTGATCCTTAAAGAAAAGATTGAACACAGTCTAAACAAACCTACCGCCCGGTCGATGTAAAATGAGAGAAAGGAAGAACATAGATAGATTATACCAGGAAAAGTTCAAGGACTTTGAAGCCACTCCCAATGAGGCAGTATGGAGATCTATTTCAGCTAAACTTCGGGAAAAGGAAGAGAAGAAGCATTTTGTTTCTCCCTTATGGTCGAGAGTGGCCGGGATCGCCGCTGTCCTTACCATAATCCTGCTTATTGGGGACTGGATTTTCCCATCTCAATCCCGCTCATCCATTGCAAATGAAGAGGTTAATGAAGGCTTCAAAAATAATAATTTTACCATAGCCGAAACCAATAATATTATTCCAGCGGAAGGAACTCCTCTAAGGAAGCCCGTTTTAGAAGTCGGTAGAAAAAAGAGTGATGCCCCTTCAAACGCTACAGTCCATAATGAACAGGAGGTAAGTTCCCTTACTACAACACTTAAAAAGAGAAAGATTTCTGCCTCTAAAAATCAGATTGCTTCTACATCCTTAAATAATAACAGAAGTGAGGAAGATCCAATTATAAGGAAAAAATCCCTTTTTGAGGAAATAGCAAAGAAAGAAGAAGAGATCACATCACAAAATACACGCAAAAATTTTGAGGTGAAAACCCATGCCGCACCTATTTATTACGGCAACTTCGGAAAAGGTAATTTTCTTGATCCTCAATTCAACAATAACAACAGCGAAGGGGAACTCACATATTCCTACGGGATCAATATTGCATACAACATTTCAGACAAGATCAAAATACGCTCTGGGGTGAACAAGGTCTCTATGAGCTATAACACCAGTGGAATTGCTTACCAGGCTATGGCAGGACCTGTTGACATTAGCAGCGTTGCCTACACCCAGACAGAGGTTCAGATGTCTGATGCCTCGGGAAGGGCCTCATTTAACAAGCAACCCGTGGCAAACGGAAACAGAGCCGTTGGTAGTGTGAATTCCGGTCTATTGAATCAAAAGATGGGCTTTATAGAAGTACCTGTAGAACTGGAATACAACCTGATCGACAAGAAATTTGAACTAAATCTTATTGGAGGTGCCAGTACACTCTTCCTGGATGAAAACAGGGTTTCCCTTAACTCCGGAAATGTTTCTGCCATTGGAAAGGCTAACAACCTTAACGAAGTAAGTTTCAGTACGAACATTGGTTTAGGACTTGACTACAACCTGTCTGAAAAGTTCAAGTTGAACTTTGAACCCATGCTCAAATATCAACTGAATACCTTCAGTTCTCCGTCATCAGACAGTCAGCCGTATTACCTGGGGATCTATTCAGGATTTAGCTTTAAGTTCTAAAGACTATCCTCCTGAAGCTCTTTCAGGATCACCTCCCGGGTTAGTTCCCTAAGCTCTTTTTTATGTTCCTGCGCCTTTCTCTGCGTTGGAATGAACTTCTTGATCTTCACTCTCATTCTTCCCGGGCTGCCTTTGGTAAAAACATATGGAAACCTCTTTTTATTATCATAAAAAACGATGGGGACTATGGGTATTTGATGATCTATTGCCAATCTAAAAGCACCGTCTTTAAAGGTGTCCAGAAGAACATCCATATCTTCAGGTACGCCACCTTCGGGAAAGATACATATACTGGTGCCTTCATTAAGTCTTCTCTGGGCACTGTCAAAAACCTCTTTTCTACTTCTTTGATTCCCACGATCCACCAGAATACAGGTGCGTTTATAAAAATACCCGAAAAGAGGGATTTTTACCAGCTCTTTTTTTCCCACAAAAACAAAAGGATTCCTAACCGTAACCAGCATCAACATGATATCTGTCATGGAGGTGTGATTGGCCACCAGCATATAACTTTTTCCCTTGACCAGTTTTTGTTCCCGCTTTATCTTCGGAAGAAATCCCATTCCAAAAAGGATGATGAAGGCCCACCAGCGGGCCAGAATGAAGAACTGCGGATAAAATTTTGTACGGGAGGTAAACAATAACAAGAGGGGCAAAAAAGCGATAATGGGAACCCCCATAAGAATATAAAACCAAATTCGCCATAAGGCTACCAGGAAGATTCGGAGGATGCGCATAGGAACCAAAAATAAGGAATTGAATTGAAGGAATTCCCTAAAAAGGATACCTTTGTGCAAAAACAGAAAAAAGCCGATGTCCAGAGTACTCACAGGAATTCAAAGCACAGGAACCCCTCACCTGGGGAACATTTTAGGAGCGATCATACCGGCTATCCAAATGGCCAATGATCCTAAAAACGATTCTTTTCTTTTCATTGCCAATCTCCACACCCTTACCCAGATCAAGGATGCAGCAGAAATGAAGGAGAACACGCTTTCTACCGCTGCCACCTGGCTTGCTTTTGGACTGGATATTGAGAAATCTGTTTTTTACAGGCAAAGTGACATTCCGCAGGTGACGGAATTAAGCTGGTATTTAAGCTGTTTCTTCCCTTATCAAAGGTTAACCCTGGCACATTCTTTCAAAGATAAGGCTGACAGGCTCGAAGATGTCAATTCGGGACTATTTACCTACCCTATGCTGATGGCTGCAGATATTTTGCTGTACGATGCAGAGCTCGTTCCGGTAGGAAAGGATCAGCTACAGCACCTGGAAATGACCCGTGATGTAGCAGCCCGCTTCCACACCAAAATGGGAGATACCTTTGTGATCCCTGAGGCAAAGGTTTCTGAAGAAACTATGTACGTACCGGGAACAGACGGGGCTAAAATGAGTAAATCAAAAGGGAATACCATAAACCTTTTTCTTCCCGAAAAGAAATTGCGCAAGCAGATCATGGCAATCCAAACCGACAGTACACCACTTGAAGATCCAAAAGATCCTAACCACGACAATGTCTTCAACATCTATAAATTACTCGCAACAAAAGAGCAGACAGAAAAAATGCGACGTAATTACGAAACCGGGGGTTATGGATATGGCCATGCCAAACAGGCACTGTATGAGTTGATCATCACTCGTTTTGAGGAGGAGCGTGAAAAATATCATTTTTACATGCAGAACCCCGATAAAATAGAAGAAGCCCTGGCAGTAGGAGCTGAAAAAGCCCGAGGGGTCGCTAACGAAGTTTTGCAAAGAGTACGGGAGAAGTTAGGATACTAAACCGCTTCGAAAAGTTTGCCGGGAAGTGGCTTCACCACGCCTTTAAGCTCCATATTGAGCAGAAGGGTGGCTGCTTTAAAGGTGGGAATACTGCATTTTAGTGCGATAAGATCAAGTTGCTCCTTTCCATTTTCACGAAGGAAGCCATAAAGCCTTTTTTCCTCTTCCTCAAGTTCCACAAAAAGCTGCTTTTGTACAGGTTTTATTTTCTCCTCAAGTTTCCATCCCAGTATATAGATAAGATCGGCTGCGCCGGTGAGCACATGAGCTTGCTGAGTTTTTATTAGCGAATTGCATCCCCGGCTTTGCGAGTCACCGGGTCTTCCGGGAACAGCAAAAACTTCTCTGTTATAGGAGTTAGCGATGTCTGCAGTGACCAGAGAACCGCCTTTTTCGGCACTTTCAATCACTACAGTAGCTTCACTAATCCCCGCGATGATACGATTGCGCTTCAGGAAATTGTTGCGGTCAAAGACATCAGTACTCCAGAAATCGGTTAAGAATCCTCCATTCTCCTCTACGCTCTGCACATATTTGTGATGTACCCGGGGATAGATCTGGTTCAAACCGTGCGCTAGACATCCAAGCGTCTGCAGATTATTGGCAAGGGCAGATTTATGGGCACAAATATCTATGCCATAAGCAAAACCAGAGACGATCACCGGGTTCAAAGGACTCAACTCTTCCAACAGTTGCTCACAAAAAGAGATGCCGTGTACTGTGGCTTTTCGGGTGCCAACTATACTCAGTATCTTTCTGTTTCTAAGGTTAACATTCCCGTGTTGGAATAGCAAAATTGGGCCGTCCAGACAATGTTTAAGTCTTTCGGGATAATCTTCATCCTTAAAATAGAGACATTGGATCTTATTCTGCTCAATAAAAGCAATTTCCTTTTCGGCAGCTTTGAGATGTACGGAATCCTGAAGCTCCTGAAGTTTACTTTTTCCTATACCATCTATCTTTAGAAGATTCCTGATTTTCTCCCTGAAAACACCTTCCGCAGAACCAGTGTGCCGAATGAGTTTTTTGGCCGTCGCATCCCCTAGATTCGGAACACGCTGAAGCGCCAGAATAAATTGTAAATCAACGGGATACATACCTTAAAATTAAGGTAGAAAATTAAAATAAAAATTTGTCAATAAAATTGGAGCAGCCTCTTTTTTCTAAAATTAAAATATTCTACATTTGTTCAAATGGCAGTAGCAAATTACATACACGATCTTTTATACCGGTATGAATGTGTGATCCTTCCGGGATTTGGTGCTTTTATCACGCACCGGCATTCAGCCCAATTTGACCCATCCACCAACCGGTTTCAGCCTCCAAAAAAATCTGTTTCCTTTAACCGTCAGCTGGTTAAAAATGACGGATTGCTGGCAAACCATGTCATGGAAACCGAAAATGTTTCCTATGAACGTGCTGTGGAAAAACTGGATAGTTACGTACAGGAACTTACTGCTGTCCTTCAAAAAAAGGAGACGGTGGATTTTGGAAAGATTGGTTCTTTCACTATGGACGAGGGTGAAAAACTGCAATTTGAGCCCGCGGCCGGTATGAACTATCTAAAGGAGGCTTTTGGTCTGGATTCCTTTACTACTTCAGAAGTTCTGAGGGAAACCTACAAAAAACAGGTGGCTGAAGTTGAAGAAAAAGCACCTATAGCCTTTACTACTGAAAGGAGATCCTCTGGTCGCTGGTTGAAATACGCCGCTGTTGGTTTACTTGCAGTGGGTCTAAGTGGTGCTGCAGGAATGAACATCTACAGCAACCAAATAGACGAGCACAATCTTGCCGAGCAGCAAAAAGCGGCATCCCAGCTGGAATCCCAGATACAGCAGGCCACCTTTGTGATCAACAATCCATTGCCTGCCGTAACACTTAAGGTAGCAAAACAATCGGGTAAATATCATATTGTAGCCGGAGCTTTCCGGCTGGAACAAAACGCAGAAAAAAAGGTGCAGCAGTTAAAATCTGAAGGTCATAAAGCTCGCCAGATAGGTGCTAACCGTTTCGGTTTGCATCAGGTGGTTTACAGTAGCTATGAAAATCGTCTGGAAGCACTTAAAGCCCTGAGAGCGGTAAAGAATTCCAATCCGGGTGCCTGGTTACTGGTCCAGGAGCTATAATTTTCCCGAAACTTTCATCAAATTCCTTTTTATCAAAATAGGATTTTAATATACCGTTAACGCCAATGGTTTATTAAAGCGTCTTACCTTTGGCCCAAAATAAGCATTGATGAACGCAAAGACTCCTGAAGAATCAAGAACAATAATGACAGACCTGGTATTACCCAGTGAAACAAACCCGTTAAATAACCTTTTTGGAGGGGAACTACTTGCAAGGATGGACAGGGCCGCGAGTATAGCTGCCAGGCGTCACAGTAGAAGGATCGTAGTGACAGCTTCAGTAAATCACGTGGCTTTCAATAAGGCCGTTCCGCTGGGAAGTGTGGTGACTGTAGAAGCAGCCGTTTCTCGCGCGTTTAAGACCTCCATGGAGATCTATATCGATGTTTGGGTAGAAGATAGAGAGAGCGGCACCCGAAGTAAAGCTAATGAAGCCATTTACACCTTCGTGGCTGTAGACGAAACCGGCACCCCCGTAAAGATCCCGCCTCTTGAACCTGAAAGTGATCTAGAAAAAGAGCGTTTTGCCGCTGCTCTTAGAAGAAAACAACTGGCCTTGGTACTCGCAGGCAAGATGAAACCGGCAGATGCTACCGAATTAAAGGCACTTTTCGAAAACAGTTAAGAAAATATCTACATCTTAAAGATCCAGTGCTCCGGATTCAATTTAGTAGAGTTTTGATATAATAAAAAGTGAAGAGTAGTTTTTCCCGAGCTATTACTAGTGGCTACCTCACCCAATTCCTGCCCAATAGTAACCGTATCTCCTTTTCTTACAAAGATCTTCTCCAGGTTGTTATAAATTGAGATATAGTCTCCGTGTCTTACCATCACAGCCTTGTTTGCGCCCTTGACCGCCTGTACTTCACTTACAGTACCTCCAAAGATCGCCTTGGCTTTTCCACCTTTTTCGGTATCGATTCGAACTCCGTTACTATTAATGGTAATCGATTTTACCACCGGGTGCGGCTGAGTTCCAAATCGCATGGAAACCACTCCAGATCTTACCGGCCAAGGGAGCTTTCCTTTGTTACTTTCAAAATTGGCAGCCAGTGCTTTTGCTTCAGGTGTTAGCTTGAACACTTCTCTGGACGTGGAACCTTCAGCCTTATTGTTTGCCGCAATGGCTTCGGCAATGATCCTTTCGATCTCCCGGTCAATAGAGTTTATTTCCTGTTGCTTTTTTCGCAACTGTGAGGCATACTCTCCCTCTTTTTTTCGAATGGTAGCAATTAGAGATTGTTGTGATTTCCTGGCTTCCTCAAGTTCTGCCCGTGTTTTTCGGTTTTCAACGATAAGGGCATCCTTTGATTTTTTTTGTTCAGCAAGATTCTTGTTCAGTTGCTGAAGCTCTGCCGCACGGGTCTTGATCTCCTCCCCTTGTTGCTGCCGATAGTTAGCATACTGTTTCATGTACTGCAACCTTTTATAAGCCTGTAGAAAGCTTTCTGCAGAAAGAAGGAACATAACCCGGCTTTGCTGTGACTTACTCTTGTAGGAGCGCTGGATCATCTTCTCATAATCCTCTTTTAACCTTTCCAGTTCCTTTCGCAAGGAACCAATTTTATTTTGATTTGAATTGATCTCGCGGGTGAGTAGATTAGCCTGCTGATTGGTCACCCTTATTAGGTTCTCTGTAGACCTGATCTGTTGCTGTAAGTCTTCAACTTCAGTAAGTATGGATTTCTCTTTTTTTAGGTTCGAAGTTCGTAGAGAATTAATTCGTTGGATCTCCTGTTGAAGTTCAAGCCTGCGCTGTTCCAGCTCTTCCCGTTTATCTATTTGGGCAAAAAGGTTTAGACTGAAAAGCAGTAAACCTGCAAAAATGAAATTTTTTATTGCTGTTTGGGGGTTCATTCTATAGCGATTTCTTCATACCCCGAAGGTATGGAAAATGGAAAAGATACGGGTACATTAAGATCTATTCCGCGAAACTGCATGTTGATGCGGGTATTTTGCGAACCTTCATTGGCGACGATCTGGATCTGCCCAGGAAAAAGCTGTTTTCCAACTTTCTGGTATTCGGGATAGGTGACAGTAACACTTCTGTTTGTGTTCTTCTCCCCTATTTGCTGGGCTAGAGCCTTGTAATTACCGGCATCCAGAAGGAATAACCGCTTGAGGAAACTTTCTGCGGACGGTTCCAGTTGATATCCTCTGGCAGATTCACTTAGCTTGTAGCGCTCGTCCCGAAGATCATAAATGGCCTGGCCAATCAAAAGATTCTGAACTTTCTGATAATCCAGCGGAGTTCCCAACAGGTCACTTAACAGGCGAAAATCTCCGTCAAAATAGGTTTTGGTGATCTTCTCATAGAACTGAACAGAATTTGGAGTGATCATCACTTTGGCCAGAGGGATGCCCAGAAGCTGTCCACTCATCCAAATGGTGTCATTCTTCTTCATCCGGAAATTTACGGTAACACTTTGTTCTCTTTCTTCTGTAGTATACCTCACGGCAAGTTTACCCTGCAGGGTTTGGAAATCTGTCTCATTACTGTAATGGCTGTCTACAACTGCGGCAACAGCAGCATCCTCTGGAGCTGTTGCTCCCATTTCGGCCTTACGAGAACCGCAAGAGGTAATACTTAGGAAGGTTATTAATAGTGTTAGGATCTGGAGTTTCTTATTCATCAATTTATTTTTTCAAGTTCATTCAGTTTTTCCCGGAATTCCTTTGCTTTTTCCTGTTTCTGTAGGCCTAAATATGTTTCAACTAATTCCCTGTAAAACTCTTTTTCTAAAGGTTTATCATCAATTAAAAAATCGAGGCCGTATAGCAGGGATTCCTCGGCTTCTGCAAATTTTCCCTCTTTGTTTTGTGCCTTTCCCTGAATGAAGTACAGTAAAGGCTGGGAAGGAAAAATTTCGATTGCCCTGCGGCTTAGCTCCAGGGCATCAGTATACTTTCCAAATTCTAGCTGCAACTGCAGTACATCTCTGTACAGGGAAAAATCAGCAGTTTCGGATTTAAGGGCAAGTTCAAAATATTTCAGGGCCTGTTCCGTTTTTCTCTTTTCCAGGAAAAAAGTTCCCAGTTGCCCATAAACCCGAGTGTTTTGTTCATCTTCAGAAAACACCTGTACCAACTCTACCAAATCTTCTTCCAAACTTGGATTTTCAGAAACATACATTAAAAAGTCATTCAGCGCCTGGTATTTAGTCACCTCATCAATTTGCCGGCTACCTAGCAGAATCCTTAAAGAATTCACTGCTTCATCTGTATTGTTGTCGTTGAGATAAAACTTATATAACGCTAAATGTACCAGTTCTGAAGAGGGATTTTCCTTGAGCAATTTCTTAGCCGCCTCAAAGGCCTCCTGAGGCCGCCCATTCTCACTGTACACAAAAATGAGGTTGAGGTAGTTTTTCTCATCATCAGGATCTTCAGCGATCTTTTGCTCCAGGTCCAGCAACTGCGCTTCCACGTTATTCGTACGGGCATAGACCTGACGCCTTAAACTGTCCCTGTTGGTACCGGAGCCTTTAGCCGCATCAAGGGAATCAAGTAGCTTTAACGCCTCGTCATAACGTTCGTTAAGGATGTAAAGATTAGCAAGATCTTCAGAAAAGGAAGCATTCAAATTTGAAAGCTGCTTTACTACAGGAAGCGCGCGGTCAAACTCTTCACTCAAAAAATAAGTTTTGTACAGCTCTTCCAGAATAGTGGTATTCTTAGGGGCAATTTGTTTTCCTTTTTCCAGATATGACGCGGCCTGGGAAAACTTTTGCAGGGCATTGTAATTTTTTCCCAGTTCAAGATACACTACCGGCAGGGCTTCTATAGCTAGACTTTGTACCAGCGCATCAATAGCTTTTTCGTGATTTTCTATCGCCTTTTGCTTTAAGGCTTCAAAAAAGTGCTGCTGAAAAGCATCGTTCACTTCCCCAAGTTCTGCGGAATCTACGGCAGCAACCAAAGGCTTCTCTTTATCCTGGGCCTGGCTTTCTAAACATAACGCAAACAAGGTCAAAAATGATAATATCAAAAGTTGCTTATTCATACTTTGGCCTTGTTTTAATTATATTATTCCAGAACCGAATAATCTCCTATACTTATTTCGGAAAATTCCCCGTTAAATTTCGCAAAATTGCCGATCATGGCATTCTTTAACTTTGCATTTTCTACCTCTGCAAAGGTCTGGATAAGACTGTTCTCGATGGTTGAATTTGAGATCTTGCAGCCATTACCAATAGAAACATTAGGTCCTATTTTCGCATTTTTGAGCACCACGTTCTCCCCGATGAAACAAGGTTCAATGATTTCTGAATTTTCCATTTTGACATCTTCTGCTATCAGTTCCTCACCATCATTCTGAAGGAAATTCAACATGCGCGTATTAGTTTCCACGGTAACCTGTTTATTCCCGCAGTCCATCCATTCATCTACTTTCCCGGGTACAAAGATCATTCCCTTTCGCTTCATGGCTTCAATCCCGTCATTGATCTGGTATTCTCCGCCACGAATGATATTTTTATCCAGTACTTCCTGCAACTCATTTTTAAGTACGGCCACATCCTTGAAATAATAAATCCCTATCACGGCAAGGTCTGAAACAAATTCTTCAGGTTTCTCTACCAGGTCAACAATCTGGTTCTTCTCATTCAGCTGCACCACGCCGTATGCTGAAGGGTTTTTCACCTGTTTCACCCATATCACCCCATCAGCTTCTTTATCTAACGTAAAATCGGCTTTAAAAAGTGTATCGGCATACGCGATGACTGCGGGACCTTCCAAAGATTCTTTGGCACACATAATAGCGTGACCGGTGCCAAGCGGCTTGTCCTGGTAATAAATCGTTCCTTTAGCTCCCAAAGTCTTCGCGATTTCTTTCAGGTCCTTCTCTACTTTTTCTCCAAAATCTTCTCCAATTATGAAAGCTATTTCATCAATCTTTTCATCGAGTACCTTAGCTATATCTTCAACTAAGCGGTGTACTATAGGTTTTCCTGCGATTGGGATCAATGGTTTTGGTACAGTTAAGGTATGAGGACGAAGCCGCGAACCGCGACCCGCCATGGGTACTATAATTTTCATGTTTTTTAAATTTGAGATGTTAGATATGAGACGTGAGATCTCACTCTGCTCTATTTGTTTAAGGTTATGGTTTGTTGTTCAACCTCTCCCCTGTCCTTTCAATGGAACGGGGAGAGCTCTATGTTTCAAAAATGATCATTGTTAATTGATCATTAACGATTGCTATTTCGTGCCGGTACTTCCAAAGCCACCTTCGCCACGGGAAGTTTCTTCAAGCACATCTACTTCTTTCCAGAAGATATGTTCGTGTCTTGAAATTACCAGTTGCGCTATACGTTTGCCTTTTTCAACGGTGAAATCTTCATTGGATAGATTCACCAGGATCACACCTATTTCCCCGCGATAATCGGCGTCAATGGTGCCGGGAGAATTCAATACGGTGATTCCTTTTTTAGCAGCGAGTCCGCTTCGCGGTCTTACCTGTGCCTCATAACCCACCGGAAGTTCAATAAAAAGTCCGGTTTTGATAATAGCTCTTTCCAGTGGTTTTAAAGTAACAGGTTCAGGATTGTTCGCTCTCAGGTCCATTCCGGCAGAACTTCCGGTTTCATAAGCCGGCAAGTCATGCTCAGACTTGTTGATAATCTTAACGTTCATAGAATCTATTTTGCTTCTGAAGGATTTTATCCCTTTTTCAAAATTTGTTTTAACTGATCTTTTTCCGCGTAATAAATAAGGGCAAAAAAGATAAGAATTAATATGCTGCCCAAATAATAATTGTTTCTAAAAACATAGAAATACACAGCAGAAAAAGTGATGGACAGCAGCAAATAACTGCCTATTCGCTTGAGATCATAAGGGATGGGATAATACTTTCTTCCGAAGTAGAAAGAAAGCAACATCATGCTGCCATAAGCCGCAAGAGTAGCAATAGCCGATCCCACATAGCTGTAATGCGGAATAAGCCAGAAGTTAAGCACCAGAGTAAGGATAGCTCCAACGCCAGAAATATAGGCTGCAAAACGGGTACGGTCGCTTACTTTGTACCATACAGACAAGTTATGGTAAATGCCCAGAAAGAAGTTGGCCAGCAAGATCATTGGAACTACCACCATGGCTTCCCAATACGATTCATCCTGAATAAGGATGATCTTTAGTAGATCAGAGAACACAATAACCAGCAACAGGATAAGTGCGCCAAAAATGACAAAATATTTAGTTATTGCGGCATAGGTCTCGGCAGAATTCTTCTCCTTTGCGTGACTAAAGAAAAAAGGTTCTATACCCATCCTGAAGGCGGTAGCAAAAAGAGTCATGAAAAGCGCCAGTTTATAGCAGGCAGCATAAGCCCCGACTTCGGCTTTAGCAATCCCTTCAGGCAATATGATGCCCAGAAGGATTTTGTCCACTACTTCATTGATCGCAAAAGCAATACCCGCCAGAAGTATGGGGGTTCCATAATTTATCATCTGTTTCCACAAACCTGAATCAAAAGTGTATTTCAATTTCAGATAAAAGGGTAACATTACCAGCAACGTAAGAGCACTCGCAACAAGATTGGCAATGAAAATGTACGCGATCTCAAAATTGGGTGTATAAATGGAGTCGAAAAAATCTCCATTTCCTGCCAGTCGGGGTAAGAACACAATAAAGAAAACGTTCAGCCCTAGATTTACAGCAACATTTCCGATTTTGATCGCTGAATATATGCCCGGTCTTTCCTTTGCCCGAAGCCACCCAAAAGGAATTACCACCAGGGCATCAAGGGCAAGGATAAGAATTACATAATTGAGATAGTAGGAGCCAATTTCTGTCGCGGTCGCTATGGAATCGCGAAACAGGAAGGCCAGAACAAGAAAGATCCCTGTTGACCCCAGAATCGAAATACTAGAGGTTGCGGTAACCTTTTCCCGGTGCTCTTCTTTGTGAAAAAACCGAAAAAAAGAAGTTTCCATTCCGTAGGCCAGAATCACATTGAAAAACACGATCCAGGCGAAGACTATAGAAACTTCACCATATTCTTCTTTTGGAAGATATTCGGTATACAGTGGTGTGAGCAGGAAAGAAAGCATCCTGGGCACCACAGTGGCAACGCCATAAATGAAGGTTTGTTTAAATAACTTCTGAAGGAGGGCCAATAGTAATTTGGTTGATTCGTATCACACAAATGTACTATAGGTGAGATTAATGCCGAATATTTTCGGGCTTTTTTATTTCCACATTTCCCGAATCTTTCTTTTGGATCCCGATGATCCTGAAGTATTTTTCTTTTCCGTTCCTGGTATACTTCACAACCGCCTCTCCCTCTTCTAGCTCAAAAGGGATCTTTTCGGGCAATTGGGGCGGCTTATTTCCATATTCCTTTTCTGGATCTACATGCATAACAACATCAGTCGGTTTTCCTTCCTCTGAATGGATTTTGAAATATGCCACGTACAGATCAGGCTCAGCACCAGATTTTTCGATCACGGCTTTCCTTCCACGGAAATAAACAGAGTCCAGCTGTACCTGTGGATCAGTTTCTGCCGGAATAAACAACGTGAATCCCGAAGCAGCACCCTTTACCCCGCCTGTCCAGGATGTATAATATGCCGGCTCAAGAAGGACAGGAGGCTTCTCCTGCAACTTCTTCCCATTGGCACAACCGGTAAGACCAAAAAACATAAGGCCGAAAGAGAATATATATAGAAACTGTTTCATAATGGGGATCATTTGTTCAGGAAGTCAAAACAAAATTGATACCAAGTAAAAAAAGAAAACCCCATACCTGTCGATATGGGATTTTAAAAGGCTGAAATTCAGTCTTATTTTCTAAAGTATTATTTATTCAAAGCTTCAGCTCCACCAACGATCTCTAGGATCTCATTGGTAATGGATGCCTGACGGGCTTTATTGTATGATAATTTAAGTGAGTCTCGAAGCTCTGTAGCATTATCGGTCGCTTTGTGCATGGCCGTCATACGTGCGCCGTGCTCTGAAGCAAACGAATCACGAAGAGCCTTGAAAATCTGCATTTTCAAGGATTTTGGGATCAACTCACGAACGATCTCTTCTTTGGAAGGTTCAAAAATATAATCCAGGACCACTTCTTCATCAGTTTCTACAGGAACGATAGGTAAGAACTGCTCTCTCATCACGATCTGTGTAGCGGCATTCTTGAACTGGTTGTAAACAAGAACGATCTTGTCATACTTCGCGTCCACGAACTGCTTCATAAGATCTTCTGCGATCTCGGCTACGTTGTCATAACTAAGATCATCATAGATCTCATTATTGTTCTTGTAGATATCAAAGGTTTTCTTTAGAATGTCATTGGCCTTTTTACCAATGGTCATCACGTCAATGTTTTTTCCGCTATAATCTTCTGCAGCGAGTTGCTTCACCGCTTTCACGATGTTGGAGTTAAAAGCTCCTGCCAATCCCCGGTTCGAGGAAACAGCTACGATAAGCACATTGTTCACCTCACGCTGCTCTGCATACTTACTGCTCTGGTCGCTGTCTAAAGTAGCACTCAGGTTTTGCAGTAATTCTGAAAGCTTTTCAGCATAAGGCCTCATAGCAGTAATAGCATCCTGGGCTTTGCTCAACTTTGCAGCCGATACCATTTTCATGGCACTGGTAATCTGCATGGTTG
>CAZVKA010000062.1:0-15042 GCA_964627595.1 uncultured Flavobacteriaceae bacterium | reverse complement strand
TCGAATTGAACCGTAAGGTTCTTGCAGATTTGGCTATGAACCACCCTGATGCGTTTGAAGCTATCGTCAAAAAAGTAAAGTAATTAAAAACTTTATCTCACTTATAGAAAGATCCCGTTCGAAAGAACGGGATCTTTTGTTTTATGGCTTTGTCATTCAGAACGGTGCGCAGCAAAGTGCAGAATCTATTACTACATTTAATTCATTTTATGAATAGATTCCTACTGGTCGGCAGCCGGCATTAATTTGTAGGAATGACAACATCTCTGAATGAAAACACATAACAAGTTCAGGATGACCTCCCCTAAAACGATTTATTTATTTCAAAAAATACGTATTGAATCTGCATCTTTCAGGGAAAAGTTTCGTCTTGACGGTATAAACAAAACTTACCAAGATGAAAAAATCAGGATGGATACTTCTACTCACTTTATTGCTGACGCTAAGCATTTACGCTTCCCCGGCCCCCGATTCATTAGAATTTACAGCAACCCTTTGTCAATTTTCTGACACCGGATTATCATGCTCCTGCCATGATGAAGTGAAAGAGAACAAAAGTGAACAGGAAAGATTAGCGAGAAAGGTAAGAGGAAACTCATGTGAGTCGGTAGACAACTCCTGCGTTGGAATGGTGAGATAATGTCATACAAGAGGAAGGGCAGCGGAGTGAAGAATCATTCCTGCCATTCGGTGGCCGATTCTGTGAAACAATAAAATAGTGGCTTTTGGAACGAAGCGGAGTGAAGAACCCCTTCTTATTCCACGATATGTTTCAAGTAGAGATTCATCCTTCGTCGGAATGACAAAGAACTTCCATAATACCTTTCTGTTCCCAGGCTCTTTTGTCATGCAGAACGAAGGGCAGCGGAGTAAAGGATCTTTTGTGTAGAAAAAGAAAAGAGAACAGAGAAAAAAGATAAAAGACGTCAAAGCCCTAGATTTAATCCAACTGAGATTCCTGCCGGCCGGCAGGCGGGCCTCCTACATCGGAATGACAGAGATTTACTTCTCCCCCATTATCGTCAACACCAGTTTCCTGCTGCCACCGTTATTCCTGTGTTCACAGAGATATATCCCCTGCCAGGTTCCAAGGTTCAACTTACCATTAGCGATGGGTATCTGCAGCGAAGTGTCGAGCAAAGAAGCTTTGATGTGCGCGGGCATATCATCAGGCCCTTCCTGAGTGTGTTTGTAATACGGCTGATTCTCGGGCACCATTTTATTGAAGTGACTCTCGAAATCTTCCCTCACCGAAGGGTCTGCATTTTCATTAATGGTAAGTCCGGCGGAAGTATGCTTGATGAAAACCTGCAGAATTCCTTTTTTGAAATCCCGAAGTTCCTTCAGCTGCTCCAGTACCTCTTCCGTTACCAGGTGAAATCCTCTTGATCTTGCCCTTAGCTTTATTTCCTTCTGAAAAAAGTCGCTCATAAATTCAATTTTACGTCAAGTTATAAAATCGGGAAGCATTCTTCCCAAAGATCTTTTCTTTTTCTTCTTCGGAAAAATCTCCATAAAATTGCTTTACCAGTTCAAATACCTCGCTATAGGAAGCTGCCGGCAAACACACCGGCCAGTCTGAGCCAAACAGCAACCTATTTGTTCCGAATGCGGCGGTTACTTCGTCAAGAAAAGGATGAAGTTGAGAAGATTTCAAGCTAAAGTTCTCAGCTTCGGTCACTAATCCGGAGATCTTGCAATAGACATTTTCCCTGTCCCCAAGCTCCTGAATGTTCCTCCTCCATTCCTTAGACATTCCTTCAGAAACTTTTGGCTTTCCCATATGGTCGAGTACAAAAGGCTGATTTGGAAAAGCTTTCACCAGTTCCACCGCATTTCCTAACTGGTAATCAAAAGCCAGGATGTCATAGGTGAGATCAAATTTTGCGAGAGCTGCGATCCCTCCTTGAAAATAAGGGTTAATCATAAATTCCCCTTCTTCATCCCACTCCGTATGTCTTACTCCTTTAAAAGCAGGGTCTCGGGAATACATTTCCAATCTTTCTTCCACATTTTTCGCACTAAGGTCTACCCAACCGACCACTCCTTTAATGAATGAGTAGGTGTTGGCCAGCTCCAGTAATTTTACGGTTTCCTCTTCAGACTGATCTGCCTGTACGGCAATACAGCCTTCAAAGTCATTTTTGGCGAGAATTGGCTCTATCTCTTCGGGAAGGAAATCTTTTTGAATCCCCTCCGGAATCCAGGAATATTTTTCGGGATCAAATTGCCAGAAGTGTTGGTGAGAGTCAATTTTGAGAGACATGAGATGGTATATTTTGGAGGTGAGACTTTCAAGTTATAAAGTTCCCAAATATTTGGAAAAGCCTTTAATAATATTTCACACACATGACAAAACTGAAAAACACGGGCAACTAAACCCCACTGGAGCATTTAGAAACTGGTATTTCTTTTCAGGTTTTCTGCTTTTGCTTTTTGGCGGCAGGAAAAAGCACATTGTTCAGGATGAGGCGATAGCCCGGGGAAGTGGGATGCAATTCCAGCTCAGTTTTGGGATCTCCTACCATGTGCTGGTAATCTTCGGGATCATGCCCGCCGTAAAAGGTGAAAAATCCGTTGCCTTTTATTCCGTGAATGTATTTTGCCTCCCCGTTCACCTTGCTCTCTCCAAGAACCAGCACAGTAGGTTTGATAGTTTGAGGATCATAAGCGGTGGTTTGTCCCATAAACCCTTTCACCAGCATGGTATGGTTCTGGGTAAGCATAGTAGGAATCGGGTCCCATTTAGCCGAGAATTCCATCAGGGTAAAATAATCGATTTCCATTGGCACCCGTCTTTTGTTGGTCATATCAATGGAAGAAAACTCATATACCATTGGATCTCGTTCCAGGACAAAATCAGTAAAAGCAAAGCTTTTTTGAAAATCGATCTTATTCTGGTAATCAGGTTCGCTGGGATCGCCGTCAAACATAGGTTCTGCAATGTCAACTCCTTCAGCGGTAAGAGCAATATCAAAACTATCGGTCGCGCTGCACATGGCGAACATGAAACCACCGCCCACAACATAATCCCTGATCTTTAAAGCCACTGCCAGTTTTTCTTCGGAAACTTTATCGTAACCCAGCCGGGCAGCCAAAGCCTCGGCCTGTTTCTTATCTTCAATATACCAGGGAGCGGTGCGATAGCTGCGGTAAAATTTCCCATACTGCCCGGTGAAATCCTCATGATGCAGGTGAAGCCAATCGAACAACAGCAAGGCGTCGTTCAAAACTTCTTCATCATAAATGGTCTCATACGGAATTTCGGCATAGGTCAATACCATGGTCACCGCGTCATCCCAGGGCTTGTTTCCTTCAGGGGAATAAACCGCAATTTTCGGAGCTTTTTCAAGAAGAACAGCCTCCATATTCTGCGAGGGACTGCTGATCTCTTCAAGGATCTCCCCTGTTTTCTGATCACTGATCACTTCAAAGGATACGCCCCGAATCTGGCATTCCTTCCGCAACTCTTCAGAATCGGGAAAAAGGAAGGAACCTCCCCTGTAGTTCAGCAACCACTGTACTTTAATTCCTTTTTCAAGGGACCAGTAGGTAATTCCGTAGGCTTTCAGGTGATTTTGCTGGGTTTCGGCATCCATGGGAATAAGGATCTGCGAAGCCTGGGAAGCAAAAGAGAATAAAATAAAAAACAGTAGTGACAAAAGCCCTTTTTCAGGCATAAAAAAACCGGAGCTGAACTTCTGTTCAGATCCGGTTTTTGTTATATTTATAATTGCCTTGTCACCGAAGAATTTTCGGAAGTAAAAAAAGCTATTAGAAAGGCACGTCGTTATCATCATTAAAATCGTTCATTGAGCTTCCAAAAGCTTCATCGGCACTTGGAAAATGGCCGGTATTGAAACCTGCATCTCCCGATTCGTCATCATTCATTTTTGAATAGAATTCAGACGGGGAATCAAAGTCATCTAAGTTATCGAATTTACCTAAATGTCCAAGGAATTTCAACCTAATATTCTCTAAACCACCATTCCTGTGCTTGGCCACAATAAACTCAGCCTGTCCGTCTGTAGGTGATCTTTCCTCGTCATCCCACTCTTCAATCTTATAATACTCAGGACGGTAAATAAAGGAAACGATATCGGCATCCTGCTCAATAGCTCCAGATTCCCTAAGGTCACTCAAAAGTGGCCTTTTTGAGCCACCTCTGGTTTCTACGGCTCGAGACAGCTGTGAAAGCGCGATCACCGGAACGTTCAATTCCTTGGCGAGGGCTTTCAGGTTTCGGGAAATCGTTGAGATCTCCTGTTCACGGTTCCCGCCCTTCTGGCTTCCTCCCGCAGTCATCAATTGCAGGTAATCAATAACGATCAATCGGATTCCGTGTTGGGAAGCCAAACGTCGAGCTTTTGCCCGTAGGTCAAAAATTGAAAGTGATGGGGTGTCATCAATGAACAAAGGTGCTTTTTCCAGGCCTTTCACTTTTACGTTGAGTTGTTCCCACTCGTGTTTTTCGAGGTTTCCGGTACGCAGTTTTTCTGAAGAGAGACCGGTTTCTGAAGAGATCAAACGGGTGATCAACTGTACCGATGACATCTCCAGTGAGAAAAAGGCTACCGGAATGTTCTGTCCTACGGAAATATTTCGGGCCATGGACAAGGTCAAAGCCGTTTTACCCATACCCGGACGTGCTGCTACGATGATCAAATCACTGGGCTGCCATCCGGAAGTTAATTTGTCCAGTTTTTCAAATCCGGAAGGAATTCCTGAAAGTCCCGATTTATTGGAGATCTCCTCGATCTTTTTCTTTGCCTGCATCACCAGATCCTGGGCTGTTTCTGAAGAACGTTTGATATTCCCCTGGGTAACTTCGTACAGTTTGGATTCTGCCGTGTCCAAAAGGTCAAAAACATCGGTGGTTTCATCGTAAGAATCTTCAATGATCTCATTAGAGATTTTAATAAGGCTACGCTGAATATACTTCTGTAAAATGATGCGGGCATGAAACTCGATATGTGCCGAAGAGGACACTTTTTGAGTGAGTTGCACCAGGTAAAAATCACCTCCTACCTGCTCCAGCTTCTGATCTTTACGCAACTGGTTGGAAACCGTTAATAAGTCAACCGGTTCTGAATTTTCGAACAACTTGAAGATTGCTTCGAAGATATACTGGTGAGCTGATTTATAAAAAACTTCAGGGTGCAGAATATCGATTATTTCATCTACTCCCTTTTTATCGATCATCATTGCACCTAGCACAACTTCTTCAAGATCAACAGCTTGAGGCGGAATTTTACCTTTTTCAAGATTAATTACATTTCCGGGGCTGTAATTGTAATTCTGGGGGGACCTGGCTTTTTCCATAGTAGCGAAAGTAGAAAAATTGTTCCTGAAAACTTTTTGAGTTAATCCACAGGTTATTAACAATCTAACTGTTGAAAACTTTAATTATTTGTTGATAAGGTCAAAAAAATCCGAAGCCTGAACTTCGGATTTTCTTAACGTTATATGGTTACTGAGTTTATCCTTTGAAAACACCCATGGATGAATACTTTTCCATCCTGTTTTTTACCAGCTCTTCTTGTGATAAGTTTTTAAACTCATCGTAAGCATCGGCAATGGCATTTTTTACGATCTCGAAAGTCTGCTCCCTATCACTGTGCGCACCACCTAAAGGTTCTTTGACGATCTCATCGATCAACTTTTGCTTTTTCATGTCTTTTGCGGTTAGCTTAAGAGCTTCAGCAGCTTTCTCTTTATACTCCCAGCTTCTCCAAAGAATAGAAGAACAGGATTCGGGAGAAATTACAGAATACCAGGTATTTTCAAGCATCAATACTTTATCTCCTACTCCAATTCCAAGTGCTCCTCCACTGGCTCCTTCCCCAATGATCACTACGATGATAGGCACTTTTAGACGGGTCATCTCCAGAATATTCCGCGCGATAGCTTCTCCCTGTCCACGCTCTTCAGCTTCGAGGCCGGGATAAGCACCCGGGGTATCGACAAAAGTAACTACAGGAATCCCGAATTTTTCAGCAGACTTCATCAGGCGCAAGGCTTTGCGGTAGCCTTCAGGGTTTGCCATTCCGAAATTACGGTATTGACGGGTTTTAGTATTATATCCTTTTTGCTGACCCACAAACATGTAGCTTTGATCTCCGATCTTTCCAAGGCCTCCAATCATCGCCTTATCATCTTTTACATTCCTGTCACCGTGGAGTTCCAAAAAGGTGTTCCCACAAATAGCATTAATATAATCTAAGGTATAGGGACGGTTTGGATGCCTTGACAACTGTACTCGTTGCCAGGCGGTCAAATTCTTGTAAATTTCTTTTTTGGTTTCGTTCAGTCGTTTTTCTATCTGCTTACAGGTGGCCGATACATCAACTTCACTTTCTTTCCCAATGGCACACGCCTTTTGGTACTGCTCTTCCAACTCTTTTATAGGTAATTCAAAATCCAAATATTCCATAATGAGTTATGGGTTTGTTTAAAATTAGCTTACAAATATAGCAAACTTTAATAGGTAGCTTTCCTTTGTCTTTTAATTTTTCTCTTTGTTTTTAAAAGTCCGTTTAGGATGACAGTGGTAAGGATTATTGCAGCACCATAATAAAAACCGGGATTCATTTTCTCTTCGCTCCCAAAGATCCAGAAGGCCAGTAAGATTCCGTATACCGGCTCCAGGTTTATGGTGAGCATCACCGTGTAGGGACTCAGGTGCCGCATTACTGCCACCGAAGCTATAAAGGCATAGGCTGTACAAACAGAAGCCAGGATAAAAAGGTAAGCCCAATCGGCGGTTGAAACAGAGAAAAATTCTGCAGTAAATCCTGAATTTTCAGCTCCTAAAGACAGGATCAATAAATATATTGTAATGGCCGCAGTTCCTGTTAACAGCTCATAGAAAGAAATTACCGAGGCATCTTCCTGTTTGGCCAGTTTCCCATTGATCAGGGAAAACACGGCAGAAAGAAAAGCCGATACCAGGGCAAGAAGAATTCCAGCCACATACTCTGTTTCCACCCGAAAAATGATATAAAGCCCCAACATTACTATCAACCCAAAAAGGATCTCGTACCAGATCACTTTTCGTTTATAGAAAATAGGTTCCATAATAGAGGTGAAAAATGCCCCTGTAGAAAGTAAGGCCAGGGTAATAGAAACATTTGAAATCTTTATCGCTCCGAAGAAGGTGAGCCAGTGCAGAGCGATGACCACTCCCGCGATGAGCATGACCAGAACCCTTTTTGGAGCCAGACGCAGCTTCTTCTTTTTCCATTTTATCCAGATCAGGATAAAGAAACTGGCCATCAACATGCGATACCAAACCAGAGGAACAGCATCAAGTGAAATGAGTGCGCCCAACACAGCCGTGAAACCCCAGATAAACACGATAACGTGAAAATGCAGGTAACTTTTAAGTTTATCGTTTGGCATTGAAAAGCAGGTAAATTGCCAGAATTCCGAAGAAAATATTAGGTGTCCACACGGCGATCATCGGAGAAAAACTACTTTGTTCCGCGATGGTACCAAAGACCTTATCCATAAAAATGAACACAAAGGCCAGGGTAATTCCCAAAGCGAGGTTAATACCCATCCCTCCCCTTCTTTTAATAGAGGAAACCGCTACCGCGATAATAGTAAGAATATAAGCCGAAACAGGTAAACTCCAGCGTTTATAGGCAACGACTTTATATCGATTGATATTTCCGGACCCCCTTCTTTGTTCCTGTTCTATAAAATCATTTAGTTCGTTATAGTTCAGCGTCTCAGCCATGTAAGACACCGGCGTAAGCTCGTCAAATTCAAAAGGAAGCACGGTATCTTTACTGATCTCTGACATAAGAACATCTTCATCCTCCCCGATGATCCGTTTATGAAAATTAGTTAGGGTGTAAGTGGTATCTTCTTCATTCAGCTTTAACCTGGAGGCGCTAATTTTGAACTTCAAATCATTGCCCTCAAAATGTTCCAGGGTAAAATTTCGGGCAGTTTTAGTTTGTGGCTGAAAGTGGGAAGCATAAATATATTCGTTGTCGTTGATCTGCCGGTATACATCACTGGTTTCCTGGATCTCTCTTCCTTTTTTAAGGTAGGTATACTTAAAGTCATTAAAGCCCTTACTCGCACTGGGGGCGAGGTACATTCCCAGAATCAACGCCCCTATCAGTACAATGGTGGCCCCAATCATATAAGGTCTTAAAAAACGCCAAAAGGACACCCCACTACTTAAAAATGCGATTATTTCGGTATTCTGAGCCAGCTTTGAGGTGAACCATATCACTGAAAGGAACAGGAACAACGGAAACAACAGGTTAGCGAAATAAATGGTAAAGTCTATGTAGTAATTCACCACCTCCCAAAAAGGCACCTCATTCTCCAGGATCTTATCGATCTTTTCGGCAAGATTCACTGTAATTCCAATGGGAATGAACAGCAGGAGCATCAATATAAAAGTGCCCAGGTAACGTTTTAATATGTACCAGTCGAGTATTTTCACTTAGAGTCTTTTGTCCATTTGCCGCACCATCATATTCTTCCAGGAGGCAAAATCCCCGGCTAAGATATGTTTTCTGGCTTCACGAACCAACCACAGGTAAAAGCCCAGGTTATGCATGGTAGCAATTTGTTTGCCAAGCATTTCATTTACGGTAAACAGGTGCCGCAAATAAGCCTTGGTGTAATAAGTATCCACATAAGTTGAACCGTTTTCATCAAGGGGTGAAAAATCATCCTGCCATTTCTTATTTTTGATATTGATGGTTCCGTGAGATGTAAAAAGCATCCCGTTTCGAGCATTTCGGGTTGGCATCACACAATCAAACATATCTACTCCCAGGGCGATATTTTCCAGAATATTTATAGGAGTCCCTACTCCCATCAGGTACCTTGGCTTTTCCTTCGGAAGGATATCGGTTACCACTTCGGTCATGGCATACATTTCTTCCGCAGGCTCTCCTACAGAGAGTCCGCCAATAGCGTTTCCTTCAGCCCCGGCATTGGCGATATATTCCGCAGACTGTTTTCTCAGGTCCTTATACGTACTTCCCTGCACAATTGGAAAAAGGGTCTGAGAATAGCCGTATTCAGGTGGAGTTTTATCCAGGTGCGTGATACAGCGATCGAGCCACCGGTGAGTTCGGTGCATGGAGTTCTTCGCGTAATTGTAGTCACAGGGGTACGGGGTACATTCATCAAAGGCCATAATGATATCGGCCCCAATAAGCCGCTGGATCTCCATCACATTTTCAGGAGTGAAATTGTGATAGGAGCCGTCAATATGAGATTTGAACCGAACCCCTTCTTCTTTGATCTTTCTTCTTTCAGAAAGAGAGTAGACCTGATAGCCTCCACTATCGGTCAAAATATTCCGGTCCCAGTTCATGAATTTATGCAGGCCACCAGCCTTCTTCAGGATCTCGGTTTGCGGTCTTAGGTAGAGGTGGTAGGTGTTCCCCAGAATGATATCAGGGTTCACTTCTTCCTTTAATTCTTTTTGACTAATCCCTTTAACTGAAGCCACGGTACCAACAGGCATAAAAATAGGAGTTTCGATAGTTCCGTGGTCTGTGGTAATGATTCCGGCCCTGGCACTGCTGCCCGGGTCATTCACTGCTAATTCAAATTTCATAGAAGACTTTAAGGCCGCAAAGATAACCAACTTATCCCCATTTTTTAAAGCTTTCAATTCTTAAAATGGCAGCTTCTTTGATAAATGACCCACATTGATTTTCAAAGCATTATTAAAATAGTATTTTTGCAGCACATTTAATTAAACTCAAATGCCAAACACACAACAATTAGAAGATTTTGTCACCCAGGTGAGAAGAGACATTTTAAGGCAGGTCCACAAAGTGAATTCGGGACATCCCGGAGGATCTTTAGGCTGTGCCGAATTTTTTACGGTGCTTTACCAGGAAGTGATGGACCGCAAAGAAGGTTTTGATATGGATGGTAAGGATGAAGACCTTTTCTTCCTTTCCAACGGTCACATATCCCCTGTTTTTTACAGTGTTCTTGCGCGCAGCGGCTATTTCCCTGTTGAAGAACTTAACACTTTCAGATTAATAAATTCCCGCCTCCAGGGTCATCCAACAACCCATGAAGGCCTACCCGGGGTAAGGGTGGCTTCAGGTTCGTTAGGCCAGGGAATGTCTGTAGCAATAGGTGCTGCAAACGCCAAAAAACTGAACGGTGATGATCACCTGGTATATTCCCTACATGGGGATGGTGAGCTACAGGAAGGCCAAAACTGGGAGGCCATCATGTATGCTGCCGCCAACAAGGTAGACAACCTGATCGCGACAGTTGATCGCAACCATCAGCAAATCGATGGATGTACAGATGATGTACTGCCAATGGGAGACCTTACCGCCAAATTTGAAGCCTTTGGCTGGGATGTTTTGGAAATAAAGGATGGTAATAATATTACAGAAGTTTTAAAGGGTCTTAAGGAAGCCAAAAGCCGGACCGGAAAAGGCAAACCTGTTTGCATTTTGATGACCACTGTAATGGGCCATGGAGTTGATTTTATGATGCATACCCATAAGTGGCACGGAGTTGCCCCTAATGACGAGCAACTGGAAAATGCACTTTCACAAAATCCCGAAACTTTAGGAGACTACTAAAATTTTCCGCCACTGCGGAAAGGACAAAAGCTTAGAAATGAAAAAATATACAAATACAGGAAATAAAGATACCCGTTCAGGATTTGGAGACGGTCTTACCGAACTGGGGAAAACAAATCCTAATGTGGTTGCACTATGTGCCGACCTAACCGGATCCTTAAAAATGGGAGATTTTCAAAAGAACCATCCTGAAAGATTTTTCCAGGTAGGGATCGCCGAAGCCAACATGATGGGGATCGCAGCCGGAATGACCATTGGGGGAAAAATTCCTTTTACGGGAACTTTCGCCAACTTTTCAACCGGAAGGGTATACGACCAGATAAGGCAATCTATCGCCTATTCAGACAAAAACGTAAAGATCTGTGCTTCTCACGCCGGGCTAACCCTGGGAGAGGACGGGGCAACCCACCAGATCCTGGAGGATATTGGACTTATGAAGATGTTGCCGGGAATGACCGTGATCAACACCTGTGATTACAATCAAACCAAAGCGGCGACCATCGCTATTGCTGAACATCACGGGCCGGTTTACCTGCGTTTCGGACGGCCAAAAGTGGCCAATTTCACTCCCGAAGATCAAAAATTCGAGATCGGAAAAGCCAACATGCTGAACGAAGGAAATGATGTGACCATTATCGCTACAGGTCATTTGGTATGGGAAGCGTTGCAGGCGGCTGAACAGTTGGAAGCTAAAGGAATTTCTGCAGAAGTGATCGACATCCACACCATCAAGCCGCTTGATGAGGAAGCTATACTTGCTTCGGTTAAGAAAACCGGATGCGTGGTTACTGCCGAAGAACACAACTTCCTTGGAGGTTTGGGAGAAAGTGTTGCCAGAACGCTTTCACAAAACCATCCTGCCCCACAGGAATTCGTCGCTACACAGGATACTTTCGGGGAAAGCGGAACGCCTGAGCAGTTGATGGAAAAGTATGGACTCAATGCTGAAGCTATTGTAAAGGCCTCCGAAAAAGTCCTTAAAAGGAAATAATTAGAGGTTAAATTACTCATAAAAATGAACCCTTGTAAAGTAAAATCTTACAGGGGTTCTTTTATTTGCTGAAATATTCAAGCTAAAACCTCGTTTTAAAACCTATAAAACAAAAAACAACCATTATGAAAAAAGGATTTTTTATTTTAATGTTCATGATCACAGCCACTGCAGCCACTGCACAAAGCAGCTTTGGGGTTAAAGCAGGACTAAATTACGGAGACAACGGAGAAATAGAGTATTCAGACGTTGAGAACGCTGGAGAAGATGCCGTAAAGGGAGCCGATGGAAAGGTGGGATATCACATGGGAATCTATTACAGGGGAGACCTGGGCGGCCTATACCTGAAACCGGAGTTGCTCTATACTCAAACGAAAAGCTCTTACGAATACAATAACCAGGAAGCCGACTATAACATCTCGAAGCTCGATCTTCCCGTATTGCTGGGAATAAAAATATTAGGCCCTGTTCATGTTTTCGCAGGACCAAGCTTTCAGTATATCCTGGAGAATGATTTTGACGGGGTAAGCATTGGGGATGTGGAAAACGAATTCACCATAGGCGCTCAATTTGGTGCAGGACTTCAAATAGGCCGTGTAGGACTGGATGTTCGTTATGAAAGAGGCCTTTCAGAAAACGAAGCAGAGGTAGTAGAGCTAAACACCAGCGGCCTTAACAGAGTTGATTCCAGACCCAACCAGATCATTTTTGCACTATCACTGGATCTGTAATTTAAATTGTTTCTTATAAAAAGACAGCCCCGGAATTTTCCGGGGCTGTCTTTTTATATATAGTGTTGTCTATTGACCTTCTACATAGTCGGTATCCAGGTAGTCTGGAGTTCCATCTCCGTCACTGTCTGGAAAGGTAATGCTTCCATCTTCCTCAATGACAATTTCTTCCCGGGTAGGGATAAAATCCCCGTCATCATCAGTATCCAGATAATTAGGAGTACCATTCCCATCAGTATCGTCATTTACTAGTATTTTATCCCCATTCAAATCTTCCATCCAGGTAGGAACACCGTCTCCATCATGATCGGCTTCGTTTACTCCAAATAAATTAATGATAAAAACTAAAGGACTATAAGCAGGAATAGCACCAGAACCACTATTAAAATAGCCTATTCCTGAAGGCAGGAAAATTGCTCCAATCCCGTAGTCATTGTTCCAGTCCACAGTATTGTCAGCATTAACTTCAAATCCTGAAGCTCCTCGAAATTCTACAAGTCCTCTTCCAAAAGCCGGTATGGTTCGGGTAAGATCAAACCAGGTAGGAGTTACTGAATTATCAAAAACTTTCCTGTTCAACAATTGCCCCTGATAGGTTACAAAAGTAGAATCTGAAAATTTTGGATGAGGTTGTCCCTCTGCTCCTTCCCTTACTTTAAGAATATACATGGTATATTCTACTCCCTCCCATTGAAAAGATTTACTTTCCAGCAAAGGTGATTCACTCAAAGGAATTTTATCTGAATTGGCAGCATTAATCGTATCTATTTCCAGGCGATAATCAAAACCTTCAGGTGGATTATCAAACTCTTCATAATTGTAAAAATGCGATGCCAGATAATCCCTCAGCGCCTCTTGATCTGCAATCTCCTGCTCTCCTCTATCTCTTGGCGGAACGGTTTCCGGTCTATCATCATCCTTATCACAGGAAATCATCATTGAAGAACCTATAAAAAGAAAAGCAAGCAAAAACTTATTCAATCTCATCAATACGTAATTTTAAAGGCCGCAAGATACAATATTCTTGTATTTTTGTTGAAGAATAACAGAGTTTTACTGCAAAAATATGAGAGTTGACAAATTTTTATGGTGCGTGCGTTATTTCAAAACAAGAAGTATCGCTACAGATGCATGTAAACAGGGAAAAGTACGAGTAAACGATGCCGTTGTAAAACCCTCGAGGGAAGTGTTCCCCACAGATAAACTTATCGTTAGAAAGAACCAGATAAATTACCAAATCGAGATCCTTGACCTACCCCCAAGCAGAGTGGGTGCCAAGCTTGTCAATATCTATATCAATGATGTTACCCCGAAAGAGGAATTTGAGAAACTGGAACTATTAAAATACTCCCGGGATTACTATCGAAAAAAAGGTACAGGAAGACCTACCAAAAAAGACCGGCGGGAGCTGGATGATTGGTTTGAATCTCCAGGAGAGGGAGAGGAAGACAAAGAATGATCTGGCAGTTTTGTTGAGAAACGTTGGATGTTGGGAGTTTGATTATATTTGAAAAAAGAATCTTATGAATAAAGAGGGTGTTTTGATACTTGACCATGTTCAGATCGATCACAAGATCAAAAGGATCGCTTACCAGATCTATGAGAGTAATGTGAACGAAAAACAAATCGTACTGGCAGGGATCCTTAAAAGCGGATTTGAATTAGCCCAAAAACTTAAAAAGGAGCTTGAATCCATTTCAGAGTTAAAAGTAGTTCTTTGCGAGGTGAGGATCAACAAGAAGAATCCGCTGGATAAGATTGAGACTTCCCTCTCCCCGAATGAATACAAGGACCAATCCATTGTGGTGGTAGACGATGTTCTCAACTCGGGCACTACTTTGATCTACGGCGTGCGGCATTTTCTCGAGGTGCCTTTAAAGCAGTTTAAGACCGCAGTACTGGTAGACCGCAGCCATAAAAAATATCCTGTAAAAGCAGATTTTAAAGGGATCTCTCTTTCCACTTCCATTCATGAAATGGTAAAAGTGAGTTTTACTGAAGCAGAAAACAGGGTGGAGTTAGTTTAACCTTTCCAGGATCTCCTCCCCTATTTCATCGGGAGATTTTCCATCGGTAGAAATAGTAAAGTCGCATTGATTGTAGTAGTAGGTGCGCTCAAAAAGATGTTTTCTAATGAAATCTTTCAGAAGTTCCCGTGAATCAAGATGTGCGATCAAAGGTCGCTTCTCTCGTTCTGCAAAAAGCCGTTCAGTAAGTTCCTCAAGGCTTGTTTTAAGATATATCAGTTTTACTTCGGAATCTTGTTGAAGGAGCTGAAGGTTCTTTCCGTAGCAGGGAGTACCACCACCCAAGGAAAGAATATAGTCTTCTTTAGAATTCAACAGCTCCAAAAGCACTTCACTTTCTTTATTTCTGAAATAGATCTCTCCCGATTCTTGAAAGATCGCCGGAATGTCACGCCCTTCCCTCCTGCTTATTTCCTGGTCCAGATCAAGGAATGGCAAGCCACACCTCCCGGAAAGCGCATTCCCTACCGCTGTTTTTCCCGATCCCATGTAACCTGATAAAATAATTTTCATACCTTAAAGTAATGATTTCAAGCGGGTTTTCCCCGCCCGTTAAATTCCTGCACAAATTTATGTCAATTTGTTCTTGAAAAATAAATTAATGATAGTATATTTGCACCCGCATTGGCAAAAACACAAGAAACAAGATCTGGTAGCTCAGTTGGTAGAGCATCTCCCTTTTAAGGAGAGGGTCCTGGGTT
>CAZVKA010000061.1:0-15296 GCA_964627595.1 uncultured Flavobacteriaceae bacterium | reverse complement strand
TTGATGCCGATCCCCAGGCAAATGCTACTTCAGGTTTAGGCATCGATGTGGAAAGCGTTGAATTAGGTACATACCAGTTACTGGAACATTCCATAAAGGCTGAGGAGGCTATCATGAAGACTGAATCTCCCAACCTGGACATCATTCCTGCACATATTGACCTCGTAGCTATAGAGATCGAACTGGTAGACCAGGATCAGCGGGAATACATGCTGAAAAAAGCCATTGAAGGGCTTAGAGGAATGTATGATTACATTTTGATAGACTGTGCTCCTTCCCTGGGTCTCCTCACCCTAAACGCACTTACTGCGGCAGATTCGGTCATCATTCCAATCCAGTGCGAGTACTTCGCCCTGGAAGGACTGGGCAAACTCTTGAACACTATTAAAAGTGTGCAAAAGATCCACAACAACAAACTGGATATTGAAGGACTGTTGCTTACCATGTATGATGCCCGATTAAGGTTGTCAAACCAGGTGGTGGAAGAAGTGCAGAAACATTTTGATGAAATGGTCTTTAAAACAATCATTCAAAGAAATGTGCGTTTAAGTGAAGCTCCAAGTTATGGGGAGAGCATTATAAATTACGATGCCAGCAGTAAAGGTGCCACGAATTACCTTAGCTTGGCTCACGAAATCATAAAGAAAAACAGTTAGGAGAAGATGGCGAAGGCGACCAAGAAACAGGCATTGGGAAGAGGTCTTTCAGCATTACTGAAGGATCCACAGAATGATATTAAATCGGCAGAAGATAAAAATGCCGATAAACTGGTAGGACATATTGTAGAACTGGACCTGGGATCAATCGAGGTAAACCCTTTTCAACCCAGAACCAGTTTCAATGAAGAATCTCTAAGGGAGCTGGCCTCCTCAATCCGGGAGCTTGGAGTGATCCAGCCTATTACAGTGAGAAAACTGGATTACAACCAATATCAGCTTGTTTCAGGAGAAAGAAGATTCCGTGCCTCTAAACTGGTTGGGTTAGAAACAATCCCCGCGTATATTAGGATTGCCAATGATCAGGAATCTCTGGAAATGGCTCTCGTAGAAAATATTCAACGACAGGACCTTGATCCTATTGAAATTTCCCTTTCCTATCAAAGATTGATCGATGAAATCAATTTAACTCAGGAACAACTGAGTGAGCGGGTTGGAAAGAACAGGTCTACCATTGCTAACTACTTACGATTACTAAAGCTGGATCCAATTATCCAGACAGGTATGCGCGATGGCTTTCTTAGTATGGGCCATGGAAGAGCTTTGATCAATATTGATGATCCACAACTTCAATTGGAGATCTACGAAAAGATCCTTGCCAATTCCCTTTCGGTAAGGGAAACCGAAAAGCTGGTGCGCAACCTCCAGGAGGGAAAACCTGCTGAAAAAGCAAATTCTGCACCTGCCCTTTCTAAGAATATCAAAAAAAGTATTAAAGAGTTCTCTGAACGTCTTGGGGCAAAAGTAGATGTCAAAGTGGCTAAAAAGGGAAACGGAAGATTGATCATTCCTTTTTCTTCTGAAGAGGACCTTGAAAGGCTTAAAAAAATAATCCAGGGTGAAGAGTAGGAACTCCATACTACTAATCTTTTTTTTTCTAAGTACCCTACAGCTCTTTGCGCAGCAGGACAGCCTTGCTATAAATGCCCGTGAGGTGGTTGAGGAATCAGCTTACAGGCCTTATGACCCTCTTTCTCCGGCCAGGGCAGCATTTTATTCTGCTGTTCTACCCGGCCTGGGGCAGGCGTACAATGGCAAGTACTGGAAGATCCCAGTGGTCTATGCCGCAATGGGGATTGGGGTATATTTTTATTTGGAAAATGACCGGCAGTACGACAGGTACCGGGATGCCTACAAGAGCAGGCTGGCTGGTCAAACAACAGATGAATTCACAGACGCCAATGGCACTCCCATAGTCTCTACAAACGGCCTAATCGAGGCACAACGGTTTTACCAGCGAAATAAAGAGGTCTCTATCCTGGTTACGATTGGATTATATGCACTTAATATTATTGATGCAAACGTTGACGCTCACCTGCAGCAGTTCAACGTTAGCGAAGATTTATCCCTTAAACCCTCAATGGATTTCAACAGGTTTAGCGGAAGAGCAGGATATGGCCTCACTTTAAATTACAATTTTTAGCAAATGAAAATAGCATTACTGGGCTACGGAAAAATGGGCAAGACCATTGAACGATTGGCCACAGAACGTGGTCATGAGATCATTTACAGGATCAAAGACAACATAACGAATTACGACCTGTCAAAAGCAGACGTGGCCATTGATTTTAGCGTCCCCGATGCCGCTTACGAAAACATCACCACCTGTTTCGAACAACAGGTCCCGGTGGTTTCAGGAACTACAGGCTGGCTTGAAAAATACGATGAGGCAGTTGAAAAATGCAGACAAGAAAACGGGGCTTTTATCTACGCGTCTAATTTCAGCCTTGGAGTAAACTTGTTTTTTGAGCTGAACCAGAAACTGGCTGAAATGATGAGTTCCTTTCCTGATTATTCTGTAGGGATAGAGGAAATCCATCATACTCAGAAACTGGACGCGCCCAGTGGTACAGCTATAAGTCTTGCCGAACAGATCATCAAAAACTCGGATAAAACAGGCTGGAAACTGGATCATGCTGGAGACAGGGAAATACCCATTACCGCCAAAAGGATCGAAAACGTTCCTGGAACTCATGTGGTGTCGTACAAATCAAAAATTGATACCATAAACATAGAACATATCGCCCATTCACGAGACGGCTTTGCACTGGGAGCAATTGTTGCGGCAGAATGGCTTCAGAATAAAAAAGGAGTGTTCAGCATGAAAGACGTGCTTTTTTAATGTAACACATTTCAGGCATAGCCTACAAATAAAACAAACAGCAACTCATGACTTTTTTTCATTGGATTCTCTTTTTCCTACTCATTCAGCTAATTCACTTTCTCGGAACCTGGAGGTTATATAAAAAAGCCGGCAGAAGCCCCTGGGAAGCCGCGATTCCCGTTTATAATGCAGTGATCCTTATGAAGATCATCAAAAGACCATGGTGGTGGGTAATTCTGCTGTTCATTCCCATTGTAAACCTTATCATGTTCCCTGTGATCTGGGTAGAAACCATCAGGAGTTTTGGCCGCACTTCTACCTGGGAAACCATATTGGTAATCGTTACCCTTGGTCTTTATATCTTCTACGTCAATTATGCGGCCGACGCTGAGTACCGTGCTGACCGTTCCTTACAGCCAGGAAGTGCCGCAGGAGAATGGATAAGTTCTATCCTGTTTGCAGTTGTAGCGGCAACCATAGTGCACACTTACGTGATGCAGCCGTTTACCATTCCCACTTCTTCCCTGGAAAAGACTTTATTGGTGGGGGATTACCTGTTCGTTAGCAAATTTCATTACGGAGCGAGGACACCTATTACTTCAGTGGCTTTTCCTATGGTGCACGATACTATTCCCGGGCTGGGGATAAAATCCTATCTCAAGGAACCGTACATTCCTTACTTTAGGCTTCCTGCTTTTCAGAAGATCAACCGCAATGACATTGTAGTTTTTAACTGGCCGGTAGATACTGTTCGTCAATTCTTCGACAGATCTGGTTTGCGATTTGACAAACCCATAGACAAAAAATCAAACTATGTTAAAAGAGCCGTTGGGCTTCCCGGAGATTCCCTGGAGATCATAGATGGGAAGATTCACATCAATAATCAACCTCTTGAACTTCCGGAAAGAGCAAAACCTCAGTTTTCATATAGCGGGCAAACAAAAGGCCAGCCACTGGATGCCTACACCCTCTATAAAATGTATGGTATTACCGATGGATTCTATTACGACCCCAACACAAATCAATTTTTCATTCAATCCCTTTCTGAAGAGGCATACCAGCGGCTAAAAAACAATCCTAATGTCGCGAGCCTAAACAGGGAGATCACCCCGGCAGGGGAAATGGAGCGCAGCATTTTCCCGAATAACAGGAAAAAGAACTGGAACCGGGACAATATGGGTCCTCTTTACATTCCGAAAAAAGGAGAAACAGTTAAAATTAACCTGGAGTCTTACCCGTTTTACCGAAGGATCATTGAGGATTATGAAGGCCTTGAAATGGGCCGGGAAAACAAACTTTCATTAAACGGCACTCAGGTGCTTCTAAATGGGGAACCTATTGACAGTTATACCTTTCAGCAGGATTATTACTGGATGATGGGTGATAATCGCCACAACAGTGAAGACAGCCGCTATTGGGGATACGTTCCTGAAAACCATGTTGTGGGAAAACCTGTTTTCATCTGGCTTAGTCTTGATCCCAACGCTTCGGGCTTCAGTAAGATTCGTTGGGAACGCATGTTCACCACAGTTGGAGGCAAAGGAGACCCTATCTCCTATTTCCCCTATTTTCTGGTAATTCTGGTGGGCTTAATTGGTTACAGTTTTTTCAGAAAAAAGAAAGAAAAATAAGATAAGCTGATGGATCGAGTGCTTTTACATCCCACCTATTTTGGGCCGGTTTCCCAGTACGTGGCAATTGCAGGGGCCAGTCACGTTGTATTTGAAAACGAAGATAATTATCAAAAACAAACCTATCGCAACCGTATGTATATTTATGGTGCGAATGGAAGGTTACTGCTCAATATTCCCATAAAACATACTGGTAACAAAAGTCAGCATCAAAAGTACAAAGAGGTAAGGATCGAAAATGATTTTAACTGGCAGAAGCAGCATTGGAAATCCCTGCAAACTGTTTATCGCACTTCCCCATTTTTTGAATTTTACGAGGATGAGTTTCACCCATTGTACCATGAAAAATTCAACTTTTTAATGGATTTTAATCACCGCTGTACCCAACTAGCCTTTGATTGCCTGCAACTAGAAACAGATTTCTCGAAAACCGCAGAATTTATACTCAATCCAGAGGACCTGATCGATGCGAGACACCTGGTGGAAGCAAAAGGTCAAAAAAAACAGTCTTTCGAGCCCTATACGCAGGTATTTGATACTAAATTTGGTTACCTCAACGACATTTGTATTATTGATCTCATCTTCAACGAAGGACCAAATGCTTTAAACTACTTGCAAAACCAGGTATTAGAGCTGCCCTAAACTAATTACAGAACTCACCGGGAAATGATCTGAATATGGGACATCATGGGTGTTAAAAGAGATGACTTGCAGACTTTCATCAGCCAGGATAAAATCGATTCTCAATGGAAAGAATTTAAAGTCAAAAGTCCGTCCAAAACCATTTCCAGCTTCTTTATACGTATCATTTAACCCCTTTGACTTAAATTCTCTATATACATAGGAGTAAGCTGTATTGTTGAAGTCCCCAAGCAAAATGACCCTGTAAGGGCTCTTCTCCACCAGGTTAAGCACGATCTCCATTTGTTGCTGTTGCCGCACGAAAGTCTGCCCCATTCCCAGAAACACCTTTTTAGAGTGCTCCTGCTCGAGCTTTTGCATGTTTGGCTTCACACTAAATGATTGCAGATGAACATTGATCACACGCAGGGTATCCTTTTCTTTAACAATATCGGCGAATACAGCATTATTATTGCTGGGGGTTGGAAAATCAAGCGACCCGGAATTAATTATTGGGTATTTTGAAAAAATGGAAAGCCCGAATTCTGCATTATTTTCCTTCAGCTTGATGTACTTGTGAGGAAAAGTATTTGCAATGGTCATTTCACCTCTATAGTACTCTTGCATTCCCAGAACATCGGGGTTCTGTTCTTCTATAAAATGAGAGATCTTTTCGGGAATCTCCAGGTCCCCAGACCACCCGTATTGATTGAACTGTCTTACATTATAACTCATTACTTTCAGGGTCCTTTTTCCTTCAGCGGTTATTTCTGAAGAGGATACCTCGTAAATAGAGGTAAGGTGATTAAACCCTATAAGTAAAACAATAAGCGAAAGTAAAACATGCCTTTTCAACCGAAAAAGCCAGTATAACAGGAAAATCACATTTACAAGGATCAGGAACGGTACTGCAAGGCTGAAAACAGAAAGCAGTGCAAATGTCCCCGGGGGAATATAAGGCAGCAAATACGAGAACAGCAAGGCCACCGCGAAGAGCGAGTTTAGAAAAAACAGAAACCTTTCGAACCAGTTGAGGCCTTTCATTAGTTATCCTTTCCGGCATTAAACAAATAATCCTTTTCCTGCTTGGAAAGGCTGTCATATCCGCTTTTACTTATCTTATCCAGGATGGCATCTATTTTCTCCTGTTCCTCCTTCTTATTGCGATATTCTGAAGAAAACGAGGATGTAGAGGTGCTGGTAGCGCTTTTGCGACGATGAACGGTCTTGAGGTTTCCACGTCTTCCGGTTTTCTTACTGCCACTGAAAAGGGATCCGAACCAATCCATTATTTTCTCAAACCCGCTGGCTATATCATTACCCTTCCCAAGCTGCTTTGCGTAAATATAGCCGAAGGCAGCCCCGCCAAGATGCGCAAGATGCCCCCCTGGATTGTTCAGCGGAATCTGGATCACATCCAGAACGACCAAAAAGGCAGCTATCCACCAAAATTTTATGCTGCCAATCAAAAGAAGCCTGATCCTCATGTGTGGAATATGCGTGGCGATCCCTACCAGTACAGACATTACCGCAGCCGATGCTCCCAGCAGGTATGACCTTCCGGTGCCCTGGAAGGCAGGAAACAGATTGTAACTTGCCATATAAACCAGTGCGCCAAAAATGGCCCCCAGAAAGTAAAAATTGAGTAGTTTTTTGGAAGAAAAGTAATTCAGAAAATAGATTCCAGAATAGTACAGGATAAGCATATTTCCAAGGATGTGCCAAATACCGCTGTGCAAAAAAGCATAGGTAATAATAGACCAGGGCTTAAAAAGGAATTCTCCGGGTTCTTTTGGAAAGACAAACCACTCTAACAAAAAATCTGAAGGGATCTGGAACAGATAAGCAATAGTCTTAAACAGGAAAAACAAAACAAACACAGCCACATTTATGGCTACCAGTTTTTCTGTAACTGTTGCTGTTTTAAGTTTATATTTAAAATTCCCAGACCTTCTCATTAGTCCCACCTGTTTTGGTTAAACTGGTTTTTTTTCCAGTACCACATCATTATAAATCCAAATAAAGCACCGCCCACGTGGGCAAAATGCGCTATTCCTCCCCCAAATATAGAATATCCCGTAAACCCTGAAAAGAGGTCAAGTCCAATTAAAGCAGGAATAAAGTATTTTGCTTTAATTGGCACCGGCACAAACAACAGGAACAGTTCTACATTTGGAAACAGCATTCCAAATGCCACCAGGATACCATAGATGGCACCAGACGCTCCTACAGCCGGGGTATTATAGGATACATAGAATTCGCGCAACATATCCTGTGAAACAGCATTCAAAATTTCTGTTGAGTACTGCCCGGTCTTCAGTAAATTCGCTATGGCCTCCTGCCCCATTCCTGCATCCAGCAAAGCATTATAGCCCGCCTGGAAGTGGTAATAATTTACCAATGAATGGATCACCGCAGCACCTATTCCTGCCGAAAAATAAAAAAATATGAACTTGTTCTTCCCCAGCACCTGCTCAATGGGACTTCCAAAAGCCCATAACGCATACATATTGAACAGAATGTGCATAAAACCTCCATGCATGAACATGTGAGTAATGACCTGCCATACTCCAAAATTCTCATTCTCAAAGAACCACAGGGAAAAATAACGATATGCCTGATCTCCTAAAGTTAAGGTTCCTATAAAAAATATAATATTTATGATTAAAAGTACCTTTACGGTCTCAGTCATTCTTCCCATTTACATGAACTTTTTGTCTAATTCGTCTACCGTTAAGGTAATAAAGATAGGTTTATTATATGGAGATAAAGATGATTCTTTGCAGGCAAAAAGACTATTAACAATATTTTGTTGTTCTGCAGAATTAAGCGCATTACCAGATTTTACAGCCATTCCCTTGGCAAGGGATTTTGCAAGCACATCAATCTGCGAAAAACTGCTACCCGGCACTTCATTTTCAAGGTCTGAAAGTAATTGCTCCAACAGGATAGCCACTTCACTTTCAGAGATCAACGTAGGGATCCCGGTTATTTCTACGGAATCTTTATTAAAATCTGAAAAAATAAAGCCCGTTTGCTCCAGGGATTCTTTGATCTCTTTAAGCAGCTTCATTTCATTGGTAGAAAACTGAAGCATAAGCGGAAAAAGCAGTTGCTGACTCACTGCCGAAGTAACTGTAATATTCTTTAGCAGCTCCTCATAGAGGATACGGGAATGCGCCCTGTGCTGATCGATCACCAGGATGCCGCTTTTCAAAGTGGAAACGATAAACTTCTTGTTCAGCTGAAAAGTGGTACTTCCCGTGTTATTTTCTTCACTCTGGTTGAATAACTTTCCGGTTACCTCCTCACTTTCAAACTCTACTTGATTAATGGCAGAAGGAGTACTAAAATCTTTTTGCTCCATCCCACTGTAGAGGCTTTCCCAGCTTCCCGAGAATCGTTCTTTGCGATAATTGGGAGATGAATATCCGCCCCCTTTTTCATTTTGAAAAGGGTTGAAATTAGGATCCACCTCCACTTTCGGCGGACTCACGCCTTTTTGAGAAAATTCATAAGGGGTGTCAAGCGTAGAATCCCGGTCAAAATCCAGAACCGGAGCTACATTGAACTGCCCCAGACTGTGTTTGATCGCGCTTCGCAAAATAGTGTAAAGCGAATGCTCGTCATCAAACTTTATTTCGGTCTTGGTGGGGTGAATATTGATATCAATACTTTTGGGATCTACTTCCAGGTATAAAAAGTAGCTGGGGTAGGCCTTATCCTTCAGCAGCCCTTCAAAGGCGGCAACCACAGCATGGTTTAAATAAGCACTTTTGATAAAACGATCATTTACAAAAAAGAACTGCTCTCCCCTGCTCTTCTTGGCAAATTCGGGTTTTCCTACAAAGCCGTGCACCTTCACGATCTCTGTATCTTCTTCTACAGGCACCAGTTTTTCATTGGTCTTTCCTCCAAAGATATTTACGATGCGTTGTCTTAAATTGGTTTCAGGAAGCTGAAACAATTCGCTGCCGTTGTGAAACAGGGAAAATTGTATTTGAGGATGGGCCAGGGATACTCTCTGGAACTCATCAATGATATGCCGCAATTCTACGGTATCACTTTTTAGGAAATTTCTCCGGGCCGGGATATTGTAAAACAGGTTTTTTACGCACAAAGTAGTACCCACAGGGGTCACACAGGCTTCCTGGGAAACAACCTCACTTCCTTCAATGCGAATACAGGTACCCACTTCATCATCGTCCTGCATGGTTTTAAGCTCTACATGGGCAATCGCGGCAATTGAAGCTAATGCTTCTCCCCTAAAACCTTTTGTTTTAAGACTAAAGAGATCTTCTGCAGAATTAATTTTGGAAGTCGCATGTCGTTCAAAGCAAAGCCTGGCATCGGTAAGGCTCATGCCCTTTCCGTTGTCGGTTACCTGGATTAGGGTCTTTCCTGCTTCTTTAACAAGTACTTTTATATGGGTTGCCCCTGCATCTATGGAGTTTTCAAGTAGTTCCTTGATCACAGAAGCCGGCCTTTGAACCACCTCACCTGCAGCTATCTGATTGGCGACATGGTCTGGCAAGAGATGAATAACATCAGTCATTTACTGGGGATTGGTAAAAATCGATAAATCAAAGTCTATTATCCAGAGAAAGATGAGCAGCAAAATAGCAATAATGATCAGCACCCTAAAGTTGATCTCGCGATTTCCCCGGGTCCTGCTCGCTTTGCGTACTTCTGCCCATTGGGAACCGAAATCTATAGCGTTAGTGGTCTCCTTGTATTTATGGAATTTAGAGTCAAAACTGTAGATATTGCCTGTGTCTTTCCCTTTATAATACCGCGGAGTGTAATTATAACGCTGATTTTTTCGCTGCTTGTAAAAGTTGATTCTCAAAGTACTCTGTCTTTATTTCCGGAAACTCAAATTTACTCAAAAAGCCTAAGAATTCCGAAGTTTCCTTACGCAAAGTATTAGCTACAAAAACAGTGCCGTGAGAAAGTGGATTACAGCCGGGCGTCTTTGCGAAGTTGGGCCATCTTAATAGCTGCAACAGCAGCCTCTGCCCCTTTGTTTCCGTGCTTGCCTCCAGAGCGGTCAATGGCCTGTTGCATATTTTGATCAGTCAGCACACAAAAAATCACCGGGATATCACTCTGTACATTCAGGTCTTTAATGCCCTGGGAAACGGCTTCACATACAAAATCAAAATGCTTGGTCTCTCCCTGTATCACGCTGCCAATAGCAATAATAGCATCAAGCATATCGTAACTCTCCTGCATCTTTTTACAGCCATAGATCAATTCAAAACTGCCCGGTACATTCCAGCGTACGATCTTGCGTTCTAAAACCTCGTTCTCCAGGAGCACTTCATGTGCACCCCGGTAAAGTCCTTCTGTGATCCCATCGTTCCATTCAGAAACAACAATCCCAAACCTGAATTCCTTCGCGTTTGGGATAGTGTTCTTATCGTACTCTGAAAGATTTTTTCCTTCTGTAGCCATAGATTATTGCATTGCCTGTGCCTGCCCTAAATACACACCTACTTTATTCGCTTCGGCCGACTCAGGGAATTCATTCTTAATCCTGGTAAGGTATTCTTCAGCCGCTTCTCCGTCTCCTAATTGAATAGCTACAACAGCAGCTTTTAAAAGGAATTTTGGAGTAGTGAAGCTATTTGTTCGCATTTTAGCAGCCTCTTCGTAATAACCAAGAGCCTCTTCAGGCTGATCCAACTGCATGAAAGCATCACCTATACCACCTTTAGCCAAAGGAGCGATGATCTCATCGTCACTTTTAAAATCGTCAAGATGGTCTATAGCTTGCTGATATTGGTTGGTATTGAGATAAGCCATTCCCGCATAGTAACGTGCAAGATTGCCTGCTTTAGTACCTCCGTAATTATCGATGATGTCTTCAAATCCATATTTCCCCTGTCCTCCGGTCAAAGCCAGGTTGAAAAGAGAATCGTTCTGGGTCTCAATGGCAGTATCAAAATATTGCTGCGCCTGGAACATCTCGTTTGCAGCCTCAGCTTCCTTTGGCTCCTGGATGAACTCTTCATAAGCGAGGTATCCAAGAATTACCGCAGCGGCAACTCCAATGATTATGAAAATGAACTTTTGATTTCGGGCAACCCACTCTTCGGTCTTACTAGCGCCTTCATCAAGGGTGTTAAACACTTCAGCTGTGGTTGACTGATCTTCTACCTGATTTTGTTCTTCCTCTTTGGTATTCGGTTTATATCCTCTTTTCTTGTAAGTTGCCATAAATAAACGTTAATTGAAGGGCAAAAATAGAATATTTCTTTAAAATTAAAAGGGAAATAATTTGTTTATTTATCCTAATTTGCACAACCTAAGAAACAGGAAAACCAAGCCTTTCAATTAATATCACTTTGCTGAATAACAGCTGTTTATGTTTCTAAAATCCTTATCTCTTTTAAATTACAAGAATTTCGATTCGGTCAATTTTGACTTTGACCCAAAAATAAATTGCCTGGTTGGCCATAACGGAGTGGGAAAAACAAACGTTCTGGACAGCATCTATCACCTGTCTTTCGGAAAAAGTTATTTCAACCCCATCACCAGTCAGAACATAAAGCATGACGCCGACTTTTTTGTCATTGAAGGAAATTTCGAAAAAAACGACAGGGAAGAACAGATCATTGTGAGCGCAAAGCGAGGCCAAAAGAAGGTGATCAAAAGGAATAACAAGCCTTACGAGAAATTCAGCGAACATATTGGGTTCATTCCTACAGTAATCATATCTCCGGCAGACAGGGACCTGATCATTGAAGGCAGCGAAACCCGAAGAAAATTTATCGACGGAGTGATCTCCCAAAGTGACAACCTGTACCTCACCAGTCTCATCAACTATGGCAAACTGCTGGCACAGAGAAACTCCCTTCTGAAATATTTCGCAGCAAATAACAGCTTTGACCGGGATACGCTTTCTGTTTATGACCAGCAACTGGAAGAACTGGGAAATGTGCTTTATGAGAAGAGAAAAGCCTTTCTCGAAACCTTTATCCCCATTTTCCAGAAGCGATATGCCACCATCAGCAACGAGCGCGAGGAGGTATCGATTACCTATAAAAGTCAGCTGGAAGATAATTCCTTTAAAAATTTGCTGGAAGAAAACCTGCAGAAGGATATGGCGCTGCAGTACACCGGCGTGGGAACCCATAAGGACGATTTACTTTTTGAGATCTCGGGGCATCCTATAAAAAAATTCGGATCGCAGGGGCAGCAAAAATCCTTTTTGATCGCATTAAAACTCGCGCAGTTCGATTTCATCAAGGAACTGAGCAAGGTCTCTCCAATACTGTTGATGGATGATGTTTTTGACAAACTGGACGAGAACCGGGTAGCGCATATTGTAGACCTGGTAGCTACCAACGAACTGGGGCAGTTGTTCATTAGTGACACCCATGGAGACAGGACAGAAAAAGTGGTGAAAGAAACCGGCCAGTCCTATAAAATGTTCAGATTATGAAAAAGTTAATTTTCCTCTTAAGTTGTACGCTGGTGCTTACAGGGTGCGATATGCGTTCACCCCAGGAAAAGATCGACAACCTCAATGGGTACTGGGAGATCAAAAAAGCCGAACTTCCCGAAGGCACTTCGAAAGAATTCAGATTTAGCGAACTGGTGGATTATATTCAGGTCGAGGAAAAAGAAGGTTTCCGTAAGAAAATGCGGCCACAGTTGGGTGGCACCTTCATCACTTCAGAAGACCGGGAAAATTTTTCGGTAAAAATTGAAAATGACAGTATTAATTTGTACTATGAAACTCCCTACAATTCCTGGAAGGAGACCATTCTCACTTCCGAAGAAAATGAATTGAAAATTTTAAACCCCCGCGGGATCATTTACACCTATAAAAGATTCACGCCTTATTCTACAAATTATGGCCAGGAGGATTAACGACCACTTAAGCATCAGCGAAGCACTACAGGAATTTGTTGCCGACAATAAACTGCAAAAAGGTCTGGATAAGGTGCATGTGAGAGATGTGTGGAACAGCCAGATGGGGCCGGCCATAGAAAAATACACCACCGCCATCAAGTTGGATAAGGACACCCTTTACGTACAGCTGAGTTCTTCTGTGCTACGGGAGGAATTAAGCTACGGAAAGGAAAAGATCATCAAAATGCTCAATGAAGAACTGGGAAGAGAACTGGTCAAAAAGCTGATTTTACGCTAATTTTCTTCGGAAGTATCTTCCTGAAGCATACTTGAATCAAGACCCTCACCCGTTTCAAAAACTTCCCTTGCCTTCATTAAAAGGCTGATTTTTTGTATCTTATAAGTTATCCAATAAAAAGGGTTTCTCATGGTCACCAAACAGCAAATGATCGAACAACAGCTGAAGGGCAGAAACATTTCAGATGAGGCCGTTTTGCAGGCTATGGAAGAAGTTGACCGTGCCCTTTTCGTGCCTGCAGATCTCCAGGAAAAAGCGTATGAAGACCGGCCACTTCCTATTGGCAAAGATCAGACTATTAGTCAGCCTTACATTGTGGCTTATATGGCAGAGCAGTTGCAGCTAAAAAAAGATGAAAAGATACTGGAAGTAGGTACCGGCTGTGGCTACAATGCCGCCGTTCTTTCCAGGCTGGTAAAAGTAGTTTACAGCGTGGAGATCATTGGCTGGCTGGCAGAACTTGCCGAAGAGAACCTTGCAAAAACAGGTTTTGGTAATATTTTCACCAGACACGGCGACGGGTATGCTGGGTGGCTTTCCGAAGCTCCTTTTGACGCAATCATTCTTACTGCCGCACCTCCTAAGATCCCTTCCCCATTGAAAGATCAACTTAAAGTTGGCGGCAGGATACTTGCTCCTGTGGGTAGAGTTAGCCAACAACTCATCCTGTTGCACAAAACAGGCCCTGATTCTTTTGAGGAAAAAAGGCTTTTGCCAGTGAGATTTGTGCCCATGACGGGCAAAGCAGATAAGGGCGGGAGGTATGGAAAATGATCTTAGAAGCAGCATGGCACGGGACCTGCTTGAAGCTTATTTGGAGCGCACGGGAATTTTGGGCCTGGCAGGCGACGCATCAAATAGGTACCTGTGGACAGATGCCTTTGCCGTGCAGGGTTTATTCGGGCTCCATCACATCTTCGGAAATGATTTGTACCAGCAACAGGCTATAGGTCTAATTCATGTGGTACATAAACATCTGGGCAGTTATCATCCCAAAGATTCCCGAAAGGGAAGGATCAGCGGACTTTCAGAAGAGGAAGCAGCCCTGCACCCCACAATAGCCGGGTTACGAATCGGCAAAATGCTTCCTGAGCGCAGGGAAGATGAGTCGTACAACACGCAACTGGAATGGGAAAGGGACGGACAGTATTTTCACTACCTCACCCGGTGGATCCAGGCTCTCCTACTAGCCCATAAAGAAACGAACACCGAGATTTTCGCGATCTGGGCACTGGAACTGATGCTTGCTACAGAAAAATTCATTTACAAAGAAGGTGATCATACAGGAATGTATTGGAAAATGGATACCGCTCTTTCCCGACCTATGGTAGCCAGTACCGGGGCTCATGACCCTCTGGAAGGTATGATCTGCGCAAAAAGCATTCAGCTGGCTCTTCCAAAAAGAGCAGTCGAGCTGGATCCCCTGGTAAAAAAGCTGGAAGAATTGTGCCGGGGCCGTGACTGGACAACCTCAGACTCGTTGGGTATTGGAGGTTTACTAATAAACACCACCCGGGCGGCAGAGATCGTCGCCGAAAACGGAAATTTAGTTTCCGCAGTAAAGCCTAAAAAACTACTCGAAGACAGCCTTTACAGCCTGCAGCTCTTTGCAGCCGATTTTAATGACCGGCAGCCGGCCGGCAGAAGACTTGCCTTCAGAGAAGGTGGTCTTTCACTGGGGATACGAATCTTGTACGGCCTAAGAGAAGAGATCAAAGCGCCACATCTTCAACTGGATCAGCTGAAAAAACATTTCTGGCTGGCCGAAACAATTGAAGATTTCTGGCTTCAGCCAGAAAACCAGCAGGTAGGAAGTTGGAAAGAACATTTAGACATCAATACAGTTACTCTGGCCTGCAGCCTTATAGCTGCAAAGGCGCCACAAGTGTTTTAAACAAAAAAAACCACCTCAAAAAGGTGGTTTTAAATATATCTTAAAAAACGGAATCTTTAGAACATTTCCCTTCCGGCGAAATGGAAAGCTCCTTCTATTTTAGCGTTTTCGTCACTGTCACTTCCGTGAACGGCGTTCTCACCAACAGAAGCTGCATACTTCTTTCTGA
>CAZVKA010000060.1:0-15367 GCA_964627595.1 uncultured Flavobacteriaceae bacterium | reverse complement strand
CTTTAATTCTAACGACTACTTACTTCTGCTATATTTTCAAATCAAATAGTTGTGAAATAATGCTATTATTTTAGAGTATTCAAAATTTTTCTTTCAAATACGGCTTTTTTCCTTAAAGTATTGATAAATCATTGGTTATCCGTCATCCTTCCATTAATTTTAATTATTAACCAACAAAAAAAGAAAGGATGAACGATACGATTAAAAAAGTCGCTCGAACAGGGTTTGTGGCCAAAGGAGTAGTATATGGCATTATAGGAGTTTTGACCTTTAAGGCAGCTTTTGATATGGGCGGCCAAAAAGCCGGACAATTACAGGTATTAGAGTTCCTTGAAAAACAAACGTTTGGTAATATCCTGCTAATCCTTATGGCCCTGGGACTTGCCTGCTATGCGACCTGGAGATTTATTCAAGCCGTAAAAGACCCGGAGAATATTGGTAATGACGGCAAGGGAAAAGCAAAGCGGGTTGCATTTTTTTGTAGTGGTTTACTATATCTGGGCTTCGGAATACTGGCAGCTTTAAAAGCTTTTGGTTCCAATAAAGGAAGTTCAGGCTCTTCGGGGTCAGGCCAACAATCTTCCTTCCTGGCAAGCGAAACCGGACTTTGGATCATTGGTATAGTGGGGGCAGGGATCATTATTGCCGGAATTTTTCAGTTTGTAAAGGCATATAAAAATGATTATCAGAAAAAATTTGACCTAAGTTCTCTAGGCGAGCAAAAGAAGCGGGAAAGCATTGAAAAAACAGCAAAATTTGGCCTTAGTGCCCGCGGAGTCATATTATTGATAATTGGTTTTTTTGCGATAAAGGCCGCGGTTAATTCTAATCCATCTCAGATCAAATCAACTTCAGAAGCATTTGCCTTCATCCAGGAATCGGCTTATGGGGCCTGGTTAATGGGAGCTGTAGCTGCAGGACTTGTCGCTTACGCCATTTACATGTTCCTCATGGCGAAATACAGGAGGTTTTCTGCATGACTTGAAAAAGTCTTTTTTGGGGGATTTCACCTATTACATAACCCATTAACTCACAGTATATTTACATATACCAATTTAATTAAAGCACGTGTATAATTAAAAGCGGTAATTTAAATTTTTAAGAATGGAAGAAGAGAGATTGGGGGATCTCTCTTCTTTCTTTTTAAAGAGATCCTACACCCGGATATCCTCCAGAATAAAATCTACGGCCATTTGGGCATGGAGCTGGGTGGTAGGAATAAGTGGGAGGTCAAAATCTTCCTGTTCCACGAGAAGCGGGAGTTCTGTGCAGCCTAAAATGATTCCCTGAACTCCTTTTTCCTTTAACAATTGCATTTGATCAATAAAAAATGAGCGGGCCGTTTCGGTAAATTTTCCCTGGGTAAGTTCCTTTGAAACGAATTCATGAGCCATTCCCAGGTACTCTTCATCTGGAATGATCGTTTCCAGTTCGAACTTTTCTTTTAGCCTCTTTTGAATAAAGCCACCGGTCATCGTGGGTCGGTTTCCAAGTAAGCCCAATCTTTGCAGTCCATTACTTATTGCCTGTTTTCCCACCGCATCTGCAATATGGAGAATGGGGATAGAAATTTTAGGTTGCACGAAATCATAGACCATATGAGGAGTGTTTGCACAGATGACCAAAGCTTTCGCGCCGGCAATTTCAAGTTTTCGAGCAATATGAAGGTATGCGTGATTGATCTTTTCTCTGTTCTGTTCCCGCATAAGTTCAATATTTAGGCTGTAAATAATTAGAGGAGGATTTGCCTGAGGTCCTATTTTTTTGCCAGCCAATTCGTTAATAAGACGGTAATAAACGATGGTAGAGTGCCAGGAAGTACCCCCAATAAGGCCGATGGTTCGCATAACAGATTGCTTTTAATAAAGGTACAGTTTATCCAAAGCAGGATTTGTGACCATTGTCACGTTTCAAACAAAAAAAGCACCCAAAAAGGGTGCTTTTAATCAATTATTTAATTAATTTTTAGTGTACGATGATCGCATCGGCATTCCCGTCAGGATCTCCGTTCACGGTACCGTCTGTAGAAGCGTTTCCAAGAAGAAGAACACCCGCCGCATGAGGTGAAGCCATAGAAGTACCGCTAATGGTGTTATAACCACCGTCTTTCCAGGTCGATTTAATTGCAACTCCAGGAGCACAGTAATCTACAGGAGGATTTGCATAATTAGAGAAAGATGCAAAATAATCATTCACATCCATGGCAGAAATTGTGTAGATATTATTTCCATTCACTCTGGCTGGGGAATAATTATTGGAATTAGCCGAATCATTTCCTGCTGCAAGTACAAACTTGATCCCTTTAGAAGCCGCACTGATAATAGCATTATCAAGGGCGTCAGAAACCGGTCCACCAAGACTCATGTTAGCAACGTCCCCAGAAGTACCGTTAGCAGCAACATGATCAACACCATTGATCACTCCAGAATAAGATCCGCTTCCTCTGCTGTCTAAAACTTTAACAGGGATCACGGTTGCGCCAGCGGCAACTCCAATCACCCCAAGGTCATTGTTAATGGCAGCAACAGTACCGGCAACATGGGTTCCATGACCGTTCCCATCATCCATGGATTTTCCGTCTCTTCCAGAGGTAAAGGCATTGTAACCTCTTGAAGCGTCCACATTAAGATCTGGATGGTCAAGATCAATTCCGGAATCAATGATCCAGGCAACATTGCTTCCGGTATATGTAACTCCTCCGTTCACACGTGTGATTCCATATGGAGTTTCCTGGCTGGAAGTATCACCTCCGCCACCATCACCTGGATCTGTACAAGGATTATTTGGAGTTCCACAAGGTGGAGCAAGGGAGATAACCCTGTCCTGCTCAATAAAAGCAACATCACTGCTGTTGCGTAGTTTGGAAACCTGGTCCTTTGTCAATTTTACCGTTACACCAGATAATGCCGCACTGTATACCTGCAGGATCTCTGCATCTCCGATAAGATTTTCAGATAAAAGGTTCTGGGTCTTGTTACGAACTGCAGCCTTGTTAGATGAATGGTCTCCCTGGAGTTTTCCAGATTCTTTGTACACTACAATGTACTGCCCGGGAATAGGTTCAGAAAAAGCTTGAGTTGGGTCAGGTGACTCAGGATTGTTTTCTGTTGTTGTTTCGTCTTTCGAGCACGAAACAAATGCGGTTGCGGCAAAAGCCATTGCCAAAAAAGTAGAGGTTGTTTTAAATTTCATAAAGAAAATTTTAATGGTTAATGTTAAAAGATTTTCCGAATCTATAGGATATTTCTTGAAATCAAAACTTTTTAACATCTGCAAAATCAATATTTTACAAAATTTAACACGAAATTCTTTACATTTAAAAGGTCTCAACGAGACGTGGAAATAACTTAAAAAACGACAAGAATCCTCTGCTACTGCTGCTTTTCAGGCAAAAAAAAGAGGCAGTTATTTACGAATGTATAACTGCCTTTTAAGAGGTGTTAAAAAAAACTTAAAATTGATCGGATTTTGCTCCTTCCCATTTTGAAAAACCGCCAAGAAGGTTGAAAGTTTTGTTGAACCCCATTTGATCCATTAGTGTGCAGGCCTGTGCACTGCGTGCGCCAGAACGGCAATACACATAATAATTCTTCGATTTGTCCAGCTTTCCAAGTTCGTTCACAAACTCCTGTCCTTTATATATATCAATGACTTTAGCATTGGGTATATAGCCTTCTTCCACTTCTTCTTCAGTACGTACGTCCAGAATTACGGCGTTATCATCTTTTGCGAGCTGCTCTCTCCATTCTTCCTGTGATAATTCTTTCATATCTTATTTTTAAATTGAATAAATTATTTTCTAGTTAGAGTATATGTTTTCACAAATATAACAAACATCACTTTCTTCCCTCCCTTATTCTCTGCTGGAGATTTAAAAAATTCTCTGAAAAATAATTTGTTTTAAGGCAATTCCCGCCTATATTTGCCTTTCAATGAAATTCAATCTAGCAAACAACTGGTGGTGGAAGTACTTACGTCAAACGTCGTGAGAACACCTCCTGTAACTATATACAAAGGCTTGTCATCACGACAGGCCTTTTTTTATTTTAAGATATATGTATCAGTTAAAGACAACCTACAAAAAATTACTGGCAGACACCTTCACTCCTGTAAGTGTGTACCTCAAGCTCCGGGATAAATTTCCCAATAGCCTTTTGTTGGAAAGTAGTGATTACCACGGCAGCGAAAACAGTTTTTCTTACGTTTGCTGTAATCCCATAGCCTCCATTAGGGTTGAAAAGGAGATGATCACTGAAAGTTTTCCTGATGGCACCGGAAATAAAACAAAAATAGAACCTGGAGTGAACATTCCCGCCACCATCGAGCAATTTGCTCAGAAGTTCAGCACCTCCGGGCCGCGGTTTAACTTTATCAATGAAGGACTCTTTGGGTACATTGCCTATGACGGTGTGAAATATTTTGAAAATCTGGATCTCAGCAAAAAAGACGGTGATCTTCGCATTCCTGAAATATATTATGCGGTTTACCAGAACATCATCGCCATTAACCACTTCAACAACGAAGCCTATATTTTCGACCACAGCTTTGATAATAGAAACAACCTGGAACAGATCGAGCAATTACTCAAGGTTAAAAATTTCGCTTCCTATCATTTTTCTACGGAAGGAGCCCCGGAGTCCAACGAAACAGATGAAGGCTACATGGAAAAAGTTCTTAGGGCCAAGAAGCATTGCCAGCGTGGGGACGTTTTTCAGCTGGTGCTTTCACGCCGGTTCTCACAGGAATTTAAGGGAGATGAATTCAACGTCTACCGGGCACTTCGGAATGTGAATCCTTCCCCTTACCTCTTCTATTTTGACTACGGTGATTTCCGGATCTTCGGCAGCTCGCCAGAAGCACAGCTCGTGGTAAAAGATGAAAAGGCCGAAATCCATCCCATCGCCGGGACCTTTAAACGTACCGGAAATGATGAACTCGATGCCCAAAGTGCCAAAGCCCTGGCTGCCGACGAAAAAGAGAATGCAGAACACGTGATGCTGGTAGACCTGGCCCGTAATGACCTGAGCCGGCATGGCAGCGAAGTGACAGTAGAAACCTATAAAGAGATACAGTTCTTTTCTCACGTGATACATCTTGTGAGCAAGGTCACGGGAAAGAAGAAAGCAGGAACCTCAACCATGCAAATGGTGGCAGATACTTTTCCCGCAGGAACTCTAAGCGGGGCGCCCAAACATAAAGCGATGCAGCTCATTGAAAAATTTGAGAACGTGAACCGCGATTTTTACGGGGGGGCGATAGGATTCATGGATTTCAATGGAAATTTTAACCACGCCATTGTCATTCGATCCTTTTTAAGCAAGAACCACAGGCTACATTACCAGGCAGGTGCCGGGATCGTATCAGGATCCAAACCTGAGAATGAACTTCAGGAAGTATACAACAAACTGGGAGCTCTAAACCGAGCCCTTGAAATAGCAAAAGATATTTAATCCCCCTTCGTAGGGGGAGATGTTAATGGAGGTGAAAATAGAAACAGAACAATGGAAAAAGATCATAAAATAAACTCTTCCCCAGGCCATGGGGAGCCTCAGGCAGGGGGTGGTAGAAAACCTCTGAAGGTCCTGGTAATAGACAACTACGATTCTTTTGTCTATAACCTGGTACATTACCTGGAAGAACTAGATTGTGAAGTAACCGTACGTCGCAACAACGAACTTGACCTGGAAGAAGTGGAGGATTATGACAAGGTCCTTCTTTCCCCGGGACCCGGAATTCCCGATGAAGCGGGATTGCTCAAACAAATCATTTCTACCTACGCTTCCAAAAAGAGCATTTTAGGAGTGTGTTTAGGGCAGCAGGCCATCGGAGAGGTTTTTGGAGGCAGGATCATAAACCTGCAGGAAGTCTATCATGGGATATCCTCAAAAATAAAACTCTGCGTAACCAATGAATCTCTTTTTGAAGGAATGGAACCAGAAATAGAAGTTGGCAGGTACCACTCCTGGGTGGTAGAAAAAGAGCTACCCGACTGTCTGGAGGCTACCTCCTTTGATCAGAACGGGCAGATCATGTCGCTGCGTCACAGATCATTTGATGTTCGCGGGGTACAGTTTCACCCAGAATCGGTGCTCACCCCTCATGGAAAGCAGATCATAAGAAACTGGATCAATTGCGGTGCAGTCTCCAATATTCAAAAACAACAGTAAGCATGAAAGAAATACTCAACAGGTTGATCAGCCACGAGACCATTTCAAAAGCAGAGGCAAAACAGGTATTGATGAACATCTCCAAAGGAGAATATAACGAACACCAGATCGCGGCCTTTCTCACAGTATACATGATGCGCAGTATTACTCTTGATGAACTGGAAGGATTCCGCGATGCTCTGCTGGAACTTTGTCTAAGGGTGGACCTTTCGCAATATGACCCCATCGACCTTTGCGGTACCGGAGGTGACGGGAAAGACACCTTCAATATTTCTACCCTTGCGTCTTTTGTGACGGCCGGGGCAGGGATCCCTGTGGCAAAACATGGAAATTACGGAGTATCTTCAGGTTGCGGAAGTTCAAACGTGATGGAGCATCTGGGAATAAAATTCAGCAATGACAAAGATTTCCTTGACCGCAGCATGGATGAGGCCGGAATTTCCTTTCTCCATGCCGCACTCTTCCACCCTGCAATGAAGAACGTGGCGCCTATTAGAAAATCCCTGGCCGTAAAGACTTTTTTCAATATGCTGGGACCTATGGTGAACCCCTCCTTTCCAAAGAACCAGGTAGTGGGGGTTTTCAGCCTGGAGCTCGCCCGTATGTACGGGTACCTCTATCAAAAGACTGATAAGAATTTTTCTATTTTACATGCCCTTGACGGCTACGATGAGATCTCCCTCACCGGGAACACGAAAATGATCTCAAATTCATCTGAAGTAATGATTAGTCCAGCAGATTTTGGAGTAGAAGGTATTACTGCCTCCCAGATATCTGGCGGAAATTCAGTGGAACCCGCAGCCAGGATATTTGTTGATATCCTCAAAGGCAACGGCACCAAAGCACAGAATAACGTGGTTTGTGCCAATGCCGGAGTAGCCATACACACGGTTAAAAAGAGCGGCCTGGAGGAAAGCTTTGCACTGGCCAAAGAGTCCCTCTTATCAGGAAAGGCCTTGCAATCATTTAAAAAACTGCAACAAATCAGCCAGAAATAAAATAGAACAGCATGAACATTTTAGATAAAATAGCGGCTCATAAACGCCTGGAAGTAGACCGGCGGAAAGAAGAGGTACCGTTTGAGGCCCTGCAGCTATTGCCGCATTACAACAGGACCTGCATTTCCCTTAGCAAGAACCTCAAAAGTTCCACCACCGGCATCATTACAGAATTTAAAAGGCGTTCTCCTTCCCTGCCCGACCTCAATCCCGATGCCGATGTGCAGGAGATCACCGGCGCTTATGAAAAAGCCGGTGCTTCAGGAATTTCAGTTCTGACTGACGAGGAATTTTTTGGTGGCAGCGATGAGGACCTGATGATAGCGCGGGAAACAGTATCCCTTCCATTGCTGCGGAAGGATTTTATAGTCGATGAATACCAGATCATAGAAGCCAAGGCTTTGGGTGCCGATGTGATCCTTTTGATCGCGGCTATTCTAAGCCCGAAGCAGATCGAAACATTCACTAAAAAGGCCAAAGATATGGGACTGGAAGTCCTGCTTGAGGTGCATAACGAAGAAGAACTGAAAAGATCGGCGATGCGGGGTGTGGATATGATCGGTGTCAATAACCGGAACCTGAAGACCTTTGAAATGGACCTTAACATCAGTAAAGAACTGGCCGATAAGATTCCGGCGGAATTCGTAAAGGTTTCCGAAAGCGGCATCAGCGAAACCGCTGCCATCAAGGAGCTTCAAAAATTCGGATTTCAGGGCTTTTTAATTGGCGGCAACTTTATGGCCAAAAAGCAGCCGGGGAAAAACGCGACAGAATTTATCGCAGAACTAAATAAATAGGAATGGACCTGAAGTTAAAAATATGCGGGATGAGGGAACGGGAAAATATCGAACAGATAGCCTCCCTCCAACCCGATTATCTCGGACTGATCTTTTATGAAGGCTCTCCCAGGTACGTGCAGGAAGAAATTCAGGATTTAAATCAGGAAATACGAAAAACGGGAGTATTTGTCAATGCTTCCGAAGAATATATTTTAGATAAAGTACAGCGTTTCGGCCTTAGCGCCATTCAGCTGCACGGGGAAGAAAGTCCGGAATTTTGTCGGGATCTAAAACAGCAGTTTTCAGGATTAGAAAAACATCCGGAGCTTATTAAGGTTTTCAGCGTTAAAGAAGAATTCGATTTCGAGCGGCTTCAAGCCTATGAAGAGGTGGCCGATTTTTTCCTTTTTGACACCAAAGGCAGGGAAAAAGGCGGCACCGGCATTCGCTTTAACTGGGAAGTATTGAAAGAATATCCATCAAGGGTTCCTTTCTTTCTCAGTGGCGGGATCGGCCCCGAAGAAGTGACAGAAATAAAGAATCTGTACCGGCACTTTGAGGAAAAGAACAACGCGAAGGTGTTCTACGGAATAGATGTCAACAGCAAATTCGAAACTGCACCAGGATTAAAGGATGCAGCAACATTAAAGATATTCAGGGAAGCGCTTTTTCCTGAAGCAAAACAGTAAGAAAATGAGTTACCAGGTAAACGAAAAAGGATATTACGGGGATTTTGGGGGAGCTTTCATTCCCGAAATGCTTTACCCCAATGTGGAGGAATTGAGGAGTAATTACCTCAGCATTATGCAGGAGGATTCATTTCAGAAGGAGTTCAGGGAACTGCTGAAGGATTACGTGGGCCGTCCTACTCCATTGTATTATGCCGAACGTTTCAGCAAAAAATACGGCACAAAGATCTACTTAAAAAGGGAAGATCTTTGCCACACCGGCGCACATAAGGTGAATAACACCATAGGACAGATCCTCATGGCAAAAAGGCTTGGAAAGAACCGTATCATTGCCGAGACGGGTGCCGGACAGCATGGTGTGGCTACGGCTACCGTTTGTGCGCTTATGGGAATTGAATGTGTGGTCTACATGGGCGAGATCGATATTGCCCGGCAGGCTCCCAATGTGGCCCGTATGAAGATGCTTGGAGCAACCGTAGTACCGGCTAAATCGGGCAGCCGAACCTTGAAGGACGCGACCAACGAAGCCATTCGCGACTGGATCAACAATCCTGTAGACACCCATTATATCATAGGTTCTGTGGTGGGACCACACCCATATCCAGATATGGTGGCGCGTTTTCAAAGTGTGGTTTCCGAAGAGGTTAAAAATCAGCTTTTGGAAAAGGAAGGACGTGAAAATCCAGATTATGTAGTGGCGTGTGTTGGCGGGGGAAGTAACGCTGCAGGCTTGTACTATCATTATCTCGACGTGGAAGAAGTAGGGATCATCGCGGTGGAAGCAGCGGGAGAAGGAGTCAATTCCGGAAAAAGCGCTGCGACCTCAGCCCTGGGAAAAGAAGGTATCATTCACGGCAGCAAGACCCTGCTGATGCAGAGTGAAGACGGACAAATTACCGAACCCCATTCCATCTCGGCCGGCCTGGATTATCCCGGGGTTGGTCCTATGCACGCCAATTTATTCAAGACCGGCCGCGGGGAATTTATTTCCATCACCGACAATGAGGCCATGGACGCAGGACTAGTTTTGTCTAAGCTGGAAGGGATCATCCCGGCTATTGAAACTGCCCACGCTTTGGCCATTTTCGAAATCCGGAAATTTAAAAAAGATGACGTGGTCGTGGTGAATCTTTCTGGCCGCGGAGACAAGGACCTCAACACGTATATCGAACATTTTAATTTGTAAAAAATAAACCTAACAGGTTTTGAAAACCTGTTAGGTTTCAGCTAATAATTATGAACAGAATCAAACAGAAATTACAGGAAAACCCGCAGAAAAAGCTGCTTTCCATCTATTTCACGGCAGGATATCCACAACCGGAAGATACGGTACAAATAATTCAGGACCTTGAAAAGAGCGGAGTTGATATGATCGAGATCGGCTTGCCGTTCAGCGATCCCCTGGCAGACGGCCCTACCATCCAGGAGAGCTCGCAGGTCGCGTTAAAGAACGGTATGACCACCAGGAGGCTTTTCGAACAGTTAAAAGATATCAGAAAGTCGGTAAAAATTCCGCTACTTATCATGGGCTACTTCAATCCAATCCTGCAGTACGGGGTGGTGAAATTCTGCGCGAAATGCCGGGAAGCAGGTATTGACGGGCTGATCATTCCTGACCTTCCGCTGGAAGAATACATGCTCCATTATAAAGAAACCTTTCAGAAGTACGATCTTTTACCGGTTTTCCTCATCACCCCTCAAACTTCCGAAGAAAGGATCAGGGCCATAGATAAAGCTTCTGAAGGATTCATCTATATGGTAAGCAGCGCGAGTGTCACCGGCTCTACGGGAGGCTTTGGCCCCGATCAAAAAGAGTATTTTGAAAGGGTTTCGAAAATGGAATTAACGGCACCTCTTATAGTTGGTTTTGGGATAAAGGATCCAGAGACTTTCAAACAGGCTACAGAGCATACGAAAGGAGCCATTATTGGAAGTGCTTTCATTAAGCACCTCACCGCCAACGGTGCTTCAAAAATAGAGGGATTCACCGATTCAGTTCGTTGATTTTAACCTTCTTATAACAAGGCTTTAATAGAGAAAAGGACTTCTGTTTTGTATCTTGAAGAGAATTAAAAACTGAAAGTTATGGGAATTATTGAAGATAATAAGAAGAAGAAAGATAGACAACGAAGAAGACGTAGTGACAATGACCCTTTAAGTGGTGAGATTGGAAACCGCGATATTGAAACAAACGATTTTGATATTGACGAACCAAGAATAAAAGACCAGAAAAACAAAAAATAATGGGAAAAGGTGATAAAAAGACCAAAAGAGGTAAGATCGCCATTAACAGCTACGGTAAGTTGCGGCCTAGAAGAAAAAAATTCAAGGTAAGTCCGCAGAAGACAAAAAACCCTCTTGAAAAGGACCCCGTTTAGTTCTCAAGGAACTGACGGTACTGCAAGACCCTGAAGTCAATTGTATTGAATTCAGGGTTTTGTCTTTTCAGGTCCTTATACAACTGCATGCTCCCAATGGCCCGGTTCGCCGATCCTGAAGGTGCGGTTAATGAGACGGTATTGATGCTTCTGCCATCCAGCAAAAACTGATGCACCCGCGGCACGTGATTAGAGATCACCTTTAGTCGAAGGTCATAATCCTTAAGTAGCTTTCTGAAAAAGAACTCCGGACCGTTCTTACTGTTTCCACCCGTGAAGAGCAGGGTATCTATACTTTCATGCTCCCTGAGGATAGAAATAAGGTCCCGTAGCTCTACCTCAAGCATTCCCAGGTCTGAAGCGTCCACTTTTTTCCTTCGGCAGCTTTCCACGGTATCACAGATCCCTATACCCTTGCCTGCCAGAAATTCTTTTCTTTCCTGCACGGCTTCCTTTGTATTCTCAAATTTAAGATCGAGGTTAAAAACCCGGTCTATTACCTGCCACAGGAGTCCGTCACGGCTTCCGTAACAAAAATCCACGTCCCCTTCCTTCAGGTCCCGGGTGGTAAAGCGCGGTGGCGGTAAAGTACCCACAATAAGTTTTGTGGTGTTTTCAGGAATAAAAGGTTCATAGGGATGCGTATGGTGAAACATAACTTTTAATAGACATTTTCGATGTTCATGCAAAATTTGGGCCACTGCTCCGAAAATGCCACATTCCAAATTTCAAATTCCAAATCAAGGTTCAAGGTTCAAGGTTCAAGGTTCAAGGTTCAAAATATCCAGAATTTGGTGCTAGGTATGTGGTACTTGCTTTGTTTTTCTCATGTCTAACGTATAACATCTCAAATCTCATTTCCAACCTATTTCATCACTACCACCAGGTCATCTGCATACACCATATCCCCTTCTTTCAGCACGATCTTATCAATTTCGCCAGAGGTGTTGGCAGTAATGGTCGTTTCCATCTTCATGGCTTCGATCACGAACAGCGGCTGGTTCTTTTCCACCTTTTCCCCTGGTTTCACCTGGATATTTGATAAGGCACCCTGCAGCGGTGCTCCCACCTGCTTCTTATCTTCCTTATCTACTTTTTGGTGCACCACTTTTTCTACTTTCACCGACTCATCTTTGACTTCCACCACCCGGGTCTGGCCGTTCACCTTGAAGAAGATTCGGGACATCCCGTCCTCATTGGGGGCGCTCACCGACATGAATTGTATAAGCAGGGTTTTTCCCTGATCGAGTTCTACGATGATCTCCTCGCCCGGCTCCATGCCGTAGAAGAAATTCTTGGTAGGAATATTGACCACATTTCCATACTGCACCTGATGGTTATAGGCTTCTGTAAATACCTTTGGGTACAACTTGTAAGAAAGGAAATCTGTGATATCCAGCTCCCTTCCCATGCCTTCACTAAAGATCTTTTCGAATTCTTCAAATTCCTGTTTGAAATCTATCGGTTCCAGGTGAGCATTTGGCCTGTCTGTATAAGGTTTTTCGTCCCTTAGCACAATCTTCTGTATCTTTTCGGGAAATCCTCCGGGCGGTTGACCCAGGTCTCCTCTGAAGAAACTCTTTACCGACTGTGGAAAAGACAGTTCCTCCCCTTTCTCCAGTACATCGTCTATGGTAAGATTATTACTCACCAGGTACTGGGCCATATCCCCTACCACCTTTGAACTTGGCGTCACTTTAATAATATCCCCGAAAAGGTCATTCACCTTCCCGTACATTTCGGTGATCTCATGGAACCTGTCGGCCAGCCCTAATGATTCTGCCTGGGGTTTGAGATTGGAATACTGTCCTCCCGGGATCTCGTGCTTATACACTTCCCCGCTTCCGGCTTTGAGCCCAGATTCAAAAGGATAATAGTAACTCCTTACTGCTTCCCAATAGCGGGAATACTCATTTAATTTATGCGTATTTAGTTCCCTTCCACGGTCATGGAACCTTAACATTTCCACAATGGAATTGAAGTTAGGCTGCGAGGTTAATCCTGAGAGTCCTCCCAAAGCCACATCGATCACATCTGCCCCGGCTTCCACCGCTTTTAAATAGGTCGCGGCCTGTATGGAAGAGGTATCGTGAGTGTGAACGTGAATGGGAATATTAATTTTGGATTTGAGGTTTCCTATGAGTTCATAAGCGGCATCGGGTTTCAGTATCCCGGCCATATCTTTGATGGCCAGGATGTGGGCTCCCGCGTTCTCAATATCTTTCCCTAATTGCAAATAATAATCCAGGTTGTACTTTCTTTCATCCGGATCCATAAGGTCTCCCGTATAGCAGATGGTTCCTTCAGCCAGGCCATCGGTCTTTTTACGCACGAATTCAATGCAGGGAGCGATAGATTCCATCCAGTTAAGGCTGTCAAAGATTCGGAACAGGTCTACTCCATTCTCCCAGCTTTGTTCCACAAATTTTTCGATCAGGTTATCGGGATAGGCAGTGTATCCAACTCCGTTGGAACCTCTCAGCAGCATTTGCATGAGAATGTTGGGCATGGCTTCCCGCAGCTTTCTCAACCGCTCCCACGGATTTTCCTTTAGAAAGCGTAGGCATACATCAAAAGTAGCTCCTCCCCAAACTTCCATACTGAAAACTTCGGGGTGGTTGCGAGCAAAACCTTCGGCAACCTTGATCATATCTGTGGTACGCATTCGGGTGGCGAGCAGGCTTTGGTGCGCGTCACGCATCGTGGTATCTGTATAATGGATCTTTCCATCGTGACGCAGCCAGCGTGAAAATTTTTCGGGCCCATATTCTGTCAATAGATCCTTGGTACCTTTTGGATAACCATTCCCTTCGGGAAACGTCGGAACAACAGGTTTTATAAAGTCAGTTTTCTTTTCTACATTCTTTACGTCATCATTCCCGTTGATGATCACATGTCCCAGGAATTTGACCATTTTGGTGGCGCGATTTCGGGTCTTTTTGATCTCAAAAAGCTCAGGGTGATCTTTTATGAAGTTTACCGTCACATCCCCGTTTCTGAAGGTTTGATGGGAAAGTATATTATCCAGGAAACCTATGTTGGTCATCACCCCGCGAATCCTAAACTCTGCCAGGGCACGTCTCATTTTACGACAGGCCCCGTCCAACGTACGGCTGCTTGAGGAAACTTTCACCAGCATTGAATCAAAAAAAGGTGACACAGTTACCCCCTGGTAGATACTCCCTGCGTCCAGTCTTATCCCGAATCCCGAAGCACTACGGTAAGTGGTGATTGTGCCGTAATCGGGTTTGAAATCATTGGTGGGATCTTCAGTGGTAATTCTGCATTGCAGTGCAAAGCCGTTGGTCTCCACACTGTCCTGGTCTCCTATCTTGATCTGTTTATCGGCAAGTTTGTAGCCACCGGCCACAAATATCTGCGTTTTCACCAGGTCAATATTGGTGATGATCTCGGTAACCGTATGCTCCACCTGTATTCGGGGGTTCACTTCGATAAAGAATATTTCCCCGCTTCGGTCTACCAGGAACTCTACGGTCCCAATGTTGTTATATTCTACAGCCTTACAAATGTCCAGGGCATATTTGTACAGCTTCTGCTTGATGTTCTCATCCAGTCCATGTGAAGGCGCAAACTCGATCACTTTCTGATAGCGTCGCTGTACCGAACAATCCCGTTCAAAGAGGTGTACGATATTTCCGTGGTTGTCGGCTACTATCTGGATCTCAATATGTTTAGGATCCTCCACGAACTTTTCAAGGAAAACGGTCTCATCTCCGAAAGCGTTTTTCGCCTCCCTTCTGGACTCATTAAAGCCACTTTTTAGTTCCTCTTCAGTCCTTATCACCCGCATTCCACGGCCACCTCCTCCAGAGGCAGCTTTCAGCATCACGGGGTACCCGATCCTCTCGGCTTCTTCTATCGCTATTTCTACGGAAGTGAGATCTTTTTCATTGCTTTGAATGACTGGCACATTGCTCTTCGCCGCCACCTCTTTCGCCTTCACCTTGTCTCCGAGAGATTTTAATACCGAAACTTTAGGGCCAATAAAGATGATCCCGTTGTCTTCACATTTTTGAGCGAATTCTGCATTTTCTGAAAGGAAGCCATAGCCTGGATGTATGGCATCCACTCCATTTTTCTTAGCTACTTTGATGATAGCGTCAATATCCAGGTAAGGTTTTAAGGGGTCATTGTCAGCTCCTATCTGGTAAGACTCATCTGCTTTATATCGGTGCAGGGAATAACGGTCCTCAAAAGTGTAAATTCCTACTGTACGTAATCCGATTTCTGTACAGGCTCTGAAAATTCGAATGGCAATTTCTCCTCTGTTCGCAACTAATACCTTCTTTATATCCATTTCTGATCAATGCTTTTTTTGGTTGATTCATTTTCTTC
>CAZVKA010000059.1:0-15861 GCA_964627595.1 uncultured Flavobacteriaceae bacterium | reverse complement strand
ATATTCCGCTCCTCCGGAGCTCATAAAATTACCGGCACCACCACCGTCACACTGAGCTTCCGACCAAAGGGAGGAATGGTCGAAGTGCTTTAATGTTCATATCACTCTTCTTTCTTGAATAAAAAACTCCTCTAACCCGGCTTCGACCTTAGATTGGGCAAAAGTCCCCTTTAGGGGATTTAGGGGTTAAACAAATAACTCAGCCTTACTATTCGCTTCCTTAGGTTAGCTAAAATTCCCATGGAGGATGGAGAATTTACCTCCTGATAATTAGCAATTGTGAATTGACGATTGATTCACATGTAACATTATCCCGTACCTTGCGTCTAATTGTTGAATTCAGATTATTTATGAGCAGCGTAATCAAGATCAGGAACATTACCCGGGATTTTTACCTGGGGCAGGAAGTAGTAAAAGTTTTAAAAGGCATTGACCTTGACATTGAAAAAGGGGAATATGTCGCTTTTATGGGCCCTTCGGGATCTGGAAAATCCACTTTAATGAATTTACTGGGGTGCCTGGACACTCCAACTTCAGGGCAGTATATCCTAAACGGGAATGACGTGAGCAAAATGAGCGATAACGAACTGGCTGAGATCAGGAACAAAGAGATCGGATTCGTATTCCAGACCTTTAACCTGCTGCCCCGTACCACGGCGCTCGATAATGTTGCCCTGCCTATGGTCTACGCCGGTGCGACCAAAGCAGAACGCAAGGAACGGGCTGAAAAAGTGCTTACAGATGTGGGCCTTGCAGACCGTATGACCCATAAACCCAATCAGCTTTCGGGAGGGCAGCGACAAAGAGTAGCCGTAGGACGCGCATTGGTGAACAAACCTTCTATCATCCTCGCCGATGAACCTACAGGAAACCTGGACTCAAAAACTTCGGTAGAGATCATGAACCTTTTCGATGAGATCCATGCGGCAGGGAACACGGTGATCCTGGTGACCCATGAGGAAGATATCGCCCTGCACGCCCACCGCATCATAAGATTAAGGGATGGAATGGTAGAGAGTGATGAAAGAAAGGAAAGTACCAAGGCAGAAGTTCCAAGGTAGAAATTAGAAGTTATTTTAAGCACTCCTATCAAAATCTATAAGAATACCTCCATAATTCAAATTTTTGACAATTATGTCCTTTCTCGATAACGACTTGCTGTTATATATTGTGATCATCCTGTTGTTCCTCGGATTTTTCCTTTGGAACAGGAGACAGACGAAAAAAAACAGGCAGGATCAAAAAAATCGGAATTTCAGGAAGAGATACCACGAAAAGAAAAAAAGAAAAAAAAGGTAGAATTAATAAACTTCCGTTAATTACAAGGGCGATACAGTAGGAATTTCACGGGTTTTTGATTATATTTATTACAAAGTAAAAACCGCCGCCATGAACGAATTCCTTCCCAATGAAGTATATATATTGCTGGCATTTGCCTTTGTAGTGCTGGCTTTCTTCCTGTGGCTGAGAAGCAGGAAAAGAAGAAAAAAGGAACTCGAAAGAAGACACTCTCTTGCTGACAAGATAAGGCAAAAGATGAAAAGAAAACAGCAACAGGCTTAACCTTAACACCAATAAGCAGTCTTTGAATCTGAAGTAGGGACTTCTGTTGGAACAGAGGAATCCTCTCCTCTATTTTTATTAAATTAGCTTTCCTTATTATGTTCCCGGAAAAACCGGGAAAAACGCTAATTCCATGAAAACCAACAACCATGAAGATCTATACCAAGACTGGCGATAAAGGCACTACCGCATTATTCGGCGGCACCCGTGTACCCAAACATCATATTAGAATAGAAAGCTACGGTACCGTAGATGAATTGAACTCTCATTTAGGAATGCTTCGAGACCAGGAGATCGACAGCCACAGCCATGAAACTCTCCTAAAGATCCAGGAACGGCTGTTTACCGTTGGTTCCATACTCGCTACAGATCCTGAAAAAGCCACCCTTAAAAGCGGCGAAAAACGGCTTAAGATTCCCAAGATTTCTACCGAAGACATTAAGCTGCTGGAACAGGAAATGGACCAGATGAACGAAGACCTGCCGCCAATGACACATTTTGTACTGCCCGGCGGCCATCAAACCGTGTCAGTTTGTCACATTGCCCGCTGTGTATGCCGCAGGGCCGAACGTTTGGCGACCGCTCTTCACGACCTTGAGCCCTTCGAAGAAGAGGTTTTGCAATATTTGAATCGCTTAAGTGACTACCTCTTTGTGCTGGCACGAAAGTTGTCCAAAGATTTGCAGGCCCGGGAAATTCAGTGGATCCCCAAAAAAGATTCCTGATCTACCTCCTGGGGAAAAACCTTCTAAAACTTCAAATTTTCAAGGATTTATGAGTTTCAGAAAACGTTCTTTAAATTATTGATAAATAATAGATTTTTTTCTTGACTATCTCGTCAAAAAAATTATTTTTGCAAAAAATAAAACCGATTAACCGATGTATTGGACATTAGAATTAGCATCCTATTTAAGTGATGCGCCATGGCCCGCCACAAAAGATGAGTTAATTGATTACGCCATCAGGACGGGTGCCCCACTGGAGGTTGTTGAAAACCTGCAGGCAATTGAGGATGAGGGAGATTCCTATGATTCGATCGAGGAGATCTGGCCAGATTATCCAACCGATGAGGATTACCTCTGGAATGAAGATGAATACTAAAAAGCATACAAAATAAATAGAAGGAAAAAGTCTCAAAATTGAGGCTTTTTTTTTATGTACATTTGACCTATTAAAACAATAAAAACTATGAGTTTTTTAAATTCAGTATTGAAAGTTTTTGTTGGTGACAAGTCTAAAAAAGACATCAAGGGAATCCAGCCTATCGTTAACAGGATTAAGGAGCTGGAAAGTGAATTTGAAGCCCTTTCCCTGGATGAACTTCGCGCCAAAACCACTACTTTCAAAAATAAGATACAGGAGGCCTTGAAAGAGGTGAACCAGCAGATCGATGAGCTTAATACCGAAGCTGATGCCTCTGAAGACATTACCCGAAAGGAAGAAATATACGCAGAAATTGACAGCCTTAAAGATAAAGCTTACGAGATCTCTGAAGGTGTATTGAACGAGATCCTTCCCGAAGCCTTTGCCACCATTAAAGAAACGGCGAAGCGTTTTACAAACAACGAGCAGTTAAAAGTTACTGCCTCCAGTTTTGACCGGGAAATTTCTGCAGAGAAAGATTACGTGAACCTTGATGGAGACCATGCCATATGGAACAACTCCTGGGATGCCGCAGGGAAACCTGTGACCTGGGATATGGTGCACTATGACGTTCAACTTATTGGCGGGGTAGCGATGCACCAGGGTAAGATCGCTGAGATGCAGACCGGGGAAGGTAAAACCCTTGTGGCAACCTTGCCTATGTACCTCAACGCCCTTACCGGGAACGGGGTTCACCTGGTAACGGTAAACGACTACCTGGCAAAAAGAGATAGCGCCTGGATGGCCCCTATTTTTGAATTCCACGGGCTAAGTGTAGATTGTATTGATTATCACAGGCCAAACTCTGCAGCACGCAGAAAAGCTTATAATGCAGATATCACTTACGGAACCAACAATGAATTCGGGTTTGACTACCTGAGGGATAACATGTCACATTCCCCGGATGACCTGGTACAGCGACCGCACAACTTCGCGATCGTGGATGAGGTGGATTCGGTATTGATCGATGACGCCCGTACTCCGTTAATTATCTCGGGACCTATTCCAAAAGGTGATGTTCACGAATTTGACCAGTTAAAACCGGCTGTTGCCAACATCGTTGAAATTCAGCGGAAATACCTTACCGGGGTGTTAGCCGAGGCTAAAAAACTGATCGCTGCCGGCGATACCAAAGAAGGGGGATTCCAGTTGCTGCGCGTTTACCGCGGACTTCCCAAGAACAAAGCTCTTATCAAATTCCTGAGTGAGGAAGGAGTAAAAGCTTTGCTGCAAAAGACAGAAAACCAGTACATGCAGGACAACAACCGGGAAATGCCCAAGGTCGATGCCGAATTGTACTTTACCATAGATGAAAAGACCAACCAGATCGACCTTACCGATAAAGGTATTGAATACATATCGGGTAAAGATGAGCCCGATTTCTTCGTGATGCCCGAGATTGGAATGGAGATCGCCAAGATCGAAAAAGAAGGTCTTTCCAAAGAAGAGGAAGCAGAAAAGAAAGAAGAGCTTTTTCGAGACTATAGCGTGAAGAGTGAGCGTATCCATACTATGCGCCAGCTACTAAAGGCGTATACCCTGTTCGAAAAAGATACAGAGTACGTGGTGATGGATAATAAAGTGAAGATCGTTGACGAGCAGACAGGTCGTATCATGGAAGGACGTCGTTATTCTGACGGACTACACCAGGCGATCGAGGCGAAGGAAAACGTAAAGATCGAGGATGCTACCCAAACCTTCGCTACAGTTACCCTTCAGAATTACTTCAGGATGTACAGCAAGCTTTCGGGTATGACCGGTACAGCTGTAACCGAAGCCGGGGAATTCTGGGAGATCTACAAACTTGATGTGGTGGAGATACCCACCAACCGACCTATTGCAAGAAAAGATAAGGAAGACCTCGTTTTCAAGACCAAACGTGAAAAATATAACGCGGTCATTGAACACGTAACCGAACTTTCCAGAGCCGGAAGGCCTGTATTGATCGGTACCACTTCCGTAGAAATATCAGAACTGTTAAGCCGAATGCTCAAGTTGCGCAACGTACCACACAACGTACTGAACGCCAAATTGCATAAAAAGGAAGCCGATATTGTGGCCGAAGCCGGGAAAGGTGGAATTGTGACCATCGCGACCAACATGGCCGGGCGTGGTACAGATATTAAGCTGAGTCCAGAAGTGAAAGAGGCCGGAGGTCTTGCCATTATTGGTACCGAGCGCCACGACTCCAGACGGGTAGACCGCCAGTTAAGAGGTCGTGCCGGTCGACAGGGAGACCCAGGTAGTTCTCAGTTCTATGTTTCTCTTGAAGACAACCTCATGCGTTTGTTTGGGTCTGAAAAGATCGCCAAACTCATGGATAGAATGGGGCTTGAAGAAGGAGAGGTCATTCAGCACTCCATGATCTCAAAATCTATTGAGAGAGCGCAGAAAAAGGTGGAAGAGAACAACTTTGGAGTTCGTAAACGCCTGCTGGAATATGATGATGTAATGAACGCCCAGCGTGAGGTGGTGTACAAACGCCGTTACCATGCCCTGTTTGGAGACAGACTACGGGTGGATATCGCCAATATGATCTATGATACTTCAGAAAATATTGCCGAAACCAATAAGCTGGCGAACGATTTCAAGAACTTTGAATTTGAATTGATCAGGTATTTTTCCATGAGCTCTCCTATCACTGAGGCAGAGTTCGAAAAAATGGATTTCCTTAAGATAGCGGGGATCGTTTATAAAGCCGCTTACGAACATTACCAGGCTAAAATGAAAAGCAATGCAGATGCGGCTTACCCGGTGATCAAACAGGTATGGGAGGATAAAGGAAATAATTTTGAGCGCATCTCTGTGCCGTTCACAGATGGCGTAAAGACCCTTTCTGTAGTCACCAACCTGGAGAAGGCTTACGAGACTGAAGGGAAACAGCTGGTGAATGATTTTGAAAAGAACATCAGTTTAGCCATTATTGACGATTCCTGGAAGACCCACCTTCGTAAAATGGATGAGTTGAAGCAGAGTGTGCAGCTGGCCGTTCACGAGCAAAAAGATCCTTTATTGATCTATAAGTTCGAAGCCTTTGAACTTTTCAAGGTAATGCTAGACCAGGTGAACAGGGATGTGATCTCCTTCCTTTTCAAAGGGGAACTGCCCGCACCAAATCCGGCGCAGATACATGAAGCACGCCAGCAGAAGCGGGAAAAAGTGGAAACCAGCAAGGAGGAGATCCCGAACATGGATGAGCGTGCCGCTCAAAGCAGGGCTGCAGGAAACACTCAGCGTCGCCCGCAGGTAACCGAAACCATTACCCGGGAACGCCCCAAGATTGGCCGAAATGATAAAGTCACTATCAAGAACGTCATGAGCGGGGAAAACAAGAGTATGAAGTTTAAACAGGCAATCCCGCTTCTTGACAAGGGAGACTGGGTGCTTGTGGACGAATAGACAGCAAAAAACTTAATTTTTGGAACCCGGAGATAGTACTCCGGGTTTTTTATTTTACATACTTCGTGATTTGCTAAAGGGATTTTTGCTAATTTTATATTAAAGCTCTAACACTACTGAAAATGGAGAAACGTTCTATCGAGATCAAGTGGGGAGTGATCTTCATCCTTATCATGCTCCTCTGGATGTACCTGGAGAAGCTTGCGGGCCTTCATGATGAGAGGATCGACAAGCATGCGATGATCACCAGCTTCTTTGCCCTGGTGGCCATTGGGATCTACCTCCTGGCACTTTACGACAAGAGAAAGAATTATTACCACGGATTCATGACCTGGAAACAAGGGTTTTATTCCGGGCTGGTCATTACTCTTGTGGTGGTCGTTCTGTCTCCCCTGGCACAATACGTGATTAGCCGATATATTTCTCCGGAATATTTCCCGAACATTATTCAGCATTCTGTAGAAACAGGTGAAATGACCCGGGAACAAGCCCAGGAATATTTCAGCCTTCAGAATTATATCCTGCAAAGCGCATTGTTCGCACTTTTTTCTGGAATCGTTACTGCTGCGGTCACCGCCCTGATCATGCGCAGGAAAAGAAAAGCCCCCGACTCTGTTGGACTTCAGTAACAATTGATCCCAACATAAAAAAAGCCCTTCTTAAACCCTAAAATTTCTGCTATGCAGGAAGCAAAACTCCACTCCCGCGAAAAGATATTATTTTTCAACAAGGAATATATATCTGAGTTCGTGTATGGGGGGATTGACGGAGCCATCACAACCTTCGCTGTAGTTGCAGGGGCTGAAGGTGCGAGCCTGGGAATATCTATAGTCATTATTTTAGGAATTGCCAACCTTATCGCTGACGGGTTCTCCATGTCTGTGGGAAATTTTTTTGCCACCAAGGCCGAGAGAGATTCCTTTGAAAAACACAAGCAGGTAGAATACTGGGAGATTGAAAACCTACGGGAAAAGGAAATACAGGAGATCAGGGAGATCTATGCTGCAAAAGGATTTGAAGGAGACCTGCTGGAACAGGTCGTCGAGGTGATCACTGCAGATAAGGATGTTTGGGTAGATACCATGATGAAAGAAGAACTGGAAATGGTAAAAGGAGAAAAAACTCCTTATAAAACCGCCGGAGCAACCTTTTTTAGTTTTATCCTGGTAGGATCTGTTCCTTTACTCTCCTATGTTTTTGCGGGAGAAGATCTTTCGGTCAATGATCCTCAACTTTTCTTTTATTCCTGTGTACTAACAGGGGTGGCTCTGACCATCGTTGGAAGCCTAAAAAGTATTGTTAACGAAAAGAACATTTTCATAGGGGTGGCAGAAACAATTCTTTTGGGTGGAATTGCGGCCTTTCTCGCTTATTTTGTAGGTGATCTTCTGGAAAAACTCTTCCTGTAATCAGAATTTGAAGTAAGAATTTTCCACCTAATTTAATTCTTAATTTTCAGAAGAAATTCTTAAAAATACCTGAATATTGTATTAAAAATCAGCGATTTAACAATTGGTTAGGAAGAGAAATGGATGCTCCATTATTATATTGCTCCACAATTCAAAATGGACTCATATGGAAGATCGTTACTCCAAATTTAAAAAATTGAACTGGCTCCTCACCCAAAGCTTTGAGGCTGAAAAGGTGTATTACAATGCCAGTGAAGACGTACAGCAGGTAGAACTAAAACGGTTTTTCAACCACGAAAGTGTGAATCGAAATCGCTTTAGTTACGAGATATCTGAGCAGCTGGTACAGGCCGACGTAGAACCCCACAAGGACTGGGTGCAAAAAGGTAATCTTCACCGCGACTGGAGACAGGAAAAAAAGGCACTTACTCAACAAAGACCTTTGAAACTCCTAAAAAAATGTAAGGAACGAGATGAAAAGAACCTTAAGCTCTATGATGAGATCTTAAAGGAGAAAATGCTTCCCGGGGAGGTTCTAAAAGTGCTTAAAAGACACAGAAGAATGATCCTGGAAAGTCTTCAAAAAGCTGAAAAATTCAAGAATGGAGAAAATACACAGGATCCATCTCATACTCCAAAAGTTCGAACTTTAAAAGCTATCTAACCAACCAAATATCATTAAACGGAAAAAATCCATCATCCCTTTGGCTGATGGATTTTTTTTGGTTTGGAATTTGTTAACTTCCAAATATGAGAAAGACCATAAAAAAGGTGTTTTTGGGAATGATCATCCTGGTGGTAGCAATCATGGTGCCTTATTTTATTTTTAAGACCAACACCAAATCTTATAGTCCCGAAGACACGGTAACTTATCAACAAGACGATCTAAGACTCGAAGTTTTCTATAACCGGCCCTATAAGAAAGACCGGCACATTTTCGGCGGACTTGTTCCCTATGGTGAAGTGTGGCGTACAGGGGCCAATGAAGCCACCACTTTCTATACCAGTAAAGACATTTTTGTAGACGGTTCTTTACTACCCGCGGGTGAATATACCCTCTGGACCATTCCTATGGAGTCTTCCTGGAAAGTCATTTTTAATGCAGAAATGTATCCCTGGGGGATCACTGCAGACCAACGTCCATCACGCATTCCCGAACATGACGTGCTTGTGGTGGAGCTGCCTGTGACAAAATTAGAAGAACCCATTGAACAATTCACTATTGATTTTACAGATATACATGAATTTATCCTGCTGAACCTTGCCTGGGATAAAACTCTCATAAAAGTTCCTATAAAAGATGCTTCGAAAATAGAGAAGGTCTCCTGAACCTATTCAGGTATCTTCAACAACAAATTTGGATCTGGACAAAGTTCCAGGTATGACCTGAGTTCGTTTATAGAACTCACCCCCAGAAAATCCCCTTTTCTGCCGTGCAGCTCACGAATGATTTGAAAATGCAAATGAGGCGCGTAATTCCCGTTTTCTTCAGGAGTTCCCAAAACGGCAATTTGCTGCCCCTCCTTTACCCTCTCTCCCTCTTTAAGGTCGTTAAGGGATTCTACGCTTAAATGCCCGAATAAGGTAAAAAAGCTTTGCCCTTCGAAATGATGCTCCAGGATTATGGTAGGGCCATAATCTCCAAATCCCGAGTTATTGGCATAACTGTGAATCTTTCCATCTAAAGCTGCAAGCACAGGAGTACCGGCATCTGCCCATACGTCTATCCCCAGGTGGATGTTGCGGATATCCTTCTCCCCTACCTCAGCCGAGAATAGTTCGCTGCGCCGGTAGAGCCCGCGTTTCTCATTGTAGCCTCCCCATGCGATACTCTTCCCCCTCTTTTGCAGGTAAGACCTTAGGAACTCTGAGAATGCGACCTCGCTCGCGAGAAGCTCCCCCGTCAAATCCCGGTTATTTACTGAAAGATCTATGTGTGTATATCCCGAAACAGGAAAACCGGCCTCAATTACGGGAGTAAATCCCGTAGTGAGGCCGGCTATGAATTGAGCAAAACCGTTTTTCTGCATCTGCTTTTTGCGCAAAGATAATTCTATTTAAGTATCACATCACTAAAGCTCGCATTAATGGAAATAGTAGCATTGGCATTTTTGTTTCGGTTAAAACCGGTCAGTTTTTGAGTATCATAGGATTTTGTAGATTTTATACTTAGATCTCCCGGGTATTTCACCTGACTTTTGTTACCACTATAGTTGAAGCTGTAGGCAACATCTGGAAGATCAAGCTTCAGATCACTGTTTTCAAGAACGATATCCAGGCTTTCAAAGTTGTTGTTGACCTTCTCGATCACCAGCTCCCCAAAAGTCCCCCTGAAGATGCCTTCTTTAGCCAATTCTTTTATGATGACATCACTGGAGTTGGAAGTGAGTTTAATACTTCCGGCTTTAGCTATTTCGAAATCCTGCACATAAGAAGCTTTCAGCACCCCGTAATCCCATTGCTTGATATTGACCGGAGAATAGGCCACTTTTAGATCTGTCCTGTCTCCAGACAGCCGGTTGGCAGATAATTTACTATGGGAAAGTTCCCCTCTCAGGTTCTTCACATTTCCGCTCAACTTCACGTCTCCATGCCGCACATTCAGTTTTACCTGTCCTTCCTTAGGTATCTTGACCTTAATGGTCTTCTGGGCTTTAGACCCTCTATTGAGTACAATGACTTTATTACCAGATTCTCCATATTTGGCTTCTACCTCCTTCTCGATATTCTCTGCCCAGGCCTCCATGTCTTTACCAAACTTTTCTCCCCAGGCTTCCATGCTTTTTCCAAATTCCTCACCCCAGGCTTCCATGTCTTTTTCAAATTTTTCACCCATTTTCTCAATTTTTATCGCCTTACTTTTCCACATGGCCGAATCTTTTTCAAATTTGGCAGCCCATTCCTCCATGGATTTCTCGAAATCCTTGCCAAAATTCTTCTCTACCTTTTTTTCAAATTTTTCTAGATACTTATCGCCGTCTTTCCGATAGGCTTCATAATCAAAATTTAGATTTCCCATGCTTTCGTAAAACTGTGGAGGTAGCGGGTTACCAGAAATACTTTCCAGCAAAGGTCCAATCATCTGCTGAATGGGAGCCATCATCTCGGGTAGTTTGGAAAGAGGTTCCTGCAGGGAGGCCATGTCAATATGTTTATTGATCACCATTCCTCCAGTAGATCTTATGGTCACTTCCCCTGCGTTGGCTGAAAGATCCAGCTTCCAGTCCTTAAGGGCTTTGTTCATTGCCTCCTCACTCATTTTTTGGCCATCAAGCAAAGCCTCAACCTGTACTTCATTCCTGTCCCAATGCTCTACCACGATGTTGGTGTGTGTGGCATCTACATTAACGGTAACATTGGCATTCGTCTTGAAGCTCTTGTCCAGTTTTTTGGTTTGGGCTATGGCCGTCGTACAGCACAGCAGCCATAGGATCACATAATTAAGCCTGAAAATTTTCATAGTCTTTATTTTTAGATTGATTGATCTCTTTTATTTTACTTTTAAGTTTGAACAGCAGTTCCAGTCTTAGTTGCAGGTTTGCAATAAGCGCTTCTACACTACTCTCATTAAGTCCTGTTTCATTTATCTCGGCATTGAGACGTTTATATTCTTCATCAAGTTCTGCAAGTTGGTTCATGAAAGAATCTACCAGGGAGCGGTTGTCATCATTAACATCAAGCTTGGCCAGTTCTATATTGAGGCTCGCCAGGTAATAATCCTCTATCTTTTTATATTCAGGAGAAACATCGCTTAGCTGGTATTCCTTTTCAACCGGAACTGCCTCTTCTTTTTCCTCCTTAATTTGCTCTTCGCTATCTACTATTTGTTCCCCGCCAAACCTGTCTTCGCCGGAAGTAAAGAAGAAAAAGCCTATTCCCAGTGCCACCACCAAGACAGCAGCGATCTTGAGGAACATGAATTGATGTGAAGATTTCCTTATTTCTTTTTCCTGCGGAAAAGCCTTGTCAAGTTTTGTCTCAAATCGATTTTGATGCCCCTTCTCCAGCTTATCTGGAGAGATGCTTTTATCCTCCTGAAACATTTTTCTAATATCCTGTGCCATGACGTAAGTCTTTTAATTCTTCCTGTAATTTTTTCTTTCCCCTGTGCACCAGCGTTCTGGATGCGACTTTTGATATTCCCAGTATTTCCGAGATCTCTTCGTGATCATAACCTTCCAGTAGATATAACATGAGCGGGTATTTATATTTTTCGGGAAGTTGCTCCATTTTCTGTTTCACTTCGTCGACTCCCACTCCGTCATCTACTGTCCAGTCCTCTTCCTCTTCAACTGTTCCCAGCACCTGTTCATTCATGGCTACCAGTTCCAGTTTTTTAGCCTTTAGCTTATCAAGACATTTGTTGATCACGATCCTTTTCAACCAGGCCCCAAAGGTTACCTCTCCATTGAATTGGTGCAGTTTCTGAAAGGCTTTTACAAAAGCCTCCTGCATGGCGTCCTCAGCTTCGAAGGAATCCTGAATGAATCGTTTTGCAACGTAATACATGCCCTCACAGTACTTGTTGTACAGTTTGAGCTGCGCTCTGCGATCATTCTGCCTGCAAGCTTCTATTAATTGATGTTGTATCAAAATAACTTTTTTGGTTGCTGTTCACTTTAAAGACGATGGTTTTTTCAACGTGTTGCAAAAACCTGTAGAAAAATTTTATTTTTCTGAAATAAAAGTAAGAAGTTTTCTCTTACACTCTATGGTAACCAGCATTTCCAGGACCTGCTTGAAAAAGAGCAAAAAAAAAAGAAGCACTTTAAAGTGCTTCCTTCCGTTTAACTAATTTAAACATCAACAATTATTCTTCATCCAGTAACAGGTTTAATGTTACATCCATATTATCCATAGTGGCGCGGGAGAAAGGACAAAGTTCATAAGCTTCGTCCACCAGCTCTTCGCCCGTTTCCACATCTACCCCGGGTAAATAGGAGTCGAGGGTAAGCGCAAGTTGCTGGTCCCCGTCTTCATTCGTGCCCAGTTCTACAGTTGCAGTTACGGTAAAATCCCCAAGATCAATATTTTGGTTCTTTGCAGCAGTTTTCAGGGCGCTGCCATAACTGGCTGAATATGCAGCAGCGAAAAGCTGCTCAGGATTAGTCTTATCCTTACCTCCACCGGTCTGTGGGTTCCCCAGATCAAAATCCAGGATGCCATCTTCACTCTGTACATGACCTTCGCGTCCATCACTGTTTGTGGCCGTAGCTGTATACATTGTCTTTACCATGATCTTTATTTTACTAATTTAGTACTTCAATATACAAATAAGATTAAGAGTTTGACGAAAGAATCGGCTTTAAATGAATCTGAAGGCACCCGACCAGAGTCGGGAGTTAATGCCGACGTGGCCAAAAAGATCAGGGCCAGGCGAAAGAAAGAAGTGCCTGTAGAGGAAATATTCAGAAAGATCCTGGAAGGGGATAAATCTGCCCTGAGTATAGGGATCACCCTTATAGAAAATAACAATCCAAAATTCCAGGAAAAGGCAGCACAACTTATTGAAAAATGTCTTCCTTATGCAAATAAATCGATCAGGATTGGGATCACAGGAGTACCGGGAGTGGGAAAAAGTACTTTTATAGAAGCTTTTGGAGGGCATTTGGCCGACACGGGAAAAAAAGTGGCGGTCCTGGCTGTAGATCCCACCAGTACTGTTTCCCACGGAAGTATTCTGGGAGACAAGACCCGCATGGAAACCCTGGTGAATCACAAAAACGCCTTTATCAGGCCTTCCCCTTCAGGGGATTCCCTGGGCGGAGTCGCCAAAAAAACCCGGGAATCTATTATCTTATGTGAGGCTGCAGGTTTTGACACGCTGCTGATAGAAACTGTAGGAGTTGGTCAGAGCGAAACTACCGTACACAGTATGACCGATTTCTTCCTGTTGCTGAAGCTGGCAGGCGCCGGCGATGAACTGCAAGGCATCAAAAGAGGTATCATGGAGATGGCAGATGCCATTGTAATCAACAAGGCCGATGGGGAAAACCTGAAACCGGCTAAACAGGCCCGGGCAGAATTTCGGAGGGCATTACATTTATATCCTGCGAAGAATAGCGGCTGGCAACCTAAAGTATTACTTTGCAGTGCCTTAAAAAGAACAGGAATTCAGGAAGTATGGGAATTGATCATGGAGTTTGAAGAACAGGTGAAAAAAACCGGCTATTTTCTCCAAAACAGACAGGAACAGAATAAATTCTGGATGCTACAAACGATAAACGAAAACCTTAAGAACCGGTTTTACCAACATCCGGAGATCCAAAGACTCCTTCCGCAGCAATTATCAGCCCTGGAAAAAAATGAAACCACCCCTTTTGAAGCCGCCGCATACCTGCTCGAAAAATATCGTTCGCTATAGAAATTTTTATTAGAACCCGGGATGTGCTTCTCCAGGCCTTCCTAAAAAAAACTTCCTGGATTACTTTATTTTTCGGAAGTAAGCTATGAGTGTGATATTTTTTGCAAATTAACAATCCTTTTGCACTCTTCTTCCGGGTGCCATGAGCATTTCCTGTATATTTAATATGAAATTACATTACTCAGCTTCTGAATTATGGATCATCAATTTACTATTCTGGTCCCCCTGTATAATGAAGAAGACAATCTGCTACGCGTGGAAAAGGAGCTTTCGGCCTATCTGGCTAAAGCTCCCCTCCCATCCTGTGTACTATTCATAAACGATGGTTCAACCGATAATAGCCAGGACCTGCTGGAAAAAATTTGCAGAAGAAACAGTCATTTCAGTTTTATCACTTTTGAGAAGAATCATGGCCTCAGCACAGCGATCAAGGCAGGATTCGATCATGCGAAAACACTTTTAATAGGTTATATAGATTCAGACCTGCAAACCACCCCCGAAGATTTTGACCTGCTGTTAAAATACATCCCAGATTACGACCTGGTAACGGGAGTGCGCACCAGTCGAAAAGATCCTTTCACGAAAAAAATGTCTTCTTTAATTGCCAATAGCATCCGAAGAAGTTTTACCTGTGATAATATAGACGATACGGGTTGTCCTCTCAAGGTAATAAAAACTGATTTCGCGAAGCGTATCCCCATGTTCAAAGGCATTCATCGTTTTTTGCCGGCAATGGTGATGCTGCAGAACGGGAAAGTAAAACAGATTCCCGTACGTCATTACCCCAGAGTCGCGGGAAAGACAAAATTCCATCTCATGAACCGGCTTATTGGCCCTCTCTCTGCTTGTTTTGCCTACTTGTGGATGAAAAGGAATTATATTGATTATAAGATAGCTGATAGAAATGAGTAGCTGGCAAATTTATATTATTGGCTTTACGGCCCAGATCTTCTTTTCGGCCAGGCTTATTCTTCAATGGATCGCATCAGAAAAACATCAAAGAGTATTAACCCCTTCTATCTTTTGGAAGCTATCGCTTTTTGCCTCCTTCCTGTTGTTCATTTACGGGTACCTTCGAAGTGATTTCGCTATCATGCTGGGGCAGGCTTTAACCTATTTTATTTACATAAGAAATTTGCAATTGCAGGGAGAGTGGAGCAAGTTACCTACCGGTATCAAATGGCTACTTTACCTTTTTCCGGGCTTTATATTTCTATACTCCTATAATAATGACGTTTATGATATTCAAAAGCTTTTTCACAATGAAGCTATTCCATTATGGCTACTGGTATTGGGATCGGGGGCACAGGTGATCTTCACATTCAGGTTCATCTACCAGTGGTATTTTTCTGAGCGGATCAGGGAATCTGTGCTACCTATGGGCTTTTGGCTGCTTAGTCTTACAGGTGCATCGCTGATCCTGGTTTACGCAGTAATTCGGAAAGATCCTGTCCTGCTACTGGGGCATTTGGCTGGAAGTATTATTTATATTCGAAATATTATTTTAAGCAACAGGGAATACGCCTGACCCGCCGGTTTTCAGCAGGTTTAGTGTTCGGGAGTGGAAGGAATATAAAAGTATTTGTTCATGACATACTTCCACAATTTATAAAAGAGCCAACCTAATAAAATTCCGAAGAACCAGCCGACCAGAATATCTCCAGGATAATGTACACCCACATAGATTCGGCTATAGGACACTAGCAGTGCCCAGAGCATCAACACCACTAAACTGCCCTTCCAGTACTTTCGAAGGATGGTTCCCAGGAACACGGTCAAAGCTGCAGAACTGGCTGCGTGAGCTGAGAAAAAACCGTACCTGCCACAGCGCACTGCCACGTACCGTGCCATTTCCATAACCCCTTCCTGCCCGCAAGGCCGTGGCCGCTCAAAACCATGCTTGAAAAGATTGGCAAGTTGGTCTGTAAAAGTGATCAGGCCCGCTACAAAAAGAAGGGTAATGAAAGTTCTTTTCAAGCCTAT
>CAZVKA010000058.1:0-15962 GCA_964627595.1 uncultured Flavobacteriaceae bacterium | reverse complement strand
GGAAGTAGCACAAAAAACCTATATTTGCTGCTTCTGGAAGATCTATAGCATGAAGGAAAATATTATTCGTGGTTTATCGGGTGTAATGTATGTCTCTATACTTGTAGTTTCCATATTCTCATCTGAATTCGCATTTACCACACTTTTCCTGTTGTTTGGAATTATTTGTCTACGGGAGCTCCAAAGACTCCTCCACCTAAAAAGCTATCTGGGTTATTTCCTGCTCCTGGTCCTGTTCTACTTATTTAGTTACGCCCGTTGGAGCCCTGATGCCACCATGGTCCTACTGCTTATTACCCTTTTTGTAAACATGTTCCTGGTTAAAGACCTTGTTGTGGTTAACAAGATCCCTTTGTTTGAAAAGAAAAAATATGTGATCATTGTTTTTTACCTCATCGCTTCCCTCATCTTTCTTACCCTTATTCCAAGTTACACCGGTGATTTCACCCCAGAACTGGTTATTGGTATCTTCAGTTTGATTTGGATAAACGATACTTTTGCCTATCTTGTAGGTAAGAACTTTGGAAAAAGAAAACTATTTGAACGCATATCCCCAAAAAAGACGGTCGAAGGCTTTTTGGGCGGACTCATTTTTTCGGCAGTTGCCGCCTATCTGGTGTATTTTTTAACCGGACTGCTCAAGCTGCACACCTGGGTGGGAATGGCGATCATTCTCAGCATTTTTGGCACCCTTGGTGATCTTATACAATCTAAATTTAAAAGGCAGGCGGGAGTAAAAGACAGTGGAAGGCTCATGCCGGGACACGGCGGCTTGTTTGACAGGCTGGATAGTATTATTTTTGCCAGCCCCTTTGTCTACGCCTTTTTACAATTTTTAAAATATGTTTCATAAAGAAGGATACAAAATAATGGCCATTGCAATGATCTTACTGATCGTTGTGAATCTGGTCGCCCATACATTTATCTTTACCGAATGGATCAAGATGCTCATCCTTATTGGCACTCTTATCCTGTTCTTTCTCATTGTCCAGTTCTTCAGGAATCCAAAAAGAAATACCGTACTTAATGACGCTCATATCGTAGCGCCGGTAGACGGAAAAGTCGTGGTGATCGAAGAAGTATTTGAAAAGGAATATTTTAAGGATCAACGCTTGATGGTTTCGGTTTTTATGTCACCTATCAATGTGCACGTTACCCGACACCCTGTGAGCGGAGTGGTAAAATACAGTAAGTACCACCCTGGAAAATACCTGGTTGCCTGGCATCCAAAGGCCAGTGAAGAGAATGAAAGAACTACCGTAGTAGTGGAAAATAAAGTTGCAGGAGAGGTCCTGTACAGGCAGATTGCCGGGGCACTCGCAAAACGCATCGTGAATTATGCCGAGGTTGGCGAAGAAGTAGTTCAGGGCAGTGACAGCGGATTTATAAAATTCGGCTCAAGAGTTGATGTATTTCTTCCGGTTGGAACCCCAATAGAAGTGAAACTAAACCAAAAAGTTAAAGGTGGTTTAAGTGTGATCGCCAATATTTCCTGATCAATGCCAATTTTAAATTTTATTATGACTTCGGAAGAAATTGATAAAAAATTCCAGGAAGCCTATGAAAAGGCCAATCGAACCGATCAAAAATTTCCACCCGATATCATGCTGCAGTTCTACGCCTATTACAAACAAGCCACAGAACAGGAAGGGATTTACATGCCATCTGGTGAAGATGACGTGAGAAATGCCTTTAAGCTCAACGCCCTCCTACAGATCAAAGGAATGAGCACCGAAGAAGCCAAACAAAAATATATTGAGTTGGTGAATAAGCATATTACGGAATAGCCGGAAATTCCACATTCCAAATCCCAAATCCCAAATTTTCTCCCGCCGAAGCCATAGCCGTTGGTGAGCCCAATTCTAAAGGAGGAAGACCAAATTCCAAAATATTCTGTATAAATCTGCGGGATCAGCGGGAAGGATCAACGGGTTACGGATTTCGAGTTGCAAGTAACGGGAAACAGCAAACGAAAAATCCCTGGCTATTGGCCTTTGGCTGTTAGCTTATTTTCCAAACCGGCTTCGACCATATTTTCACGCTTTGGTGGTTGTAAAAAATAGCTCAGCCAGACAACTCATTCCACGATAAAACAATTACTAATAACGCTCTTCATGTTCTAATTGAAAAACAGAGCAACAAACCACAAACAACAAACACCTTAAACCCCCAGCGCCTTTAAACTGGCTTCAATAGCTTCGATCTTAGCCTCAGCATCCTGCTTTTTCTGCTGTTCGATCTCCACAACTTTAGCGGGTGCATTATTGACAAAACGCTCATTGGATAGCTTCTTTTCTACAGATTTCAGAAAGCCTCGGGTATAATTCAGTTCCTCTTCCAATTTAGCTTTTTCAGCATCCAGGTCAACTGCTCCTGCTACAGGGATAAAATAATCATTGGATTTTACCCTGAAGGAAAGCGCTCCTTTAACCTGTTGCTCCACATACTCAAGTGAGGAAATATTACCCATTTTGACGATCACCGGGTCAAAGGTCGCAGCGGTTTTCTCATTATTGAGCACCTGCAAACCTATCTGATCCTTATGTGGAATGTTCTTCTCCTTTCGAATGCTGCGAATACCGGAGATAACCTCTGCTGCGATCGCAAATTCAGAAATCACCTCTTCTTTGTAATCTGTCATCTCCGGCCAGGAGGCCACGATAAGGGCTTCTTCTTTAGAACGCTCTTTAATTGCCTGCCAGATCTCTTCAGAAACAAAAGGAACAAAAGGATGCAGCAACTTCAGATTTTGTTCCAGGATCGACACCACTTCCGCGTAAGTTTTGGCGTCTATAGCCTCCCCGTAAGGCGGTTTTACCATTTCCAGTAGCCAGGAACAGTAATCGTCCCAAACCAATTTATAAGTAGCCATAAGGGCATCGCTCATGCGGTATTTTTTGTAATGGTCTTCGATCTCCCGTAATGTCTTTTGAAACTTTGCGTTAAACCAATCCAGTGCGAGACGGGAAGATTCGGGTTGTTGTTTTTCTTCGGAAACCTCCCAGGATTTCACCAGCTTAAAGGAGTTCCAAATTTTATTCACAAAAGCACTTCCCTGTTTACACAGATCTTCCTCGAACATCAGGTCATTTCCTGCAGGAGAGCTCAGTAACATCCCCACACGTACACCGTCTGCCCCGTAATTCCGAATCAATTCAAGCGGATCTGGAGAATTCCCAAGAGACTTGGACATTTTTCGCCGCTGCTTATCCCTCACAATTCCGGTAAGATAAACGTTATTAAAGGGTTTTTGCCCCCGGTATTCATATCCCGCAATGATCATTCTTGCCACCCAGAAGAAAAGGATCTCGGGCGCGGTCACCAGGTCGTTGGTTGGATAATAGTAGTTGATCTCCTTATTATCAGGCTCCAGGATCCCGTTAAACACGCTCATTGGCCACAGCCAGGAAGAGAACCAGGTATCCAGCGCATCTTTATCCTGGATAATCGAATCCAAGGTTAAAGCTGAATTTCCCGTTTTTTCAATGGCTAACTGCAGAGCTTCTTCCATAGATTCGGCCACTACAAAATCTTCTTTTCCGTCCCCATAGTAGTAAGCCGGGATCTGGTGCCCCCAGATCAACTGCCGACTAATATTCCAGTCCCGCACATTTTCCATCCAGTGGCGGTAAGTGTTTATGAACTTTTCAGGCACCAGGTTCACTTCCTTATTGAGCACGGCGTCCAGGGCCGGCTGGGCCAGCTCTTTCATTTTCAGGAACCACTGGTCGCTTAGCTTTGGCTCTATTACCGCCCCTGTACGTTCACTGGTCCCCACCTTGTTAAGGTGATCTTCAGTTTTCACCAGGATCCCCTTCTCTTTCAATTCTTTAACGATAGCCTTTCGGGCTTCGAAGCGATCCATGCCTTCATAGTGCATTCCGTAGGAATTAAGGCTGGCATCATCGTTAAAAATATCAACAACCTCCAGGTTGTGCTTATCCCCCAGTACCTTGTCATTTTCGTCATGTGCGGGAGTCACTTTAAGGCATCCCGTTCCAAATTCCATATCCACATACTCATCTTCAATGATGGGGATCACGCGGTCGCAAAGAGGGACAATGGCTTTTTTGCCTTTTAAATGTGTAAAACGCTCGTCATTAGGATTTATACAGATTCCCGTATCTCCCAGGATGGTTTCAGGTCTCGTTGTGGCAATTGTGAGTTTTTCGTCACTGCCCTTGATCTTATATTCCAGATAATAAAGATGACCCTGTCGCTCCTGGTACACCACTTCCTCATCAGAAAGGGTGGTCTTGGCCTGCGGATCCCAGTTCACCATTCGGTAGCCGCGGTAGATATGGCCTTTTTTGTAGAGGTCTACAAAGACTTTGATCACCGAAGCCGACATGTCATCATCCATGGTGAATTTGGTACGGTCCCAGTCACAGGAAGCTCCCAGTTTCTTAAGCTGCTCCAGGATGATCCCGCCGTGCTTGTGCGTCCATTCCCAGGCATGTTCTAGAAATTCCTCCCTTGAAAGGTCATTTTTGTCAATTCCTTCAGCTTTTAATTTTGCCACCACCTTAGCTTCGGTAGCGATAGAGGCATGATCTGTTCCCGGTACCCAGCAGGCGTTATATCCTTTAAGTCGGGCGCGGCGTATCAAAACATCCTGAATGGTATTGTTCAGCATATGCCCCATGTGAAGTACTCCTGTTACGTTTGGCGGCGGAATGACAATGGTATACGGCTCCCTTTCGTCAACCTCGGAATGGAAATAATCATTTTCCATCCAGTACGAATACCATTTTGCTTCAACTTCGTGGGCTATGTATTTTGATGCTACAGACATGCTTTGGTGCGGTTTTTGGAATATCAGGCAAAAGTAATTATAACTTCAGGATTATAAAAGGCCGGGAAATGGAAAACATTTTTTTTGCCAACTATGGCTTAGAAGTGCTATATTTACAATTCTGATAAAACCAAAAACTATGAAAAAATTAGTAGCGATCGCTGTCTTTATTTTTGCCGGTTTTGCTGTGCAGGCACAGGAAACGGCCAAGATAGAGTTTAAGTCTGAGGTAATTGACTATGGCGAGATCGAAAAAGGGAGTGATGGAGTTCGCGTTTTTGAGTTCACCAATACCGGAAATGCACCTTTGGTGATCACAGATGTGACCTCAAGTTGCGGATGTACCATTCCCGAAAAACCAAAAGATCCAATCCTACCCGGCGATAGCGGGGAGATCAAGGTAAAATATGACACCCAGCGGGTAGGTCCTATCAGGAAGACCATTACGGTTTATTCCAATGCCGATGTACCGGCCAAGTCGATCAAGATCAAGGGTAAGGTCCTGGATCCCGAGATTTAAGAACAAAACAAAAAAGTTTTATAAAGTCCCTCTTTTTCAGGAGGGACTTTTTTTTACAGAATTTTCTGAAGATAAAATTCGAAAGTTAGTTGCTGTTCACCCCTGTTAACAACCATTTTGATTTTCTTTCCATCTTCGGAAGCAAAGAGTTCATGAAGATCTTCAAGGGCATATTTATAGGCATCGCGTCCATTTACAGAGACAATTACATCTCCCACCTTTAATCCTGCCTGTTCTGCAGGGGAATCTTTCCGAAGGTTCACAATATAAAAGGACTGATGAAGTTCAAAGGTTTTTTGCATCCTTGGCGTATCCTGGAAAACATCCTCCCTCTCATTAAACCCTCCTCCCGGCTCCAGCATATTCACTAAAGTTTCCACGATCATAAATCCGCTGTGTTCCAGCGTGATCCCACTCATATCGTAATTAAAAGGGTCATTAAAATTCCTGTTCTTACGAAGGTACAGGAGGTGGTTTTCGTAATCAAAGACCATATTGAATCTCCTGAGGAGCTCCCCACCCACACTTCCGTTGCGATCCTCAAGCATTCTCAGCCCCAGTACAGAAGTACTATCAGGGAAAGCCGCAGTAACATCTTCCAGGGTATATTCTCCCAAAGTAATTGAATTGACCCTGCTTCTTTTTCCGGTCACATCCCCCAGAAGACCCAATCCCAAAAAATCATCGAAAGATTTCGATGGAACCTGAATCTCCTTATTTTCATTAAAAAGCCAAAGGGCATCCCCCAGGCCGTTATCTATCAAAAGCATCACCGGTACTTCCTTCCCTTCAATATTTACAACCGCTCTCAGGTAGGGCTTATTCCTGTAAAAACTCAAATGAACGGGATGGTACCTCCTCAGTTTTTTCCTGAACCTTTCGGGATCATACACTCTCAAAAATTTACGTGTGTAATTTACCCTCACCACAAAATCCTTAAAAAAATCATAGCCAATGATCCCATGTACCGGCACTCCCAGTCGTGGTGAAAAATTCACATCAGGGTCATTAATAAGAAAAAGGGTAAGATCTTGTGAAATGATCTTACCTATCTTCAGGCGGTTGTTATCAGATCGGTATGCTTCGATAAATTCTTTCCCGCCGAGACCTCGAAGATTGATCTTCTGGGAATTTTTCAACTGCAGGGAATCCCCTTCGTCAATATTTAGCAGCACGGTGGTATTGACACCGGTATCCAGCAGGAAGGACAGCTCCACCCCGTTAAGCTCTACAGGCACTATGATCAGGTTATTTACCAGCCTGAATTTTATCTTGATCGTTCTGCGGTCATTATCGATCACAAAACCCTCCTGGCAGTATCCCGAATAGGGAAGGCTCATGAAAATCAGTATGAGGAGCAGCCTTGTCATAGTACGACTTTGAGGATCAATAAAATTTACAAAAAATAAGCATTGAAATATATAATTTTCGCAACTTTGTAAGCCAAAAATCAGCATCATGCCAAGTATCTCAAATAAAGGGCAGGCAATGCCCGAATCACCTATTAGAAAATTAGTCCCTTACGCTGAAGCCGCCATTAAAAAAGGTCGCAATATTTATCAGCTTAATATTGGGCAGCCAGATATTAAAACTCCGGCCAAGGCTCTTGCCGCGGTTAAGAACAACGACATTGAGGTGCTATCCTATAGCCACTCTGCCGGCTTTGAAAGCTACCGGAACAAACTTTCTGCGTATTACAAAAAACATGATATCAATGTTGGCCCAGAGGAGCTTATCATCACCACCGGCGGTTCTGAAGCCCTGCTTTTCACCATGGGAAGCATTTGCGATGCCGGCGATGAAGTGATCATCCCGGAGCCATTTTATGCCAACTACAATGGCTTTGCCACTTCTTCAGGAGTAAAAGTAGTACCCGTAAAATCAAAGATTGAAGATGGGTTCGCTCTGCCTCCTATTTCTGAATTTGAAAAACTCATCACCACTAAGACCAAGGCGATCCTTATTTGTAACCCCGGCAATCCTACGGGATATCTTTACACAAAGGAAGAAATTGACCAGCTGGCAGAAATCGTGAAGAAACACGACCTGTTCATAGTAGCCGACGAGGTTTACCGTGAATTCGCTTATGACGGGGCAAAGCATTATTCCATCATGAGCGTTCCCGGGATAGAAGAGAATGCGATCATGATCGATTCTGTTTCCAAACGCTATTCCATGTGCGGCGCGAGGATTGGCTGCATGGCATCTAAGAATAAGGAAGTGATGAGCACCGCGATGAAATTCGCCCAGGCACGTTTAAGTCCGCCCACATTCGCACAGGTTGCCAGTGAAGCAGCGTTGGATACCCCGCAGGATTATTTCGATGAAGTAATTGAGGAGTATACCTCCAGGAGAAACCTGCTTGTTGAAGGCCTCGAGAAGATACCGGGTGTAAAAGTCGCCAAACCCAAAGGCGCATTTTACTGTATCGCAGAATTACCTGTAAAAGATGCCGAAGATTTTGCAAAATGGCTGCTGGAGAGTTTTGAACTTGAAAATGAGACCGTGATGGTAGCACCCGCTGCCGGATTCTATTCCACGCCCAACACCGGCTTGAACCAGGTAAGAATAGCATACGTGCTTAAAAAGGAAAATCTGGAAAGAGCTTTAGAGATCCTTAAGGTGGCTTTGAAAGAGTACAAAGGTTAATTGATGCATACTGCAATCAACAAATCCCTGAAGCATTACAACACCTTCGGCATTGAGGTAAAAGCGCGTAAGTTCGTATCTGTCCAAAATGTTGAAGAACTCAAAGAGCTGCTGAAGAATTCGTATGCTTCAGAACTTTTCATCCTGGGCGGCGGCAGCAACATGCTGCTAACCGGTGATATTGAAAAAACCGTGGTACACGTTGATCTAAAAGGAGTTAAGATCCTTGAGAAAACTAACGACGAAGTGCTGGTGCAGGCTATGGCCGGTGAAAACTGGCATCAGTTCGTGCTATTTTGCATAGACAACGGTTTTGGCGGACTTGAGAACCTGTCACTTATTCCGGGAAATGTAGGTACTGCACCCATTCAAAATATCGGGGCTTATGGCGTGGAGCTCAAAGACACTTTTGAGAAATGCACTGCTCTTGATGTACAGACGCTGGAATTGAAAGAATTCAATCTGGCCGACTGCGAATTCGGGTACAGGGATTCGGTGTTTAAGAATTCAGAAAAGGGGAAATACATAATCACCTCAGTCACCTTCAGGCTTACCAGGAAAAATCACCGGTTAAATACAGGCTATGGATCTATAGCCGACCTGCTCAAGGAACAGGGAGTTGACTCTCCGGGAATCAAGGACATTTCCAATGCTGTGATCCAGATAAGACAATCCAAATTACCCGATCCTAAGAAAATTGGCAATAGCGGAAGCTTTTTCAAAAACCCCATCATTTCCAGTAAAAAAGCTGAAGAATTACAGGAGATCTATCCTGAAATGCCCTTTTACAAGCTGGATGAGAACCACGTAAAGGTACCTGCAGGTTGGCTTATTGATCACGCGGGGATGAAAGGATACCGTGAAGGGGACGCCGGAGTACATACCCAGCAGGCCCTGGTACTTGTCAACTACGGTAATGCCACGGGAGAGGAGATCCTGCAGCTTTCTAAAAAAGTACAGGAAAGGGTTCGTAATCTCTTTGGCATTGACCTGCAACCCGAAGTAAATATCTTTTAAATTTTAATCATAAATAAAAAATGCCCCCAAAAAGCGTCTAACTTTTGGGGGCACTTTATTTTGAACACCCTCTTTTAGGATTACTTCTTTTACTCCTCAACAGTGATCTCCACTCCCAGGTCTGTTGGCAGCAAAACCTTATCTATCGTATGGATCACCCCGTAATCTGAGGATGAAGACCCTGTAACGGTGGCTTTGTCCCCGCTACTGTCTTTTAAAATGATCTGATCACCTTCCAGAGTCACGGTTAGCTTTTCTTCTCCCATAGTATCAAGCTTGAGTTCACCATTTGAATTCTTGATCTCTTCCTTGAGCCGGGCTGCTGTCATTTCTCCCTTTACAATGTGGTACTCAATGATAGCATCATTATTCACCCGCAGAACTTCTCTTCCCTGGTCACGGTACATCAAACTGTAGGCAGTATTAGTGGGAGCAAAAACGGTGAAAGGCCCATTTTCTGCATTGAGCTCGTCTCCAATGTTCCAGGCGTTGAGACCTGTGGCAAAAGTACTCAGCTCAGGGTCACTTTCGATTTCAACCACTACACCGTCATCTTCCCGTAACTCTTCAAGATCTTCCTCAAAGGCTTCTGCCTGTTCTTCGGGATCGATTTCCTCAACTTCCCGCTCTTTATCTTTACATGCGCTTAGACTAACAAACAGGAATGCGAAAATCCAGATTAATTTATTCATCTTCATAATTTTATTTGTATTTAAAATTGATATTACAAATTAGATAAATAGCACGTTTTCACCCAATTTATGATTATAATCCTTAGTTAAAATGATCTTTACGCTTAAATCAAGAAAATAATCTTTTTTAACCTACCTGTTTTCTTCGCCTCCATTATCTTTGGATCGAAGGACATTATCTATCATGTGATACACACCATAGTGGTCATCCATGTTTGACGTCACGATAGCAGCTTTGTTCCCCAGAACATCGATAAGTACGATACTGTCTCCTTCCAAGGTAGCCCAGAGTTTCTCACCCAGTGCTGTCCGGAATTCATACCTTCCATTTTCAGAGGCTTTTATCCTTTGGCGCAGATGATCAACCGTCATCTCTCCTTCAACCATATAGTAGCGTAAATCTGTATTCCCTTCCGAATTCATTTCTCTTGCAGGGATGCGATCATATGCTGCGTTTGAAGGAGCAAAAATGGTATAGATCCCTTCTTTTCCCTCAAATTCTTCTTCGAGACCAGATGTTCTAAACTCTTCTGTAAAGGTACTCAGCTCATCATTTTCCCGCATTTTAGCCAGGCTAAAACTTCGGGACATGGGATTTTCTTCGTTCCTTAACTCATCCTTTTTCTCCTCTGCCGGAAAAATTTCTGTTTCAGAACCTTCGCGATTCACTTTGTCCTGGCAGGAAAAAAAAACCGCTATAAGACTAACGGCGACAATTCTTGAAATTTTGCAAATCATAAATAAGTATTTTTAAAGGCGCTTTCTGCAAGTTATCGCGATATTTTCCTACTTCATATTTAACAAGTTTAAATTTTAGTTAAAATGGTGTAAATGAAGCCTTAATAAATTTTGACATTCCCTTCAATTACTGCCCATTATTCTTTATTTTTGCACAAAAGTTTGACTATGGAACTTATATTGATCACGATAGTATTATTAGGACTCGCCGTGGCCGGAATTGCCATTAAGATCTGGGGAAAGAAAGATGGGAAATTCAGTGGAACCTGCGCCAGCCAGAGCCCTTTTCTGAATAAAGAAGGAGAAGCCTGTAGTTTCTGCGGAAAATTGCCCGATGAGGCAAAAGATTGCGACAACCCACAAACGGTTAAATAATCTCTATTTTTAATGCTCCCCGTATTCATTGCCTTCGCTGCAGTTGGCCTGGTCAACCTGTGCTATTACCTGGGCTTCATCAGGTTCGCCTTTGCCTCTTCTGAAGAAGATACTTCAGCAGAAGCACTTCCGGTCTCCGTTATTATCTGTGCCAAGAACGAAGCCGAAAACCTCCGCAAATTCATTCCGAAGATATTATCACAAAATCACCCCGATTTTGAGGTGGTGATCATCAACGACGCATCGGGCGATGAGACCCTGGAGGTGATCGAGGATCTTCAGCAAAAAGATCCCCGCATTAAGATCGTGGATGTGCAAAATAATGAAGCCTTCTGGGCCAATAAGAAATATGCGCTTACCCTGGGCATAAAAAAAGCGAAGAAGCCTTACCTGCTATTTACCGATGCCGATTGTGAGCCGGAATCTGACCAATGGCTTTCAAAAATGAGTGCCGGCTTCAGGGACAGCAAAAGCATTGTTCTGGGCTACGGCGGATATTTCATTGAGCAGCGGTCGCTTCTCAACAAGCTCATTCGCTTTGAGACCCTTTTCACAGCAATTCAGTATTTCTCCTATGCCAATTGGGGACTGCCTTACATGGGCGTGGGCAGGAACCTCGCTTATACTGCAGAAGAATTTTATCGTCAAAACGGATTCGCCGGACACCTGCACCTGCGGTCTGGTGATGACGATCTTTTTGTGAATGCGGCTGCTACCCGGCAAAATACCGCCTTGTGTTTTGCTGCCTCGGGCATCACCCGCAGTGTTCCTAAGCAGGACCTGAGATCCTGGGTTAAACAAAAGAGACGGCATGTCTCTGTGGCAGGGCATTATAAAAAGCGCCACCGGCTCCTACTGGGCGTATTTTATACTACACAGCTATTGTTCTGGATCTTATTTCTCGTTCTCATGTTTACCAGCTTCTGGCCAATTGCCCTGGCTGTGCTTGCTGTAAGATTTCTGGTGCAGGGAATGGTATTTTACAATTCAGGAAAAAAATTCGGGGAAACCGATCTTTTTTGGTTATTTCCGTTCCTGGAACTGTTTCTTATATGGGCTCAATTAGGTATATTTATTGCTAATTTAATTGCAAAACCTACTCATTGGAAATAGACCCCGACCCACTTCAGGTACATATAGAAAAAGCCCGAAAAGGCAAACAGGCCGCTTTCAATTATTTACTGGACCGGTTCTGGAATGAAGTGTACGGCTTTCAGCTAAAGCGTACGCACAACGAATACGACGCCGAAGACATCACCATCCAAACCTTTTCGCGGGCATTCGATAAAATTGACACTTTCGATCCTTCTTACAATTTCAAGACCTGGCTGTTCACCATTTCCAAGAATATCCATGTTGATCTCATTAGGAAAAAGAATGCCTCCATTCGCTCCCGCACTACAGATGAGGAAGATGATAAGGTACACCGCATCGCCGATGACGCTCCTACCATTGAAGACACACTTATTACAGAGCAAAACCTCGCGCAGTTATTACGCGACATTAAAAAGCTGAAACCGCATTACCAGGAGGTCATTAACCTGAGGTATTTCCAGGAAAAGAGCTATAAGGAGATCGCCGCCAGCCTGCAGGAACCAATGAATAATGTGAAGGTAAAGCTGTTACGAGCCAAAAAGCTCCTCGCGCAGGTGATCGAGAACCGGAAAGGCTGAAGGTTCAATGGCTAAGGTTTAAGGTTTGTTTGTTGTTTGTGGATTATTGTTCAGGGTTTACTGTTTGTGGAGCCCTAAATAGGGTTGACTGTTTTTGTAAATAATCAATACTCAATTGTGATCTGGACAGAGCTGTTTTGATCGAAAGGAAAAAGCAGCGACGAGAGATCTCCTCTCAAGGTCTAAGGTCTAAGGTTCAAAGTTGTCCTTTGCCGTTTTCTTTTTTCAGTTGCAGTCCATATTTAGACGACACCACCATCTGAACCGTTTTGCGACCGAAAAGCGAATCGTAATAATTTAATTCTGTTTTTCAACAAGCGAAGCAATCTCACGGTGAATTGCAGGTTGTTCATTTTCTACGCGACACTAATCAGCAAAACCACGACACATTACCCTGCCGGCAGGCAGGCACGCTTCCCTGTGTGGCACCCGCAATAACGGGTACAACCGAGCACTGTTATCTATTCCCCAATTAACCAATCCGGTTACCCATTTTCAAACCCGACCTCGACCAAATTTCCTGGAACCCGCAACTCACAACAAACCACAAACCACAAACCACAAACTATAGGACTACTAACTACCCTTAGGCCATTCAGGGATTATATTGTATCTTTGCGGCCAAGAAAATTCTCTATGGAAACACAAGAAATTTCTACCAAAAGAACCCCCAAACCCAAGTGGTTACGGGTAAAGCTCCCCACCGGTAAAAAGTATACTGAACTGCGCGGGGTGGTAGACAAATATAACCTTCACACTATTTGTACCTCGGGAAGCTGTCCTAATATGGGAGAATGCTGGGGAGAAGGTACCGCCACCTTCATGATCCTAGGAAATATCTGCACCCGCTCCTGCGGATTTTGCGGCGTAAAGACAGGAAGACCCGAAACTGTGGACTGGGATGAACCCGAAAAAGTGGCTCGTTCCATAAAGCTCATGAAGATCAAACATGCGGTGATCACCAGTGTAGACCGGGATGACCTAAAAGATATGGGGTCCATTATCTGGGCAGAAACAGTGAAGGCAATCCGCAGGATGAGTTCAGAAACCACTTTGGAAACGCTAATCCCTGATTTTCAAGGGGCGGAAAGAAACATTGACCGCATCATAGAGGCAAATCCAGAGATCGTTTCACATAATATGGAAACTGTGCGAAGACTTACCCGAGAAGTTAGGATACAGGCAAAATACGAGCGTAGTCTTGAAGTCCTGAAATACCTGAAGGAACAGGGAATCAACAGAACCAAATCGGGGATCATGCTAGGTTTGGGCGAGAAGGAGGAAGAGGTCATTCAAACCCTTAAAGACCTGAAGGAGGCCAAGGTAGATATTGTAACCATTGGACAATACCTGCAGCCAAGTAAACAACACCTGCCGGTGAAGGAATTTATCACCCCCGAGCAATTTAAAAAATACGAAACCATAGGACTGGAACTCGGCTTCAGGCACGTTGAAAGTGGAGCCCTGGTTCGTTCTTCCTATAAAGCCTGGAAACACCTTACCTAATGCAGGAGACTTCTTCCGCAGTACGATCAGTAGAAAAGGTTCGCGTGGGCATCAACGGTTTTGGCCGCATTGGCCGTAACCTTTTCCGGCTTTTGCTGGACCACCCCTGTATTGAAGTAGTGGCCATTAACGACCTGGCCCCTGCCGCCACCCTTGCGCACCTTCTCAAATATGACAGTGTTCACGGGGTCCTGCACCGGGATATTTCCGCAGAAGGATCAACGATCGTGATAGACGGGAAAAAAATTCCGGTGATCAACCAAGCTGCCCCTGAAGCTATTAACTGGAGTAGCCACAAAGCAGAGATCATACTGGAAAGCACGGGAAAGTTCAAAACCCGTATTCAGCTGCAAGGCCATATACAAAAAGGAGTGAAAAAGGTGATCCTTTCCGTTCCGCCACAAGACGATTCTATCAAGATGGTCGTGCTGGGGGTGAACGAAAATATCCTGGATGGCAGTGAAGACATCATTTCTAATGCCTCCTGCACCACGAACAATGCCGCGCCTATGCTCAAAGTGATCCATGAACTTTGCGGTGTGAAACAGGCGTATATTACTACCGTTCATTCCTACACCACAGACCAAAGCCTTCATGACCAGCCGCACCGGGACCTGAGACGTGCCAGGGCGGCAGCGCAATCTATTGTACCCACCACAACAGGAGCCGCAAAAGCGTTGACCGGTATCTTCCCGGAGCTAAGCGAGGTGATTGGCGGCTGCGGAATAAGAGTACCCGTTCCCAATGGTTCCCTCACAGATATGACCCTGCATGTACACCGCCCCACCTCAATCGAGGAGATCAATACCGCCTTTAAAAAGGCTTCAGAAACACATCTTCACAAGTATTTGGAGTACACTGAGGATCCAATTGTTTCGATAGATATTAACGGCAATCCCCATTCCTGTATTTTTGACGCCCAGATGACCTCTGTGGTGGGAGAAAACCTGGTAAAAGTGATTGGCTGGTACGATAATGAAATTGGTTATTCGAGCCGACTAATTGATTTAATTTCTCTTGTTTCCAATAAATAAATTATATTTAGCCTTCAGTTATCTACGTCCCCAATGAATAAAATCGCACTTTGCGTAGTGGCAATACTGTTCTTTTCCTTCTCTTATGCCGCTCAGGATAAGACCTTACAGGAAAAAGAACAAATCAATGCGACTATCGAAAAACTACTAAGTGATGCTGAGGAATCCATCAACAGTGTGGAATTCGACCAGGCCCTGCACCAGTTAAGTACGGCCCTCGATCTTTCCCGGTCCAGCAATCACCTGAGGTTCACTGCTCTCTCCAGCAGTATGATGGCCCAGCTTTATTATGTGAGGCACGAATACAATAAGGCAGCGACCGAGTTGCAGCGTGCTATTTCTATACAACGGGAGATCGGGGATGAAGAAGGCCTTGCCTATAGCTATGTAAACTACGGAAAGATCTTTACTCAGAAAAACGATTACGACAGGGCCACTGAATATTTCAACCTTTCAGAAACCCTGTACCAAAAGACCGGTAATACCGAAGGTCTTGGCATCGTAGCACTTAATCGCGGTGTTCTATTGCTGAACACCTCGAAAGAACCCCGTGCTGCCCTGCTCCTGTTCAGTGAAGCCGAAAAGAAAATTGAACGTAATGAGCAGCCCTACGAATTCTCTCGTTTACACTACTTCCGCGGCAGGGCTCAGCAGATGCTTGGAATGTACGATGAAGCCATCGTCAATCTAAAGAATAGCCTGAGTATCGCCAGGGATAACGATTTTGGCAGCATGATCATGTACTCCTCAAAGCTGCTAAGTGAGTTAATGCAGGAAAAAGGAGAATACAGAGAATCCCTGGAGTATTTGACTGCCAGCAATAAGTTGCGCGATTCACTTTACAGGCTTAGCGTGGAAGCTATTACTACAGATGCCAACGCACGCTACGGCGTTGATGCCTTAAAAAGCACTTTGAATGAATTAAGCCTTCAAAACCAGGAGCAGGAACGAACACTAAAAGTA
>CAZVKA010000057.1:0-16017 GCA_964627595.1 uncultured Flavobacteriaceae bacterium | reverse complement strand
CCTGTTTATTAACGATTTTTATGGAACAAGAATTTGAATCCAACGAGATAATTGATCGCCTTCCGGCGCACCTCAAACAATTCATAAAACCTCAGAATTACGAGGATTACACCCCTATTAACCAGGCGGTTTGGAGGTACGTGATGCGTAAAAATGTGGAATACCTGAGCCGGGTGGCCCATTCCTCTTATCTCGACGGACTTCGGCAAACGGGAATTTCCATAGATCACATTCCAAATATGTACGGGATGAACAGGATCCTCAAAGAAATTGGCTGGGCGGCGGTGGCCGTGGACGGCTTCATTCCACCGGCAGCTTTCATGGAGTTCCAGGCCTTTAATGTGCTGGTGATCGCCAGTGACATTAGGCAACTCGAGCACATTGAATACACCCCGGCACCCGACATCATTCATGAAGGAGCCGGGCATGCACCTATTATCGCCAATCCGGAATATGCAGAATACCTGCGCCGATTTGGGGAGATAGGCTGCAAAGCCATTTCCAGCGCGCATGATTACGAGGTCTACGAAGCCATAAGGCATCTCTCAATTATCAAGGAAGCCGAAGACACTCCGCAGGAAGAGATAGAAGCGGCTGAAAAACGTGTGGATGAGCTACAGAACAAGAATCCGGAGCCGAGCGAAATGGCGCAGATTCGAAACCTTCACTGGTGGACGGTGGAATACGGACTCATTGGAACGGTGGAAAATCCGAAGATATACGGAGCAGGATTGCTGTCCTCCATAGGAGAGAGTGCCTGGTGCATGACCGATAAAGTGAAAAAGCTCCCTTACACCATTGAAGCTGCACAGCAGGATTTCGACATCACCAAACCTCAGCCCCAGCTTTATGTGACCCCAGATTTTGCCCACCTTAGCCTGGTGCTGGAACAGTTTGCCAATAAAATGGCCCTGAGGGTGGGAGGACTGGAAGGCTTGAAAAAGCTGATCAACTCCAAAAATATAGGCAGCATAGAACTGAGCACAGGGATACAGATCTCCGGGAATTTTTCCAGAGTGATCGAGCACGATGGAAGACCTATCTATTTCCAGACCACCGGTAAAACAGCTCTGGCTTCCAGGGAAAAAGAACTGGTGGGCCACGGCACAGAAAACCATCTGGAAGGATTTGGTTCCCCTGTGGGAAAATTGAAAGGCATCAACCTGGCCATAGAAGATATGAGTCCGCGGGATCTTAGGGCCTACGACATTTATGAAGGCGAGAAGGTTTCTTTCGAGTTTGAAGGCGGCGTAGAGGTTAAAGGAGAAATCATCACCGGCACCCGAAACCTTCAGGGAAAGGTCATTTTGATAAGCCTTAAAAATTGTACCGTCACTTATAAAAACGAGGTCTTGTTCAAACCCGAATGGGGCAAATACGATATGGCAGTTGGAAAAGAGGTCATTTCGGCTTTTGCCGGCCCGGCTGACTGGCATTCGTTCGATATGATCACGCACAAGCCCTCCTCAACCACCATTAAGAGCAAGAAAACCCCTGAGAAACAGGAACTGGAATCGCTTTATGAATCGGTTAGAAATATCAGGGAAGGCAAAAACACCAAGTTCTCCTTGCAGGCCGCCTTTGACATTTTAAAGAAACATCATCAAAAAGACTGGTTACTTTCTGTAGAGATCTTTGAGTTGGCCCACGATAAGGATGAAAAACTGGCTGGCGAAGTTTTAGAACACCTTGAAAAGGTAAAAGCAGAACGACCGGGAGTTGCCCATTTGATCGACGGAGGTATCAGCACCGTAAAATCAGATTTTGTAGCTGGATAGTTACAGCTTTAACTCCCTCAGCTCTTCAGAAATTATTTTTTCCCCATTGTACTCCAGGGTCCAGCCCAGGGAACTGGTAAGGATGTAGATCTTTTGCAGTTCACTAATGAGGCGGTTCTGCGCGTTCGATTTTAAGGATGAATGCTCCACTTTCTCGCGTATGGATTTGGTGATGCGGCTTTTGATCTTGTTGTAATCCTCTGCCTCAAACTGGTTCAGGTAATCCTGGGTGACATCGTAATATTTAATGTCGGGATAAATGGAAATTTCCTCTTTCGGGATACTGGTAATAGTGACTGTTTTATTCTTCTCGTCAACTTCCACCTTTAATTTGCTCAGGTCATAAGCCACGGTGGCTTTAGCATTGACCACGATCAAGGCTTTCTTTCGGGCTGAAAATACATCCAAATAGAACTTTCTGGAATCTTTAAAGGTGTAGACCTGTGAAAAAGTTCCTTCAGCCACCACCAATTTCCCCACGTTCCTCACCTGCTCCTGGATAAGCGCGGTACTTTCTTCCAGCCGGTCCTTTTCAGAATCCCTCCGCTCGCAATAGCGTATTAAGAAAACGATCAATAGAACCGTAAGTGCACCAAATACGAATTTTCTCATAACCTGAAGTTACGAATTCGCCGCAGTCTTTTTTTGAATAAAATGTTAGAATCTTATCTGAGGATATTCCTTTTCCAGCTTTTGTTTCTTTTCCTGCAAATCCTGCACGAATTTTTGATGAGCCTCAGAGGCTTTGTTGAAAGGCCGGTGCGAAAGCCCTTTTTGAATGCTGTCGACTCTCTTCATTACCTCGACGGCTTCCGAAGAGATCCATGTCTCCGCAAACTTCTTCCAAATGTAATCTATGGCAATTGAATTTGGATGTACCATGTCTTCGGCATAGAAACGGTAATCGCGCAGCTCATCCATCATGAGCTCATAAGAAGGAAAGTAATGGGTTTGCGCGGTTTCAGAGATCACCTCGTGCACGCCGCTGATGAGCTTGGCCTTACTCTGTTGATTTTCCACAAAACCATCTTTCAAATGCCTCACCGGGGAAACCGTAAAAATCATTGCTGCGGATGGATTTATTTCCTGAACAATTTCCACGCAGACTAAAAGATCCTCCTCCACCTCCAGCAGTTCCTTTCTGAAATTTTTCTGCGGAACTTTATGGCAATTGGCCACCACGTTACCACTTTCCCGATATCGGTAACCCCAGGCGGTACCCGGAGTGATAACTACATGAGTTGCGGTCTCCAGGAACTTCCGGGTCTCTTCTACCGCCGAATTCAGTCGCGCCAGAATTTCACCTTTTTCGCTGCTGTTGAGGTCTGAATGAGCTTCGAAACTATGCCAGGTCTCATTGTGATAAAAAACATCCTCTTCTGAAAATTGTTTTTTTGACTGCACATTTTCCAGGAAATTTCGAATAGCTGCGGGATGAAATAAAATTCCGAAGGGATTGAGGGAATTTTGAAATTTGAAGTACTCCAGTTTCTTCCCGATGTTCTCCACGAAACAGGAACCCAGCAACAAGATCCCGGAGTCGTAGGTGATCTTCGGCTCCCTGGGGTGAATTGGTATTTTAGTCCTGAAGTCGATAAGTTTGTTTTTTAGATCACCAAATACAAAGACCTAACAGGTTTTGGAAACCTGTTAGGATGAATCTTTATTTTATATACTTCTCAGCATTCTGAAGGGCTTCATTGATCCCGGCAGGATTCTTTCCACCGGCGGTAGCGAAAAACGGTTGTCCGCCGCCGCCGCCCTGGATGTACTTTCCAAGCTCCTTGACGATCTTACCCGCATGCAGGTCTTTTTCGGCTGCCAGTTCTTTTGAAATATAGCAGGAAAGCAATGCTTTTCCGTTCTGTTCGGTCCCAAAAAGCAGGAACAGGTTATTGATCTCATCTCCCAGCTGGAAAGAAAGATCTTTGATCCCGCCTGCATCCAGGTCTACTTTTTTCGCCAGGAAGTGTACTTCGTTGATCTCTTTGATCTCGTTCTTAAGATCGCCTTTCAGGTTTTTGGCCTTATCCTTGAGCAGAGCTTCCACCTGCTTCTTAAGCTCGGTGTTTTCTTCCTGTAAATTCACTACTGCCCTGACCGGGTCCTTCGGATTTTTAAGCACCGCCTTGATCTCGCTGTACACTTCGGTCTGGGAAACGAAATAATCTTTGGCCGCTTCTGAAGTAATGGCTTCAATTCGACGTATCCCAGATGCTACAGCCCCTTCAGAAATAATCTTAAAATGCCAGATATCGGCTGTATTTCCAACATGCGTTCCTCCACATAGCTCTATGGAGTCTCCAAAGCGAACAGCTCGTACCTTATCGCCGTATTTTTCTCCAAACAGGGCGATCGCACCGTCATTAATGGCTTCTTCATAAGTCATTTCCCGATTTTCCACCAACGGCAGTTTATGCGCGATGCGGGTATTGACAAAATCTTCTATTTCCTGGATCTCCTCTGGCGTCACCTTACTAAAGTGTGAAAAATCAAAGCGCAGGTAATCGCTCTGCACCATGGAACCTTTCTGCTCCACATGCATTCCCAGCACGTTTCTCAGCGCCTGGTGCAACAGGTGGGTTGCCGAATGATTCGCGGCAGTACGTGCCCTTCTCGCCGCATTGACCACCGCCTTAAAAGTTCCCGAAAGATCATTGGGAAGATCTTTGGTGAGATGGATGATCAGGTTGTTCTCTTTACGGGTATCGGTGATATACACCACTTCCCCGGCTTCGCTTTCCAGGACACCCCTGTCCCCTACCTGGCCTCCGCCTTCGGGATAAAAAGGGGTTTTATTAAATACCAACTGGTAGAGTTCGCCCTCTTTCTTGGATTTTACTTTCCTGTAGCGCAAGATCTTTACTTCAGCCTCTAAGGAGTCATATCCCACAAAGCCTTCGGTCTCCCCTTGCGTAACTTCCTGCCAGTCTCCCGAGGTCACCTTAGAGGCACTCCTGGAACGGTCTTTTTGTTTCTGAAGTTCTTCTTCAAATTCCTTCTGGTCCAGGGAATATCCTTTCTCACTCAGGATCAAAGCGGTTAGATCTATGGGAAAACCATAGGTATCATAGAGTTCAAAGGCCTTTTTTCCCGACACTTTCTTATCTGTGGCTTCCTGCATGATCTGGTCCAGCAAAACAAGTCCCTGGTCAAGGGTGCGCAAAAAGGAATTTTCTTCCTCCCTGATCACGTTTTCGCATAGGTTCTGCTGCGAAAGCAGTTCAGGGAAAGCCTCTCCCATTTGATTCGCCAGGGTATCTACCAGTTTGTATACAAAAGCTTCCTTTTGGTTCAGGAAGGTGAATCCATACCGGATCGCCCTTCTCAGAATCCTACGGATCACGTAACCTGCACCGGTGCTTCCGGGGAGTTGCCCGTCAGCAATAGCAAAGGCTACTGCACGCACGTGATCTGCGATCACACGGATGGCAATATCTGTTTCTTCGTTCTTTCCGTAGGTGGAATTAGTGATCTTTTCGATCTCCTGGATCAGCGGAGTGAAAACATCTGTATCGTAGTTGGATTTCACTCCCTGCAGCACCATGCACAGGCGCTCAAAGCCCATTCCCGTATCCACGTGTTGCGCCGGAAGTTTTTCCAGTGAGCCATCGGCTTTTCGGTTAAACTGGATAAAAACCAGGTTCCAGATCTCCACCACAAGCGGGTGATCTTTATTGACCAGGTCCCTCCCGGAGATCTGTGCCTTTTCCTCTTCTGATCTTAGGTCCACGTGAATTTCCGAAGAAGGTCCGCAGGGCCCCTGGTCTCCCATTTCCCAGAAGTTGTCATTTTTATTCCCGAAGATGATGCGATCCTCGGGCACGATCTGCTTCCATAGCTTCAGGGCTTCCCCGTCAACCGGGATTTCCTCTTCCTCGCTACCTTCAAAAACAGAAACGTACAGTATGTCTTTATCGATCTTATAAACTTCGGTCAATAATTCCCACGCCCATTCTATAGCTTCTTTTTTAAAATAGTCCCCAAAGCTCCAGTTCCCCAGCATCTCGAACATGGTATGGTGATAGGTATCTTTCCCCACCTCTTCCAGATCATTGTGCTTACCGCTCACTCTAAGGCATTTCTGGGTATCGGTAACGCGTGAATTTACAGGCGTTCCATTCCCTAAAAAGAATTCCTTGAACTGGTTCATCCCCGCATTGGTAAACATCAAGGTAGGATCATCCTTGATCACCATGGGGGCCGAGGGGACAATGCTGTGATTTTTGGATTTGAAGAATTCGAGGAATTTAGTACGAATGTCCTGAGATTTCATGTAGGATTGTAATTTTCTGAAATTATTAAATTATGCGGGGGAGAAAACAATTTTTATATTTGTTCGTTTCTCAACCTTATTGTTGCACTGTTTTTGCAACATGCATAGTAACGCAAAAATAGCATAATTTAACTTATGTCGAAGGTTAAATATTATTACGACAGTGAGACCCTTTCCTATAGAAAAATAGAGCGTACCACTGGGCACCGCCTGGGAATTGCCTTTGTAAGTATAGCCGGTGCTTTCCTGGCGGGTTTTGTTCTTCTGGTAATTTACCTGAACATTCCTCAGCTTGAAACACCCAAGGAAAAAGCCCTCAAACGGGAACTGGAAAACATGAAGCTCCAGTATGGACTTTTGAACCGAAAAATGAACCAGGTACAGGAAGTTTTGGCCAGTGTAGAAGACAGGGACAACAATATTTACCGGCTTTATTTTGAAGCCAACCCCATTCCGGAAGAACAACGCCTGGCGGGATTTGGGGGGATCAATCGCTATAAAGACCTGGAAGGATTTGACAATTCAAAACTCATTATAGAAAGCCATAAGAAACTGGATATTCTTACTAAACGTTTGGTGGTGCAATCCCGATCTCTGGATGAGATCGTGAACCTGGCAGAAGACAAGGAAGCTTTACTGGCTTCGATCCCCGCGATCATGCCTGTTAAAAATGAGAACCTGAAACGTATGGCTTCGGGTTATGGCTGGAGGACCGATCCATTTACAAAGGTTCGAAAATTTCACTACGGAATGGACTTCTCGGCTCCCCGCGGCACCCCTGTCTACGCCACGGGAGACGGAAGAGTGCGCCGGGCCGATAACCGCTCCAGCGGCTACGGAAAGCACATTAGGATAGATCACGGCTTTGGGTACACCAGCCTGTATGCTCACCTGTACAAATACAATGTACGGCCGGGTCAAAATGTGAAACGCGGAGACCTTATTGGTTTTGTAGGTAGCACGGGACGCTCCCAGGCACCACACCTTCATTACGAGATCTACAAGGACGATGAAAGGATCAATCCACTTAACTTCTATTACGGGCATTTATCCCCTGCAGAATATGATGAGATTGTACAACAGGCACAAAAAGAAAATCAATCCCTGGATTAATGCACGTAGATCTACCTGAAAAACTATATTACAGCATTGGGGAAGTGGCCGAAGCTTTTAAAGTAAATACTTCCCTGATCAGGTTCTGGGAAAAGGAGTTTGACGTGATCAAACCAAAGAAGAATGCCAAGGGGAACCGCAAATTCACCAAAGAAGACATCAAGAACCTGGAATTGATCTATCACCTGGTGAAAGAACGAGGCTTTACCCTTGAAGGGGCCAAGATACACCTGAAGGAGGAACGGCAAAAAACCCTTTCCAATTTTGAAATAATCAGGAAACTGGAAAATATTAAATCAACACTAATCAAATTAAAAAACCAACTGTAACATGAAAAAGTGGCTCGTACCCGTATTAATTATCGGCGCAATTGTGCTTGGAATCTATTTGCTCTTCGCGGGAAAATATAATACTGCCGTAGACAAGCAGGAACAGGCCCGCAAAACTTGGGCAGATGTGGAAAGCTCATACCAGCGCAGAAATGACCTAATTCCCAGCCTTGTTAACACCGTAAGAGGAGCTGCCGATTTTGAACGCAGCACCATTACCGAAGTGATCGAAGCCCGTTCAAAGGCTACCTCGATCAACGTAGACGCCGAGAATATGAGCGAGGCTCAAATGCAGCAGTTCCAGCAGGCCCAAAGCCAGGTTTCCTCTGCCCTTTCGAGATTACTGGTGACGGTAGAGCGCTACCCTGAGCTGAAAGCCACCCAGAACTTCCAGCAACTGCAATCTCAGCTGGAGGGGACAGAGAACCGAATTAACGTGGCCAGGAACAGGTATAATGAATCGGTTACCGAATATAATCGCTACATTCGGCAATTCCCCAACAATGTTATTGTAGGCATGTATGGGTTCGACAGGATGCCGGTTTACGAAGCCGATGCCGGTGCAGAAACCGCCCCCGAAGTGGAATTTGAATTTTAAAACACTCAAAAATGTCTAAAATAGAAGAGTTCCTAACAGAACAGGAAGAGGAAGAAGTGGTGGAAGCCATACGGCAGGCCGAAAAAAAGACTTCCGGTGAGATACGGGTCCACATCGAGAAATCCAGTAAAGGAGATATCTGGAAACGTGCCATGGAAGTTTTCCACCTGTTGAAGATGGATAACACCAAAGAGGATAACGGGGTACTCATCTACGTAGCCATAGACGACCGCAACTTTGTGATCTACGGGGACAAGGGCATTAACGATGTGGTGCCTCCCGATTTCTGGGAAACCACTAAAGATGAGATCGTCGCCGAATTTAAAAAAGGTAATTTCAAACAAGGCCTTATCAACGGGATCACCCGTGCCGGTCACGAATTACAGGTGCATTTCCCCTGGGACGAAGGAACTGAAGAGAACCAACTTTCGGATAAAATATCCAAATAAATGAAAAATTTTTTACGGAATTTCACTTTTTTAATCTTAGTATGCTGCGTTGTTTTTGCAGCGAATGCACAGCGTGATATTCCGCCAAAACCCTCGAAACAGACCAGCGTTTATGATGAGGCTGATGTTTTAAGCACCTCGGAAGAACGCAGCCTGGAACAGAAACTGATCAACTACGCCGACACCACCTCGACCCAGATCGTGATCGCGACCATTGAATCCCTGCAAGGGGAATATATTGGTACCTACGCAGCTGAGTGGGCTCATGAATGGGGCATAGGGCAGGCCGAAGAAGATAACGGAATCCTGATCCTACTGTCAGAAGGAGACAGGAAGATCTGGATTTCAACCGGCTACGGCGTAGAGAGCACCCTCACAGATGCCCTTTCCAAACAGATCGTGGAGAACGTCATTTTGCCCGAATTTCGAAGCGGCAGCTATTATAGCGGCCTCGATGCGGGAACCACAGTGATCTTTCAGGTGATGGCAGGCACCTATGAAGGTACCCCCCAGGCCAAAAATCGCGATGGGGCTTCCCCGCGGTTCATTATCCTGGCACTCATCTTCATCTTTTTCATGATCGTGCTGAGTCAGCGCAACAAGCGCGGCGGCGGCAGGAATGGCGGCCACAGAAGAGGCGGCGGATTACTGGACATCCTGGTACTGAGTAGCCTGGGCCGTGGCGGCTTTGGTGGCGGAAGCGGTGGCGGAGGCTTCGGCGGCGGAGGCGGCTTTGGTGGCGGCTTCGGCGGAGGCGGCTTTGGCGGCGGCGGTGCCGGCGGGGGATGGTAGGTTAGTCGCTAGTCTGTAGTTTGTAGAAAAAATAAAGCTTCCCGAAAACAGCATTTTCGGGAAGCTTTATTTTTATGTCCTATTAGCTTTTATTTTTTTCTGAAATACACAGAAACAGGAACTCCGGTAAAATCGAATTCCTTTCGAAGTTTATTTTCTATATAACGCTTATACGGATCCTTCACATACTGCGGCAAGTTACAAAAGAAAGCGAACTGCGGCTGCGGAGTAGGCAGCTGCGTACAGAACTTGATCTTCACGTATTTCCCTTTATATGCCGGCGGCGGATAATTTTCTATGATAGGCAGCATAACTTCATTAAGAACACTGGTCTTGATCTTTTTGCTTCGGTTTTGGTATACCTCAACAGCCGTCTCGATCGCTTTATAGATCCTTTGTTTAGTAAGAACAGACATAAAGACGATAGGCACATCGGTAAAAGGTTCCATCTCGCGCCTTATCTGGGCCTCATATTCTTTCATGGTATTGGTCTCTTTGTCTACCAGGTCCCACTTGTTCACCAGGATCACGATCCCTTTGCGGTTTCGTTGAGCCAGCCAGAAAATATTCTGCACCTGTCCGTCAAAGCCGCGGGTGGCATCCATTACGATAAGACAAACATCACAGTGTTCAATGGCACGAACCGATCGCATTACAGAATAGAATTCCAGGTCTTCCTTTACCTTTGATTTCCTCCTAATCCCGGCTGTATCTACCAGGTTGAATTCAAATCCGAAGCGGTTGTACCGGGTATCGATCGAGTCGCGGGTTGTACCGGCAATATCGGTAACGATATAGCGATCTTCCCCGATAAGCGCGTTAATAAAAGAGGATTTCCCGGCGTTGGGACGACCTACCACGGCAAAGCGGGGCAGTTCGGTCTCCTCCTCGCGAGTATCTTCGGGCAGGGCTTCTACCAAAGCATCCAGCAATTCTCCTGTACCACTTCCATTAGTACTGGCAATAGGAAAATATTCCCCCAGTCCTAAAGAATAGAATTCCACCGCGTTTTCCAGTCGCTTGCTGTTGTCTACTTTATTGACGGCAAGAAAAACCGGTTTATTCACCTTTCGAAGTAAGTTCGCGACATCTTCATCCATTGGGGTGACGCCGGTTTCAACATCGACCATGAAAATAATTGCATCGGCCTCTTCAATGGCCAGTTCTACCTGTTTGTCGATCTCGGCCTCAAATACATCCTCACTTCCAACCACATATCCTCCGGTATCGATCACAGAGAAACCACGGCCATTCCAGTCAGTTTTTCCATAGTGACGATCCCGGGTCACCCCACTTACCGAATCCACAATGGCTTCCCGCCGCTGAATCAATCGGTTAAAAAAGGTGGATTTCCCCACATTTGGTCTTCCTACAATGGCTACAATACTGCTCATAATTCTTATTTCTAAATAGGGTGCAAAATTAGGTGTTTTTAATTGATTTTAGTACTGAGAGGTGAGAATTAAGATTTTAGCGCAATTCGAGATAAAAAAAAACAGTTTTAGTGGACGATGGAGAGAACAGAGGTTTTTGCAAAAACACAGAAAACCACAGTTCAGATCAAAAAAAGATCCAAGCCGAAAGAGAAGAGACTTCTGGATCTTAATCTTAAAATCCTGAATTGGGAATCCAAAGTCTATTTATCGTTGTAGCCAAAACGTCTCAACTGCCTGCTATCGCTGCGCCAGTTCTTGTTGACCTTTACATATAGTTCCAGGTGCACCTGTTTTCCGAAGAATTTTTCCAGGTCTTTACGCGCCTCCACTCCCACTCTTTTCAAAGCGGCTCCTTTATGGCCAATGATAATCCCCTTCTGGGTTTCACGCTCCACCATGATCACGCTGCGCATGCGAATGATCTCTTCCTCTTCAAAGAACTCTTCGGTCTCAATCTCCACGCTGTACGGGATCTCCTTTTTGTAGTGCATCAGGATCTTTTCACGAACGATCTCGTTCACAAAAAAACGTTCGGGCTTATCGGTTAGCGTATCTTTAGGATAGAAAGCCGGCGATTCAGGCAGTAATTCAACGATACGATTAAAAACCTGGGGCACGTTAAATCCTTCCAGGGCCGAGACCGGGAAGATCTCGGCATTGGGCACTTTCTCCTGCCACAACTGCACCTGCTCTTCAAGTTGTTGTTGATTGGATTTGTCGATCTTGTTCAGCAGCAATAAAACAGGAATTTCGGAATGGATGATCTTGTTGAAGAAAGCTTCATCTTTAAGTTCTTTTTCTCCTATCTCCACCATGTACACCAGCACGTCTGCGTCTTCAAAGGCAGATTTCACAAAATCCATCATCGACTCCTGCAGCTGGTATGCTGGTTTGATAATCCCGGGCGTATCACTCAGAATCACCTGGAAATCTTCCCCGTTCACGATGCCAAGGATGCGGTGACGTGTAGTTTGCGCCTTGGACGTGATAATACTTAACTTCTCCCCCACAAACGCGTTCATAAGGGTGGATTTCCCTACGTTAGGATTTCCTATGATATTGACAAAACCAGCTTTATGCGCCATAACTTTATTTTTTCACAAAGATACCAGTTTTATCGCCCCCTTCACAAAGCTGATGTGATAGATTACTTCGGAAGCTTACTGCTTCATTCCTCGGTCATACATCACGATGCTGCCCGCTACTGAAACATTAAGGCTACAGGTTGATTTAAACTTCACCAGAAAATGGGCTTTTTCAATGGCTTTTTTGGAGAGGCCGTGATCTTCGGCTCCCAAAAGGTAGACACAACGCCTGGGATGCTGAAAAGTTTCCAGGGGCTCGGCCTTTACGGTAAGCTCTACGCCTACCAGCATGGCTCCTTTTGGAAGATGCCTGTAGAAATCCTCAAAACTCTCGTAGTGAAAATAAGGCATGGCACCCACTGCTTTATGAGTATCGCAGGCCTGCTTCGCATAACGGTTCCCGATGGTGAAGATAAAACTGGCACCCATGTTCTGGGCAGAGCGCCACAAGACCCCAAGATTTTCAGGAGTTTTTCCATTCTGGATCCCTATCCCAAAAAAGCCCTGCGCTAAGTTATCTACTTTCATAGGTGGTAAAAATACGGCTTTTTAAAAGCTATCCAAGTCCTTAATAAAGGAGAATGACAAAAATCATTTTATAAAACCCTTATACACAATACCTTTAAGCATAAACCATCGCCATGAAAAACGTATTGATACCCACAGATTTTTCCGAAAGCGCTAACCTTGCAGCAGACCTGGGAGTAGAGATCGCGAAAAAGCTCAAAACCGGGGTCACCTTTCTCCACCTTATTTCAACTCCAGTAGATTGGAGAAAATTACCACTCGAGAAGGAAAACCTATACCCTGAGACTAAAACGTCAATTGGAGATGCGAAAGACAAGTTACATAAGCTGGAGAGAAAAGCAGAAAGCATAGGCGTAGAGGCATGTGGCTCTCTGGTGTTTAATACAGGGATCGAAGAAATTCAAAAGTATATCAATAAAAACAACTCCCTCCTTGTAGTGATGGGCACTCACGGCCAAAAAGGCCTGGAAAGAGTAATTGGCACCAACACCCTAAAGGTGATCAATAAATCCTCTGTCCCGGTTTTGGCAGTAAAACCACCCTATCAACCTGTTGTTCCTAAAAACTGGGTGATCGTCTCAGATTTCCAGGATGAATCACTGGAAGGTTTTAACACCCTAATGGAGTTGGCCAAAAGCCTGGAGGCATCTGTTGATGCACTATATGTGAATACTCCTTATTATTTTGCTGAAACCCCAGAGATCCATGAGAAAATGGATAAGTTTTTAAACCGCTATCCCGAAATGGCAGGAAAAAGAAAAATTATCGATGCACATAATGAAGAAAGGGGAATAGGGGCATTTGCCAAAGACTGCAACTGTGAACTCATCGCCGTGATCACCCATGGCAGAGTGGGACTTTCACCTCTTTTCAGAAGAAGCATTACCGAAAGAATTCTAAACAATCTTGATCTTCCTGTTCTTAGCTTGAACAGTTGAACGGGTGACACTGAACACAGCATATCCCGGTGGGGTCCTAAAAAAGTAAAATTACTTAAACAACTGGTTATCAGCAACAACAAATCAAAACTTGGAAATTATGAAAAAGATGATGTACAACTCGAGGAGAAAATTTTTCCTGTTAGCAACTATCCTGTTCCTTTCTACAGGTTTCTATGCACAGGACATGTCTTATGACAACGCGAAGCAAGAGATCGAGGCAGAATTCGGCAGTTTCCCCACCATGTTTGAGGTCTTTCCCGAACATGCTCTCGCCGGAGCCTGGGAAAATTTTAAAAAACTGAACAGTCCTGAGAGCAAGATCCCTGCGAAATACAGGGAGCTCCTTCAATTAGCTGTGGCGGCACAGATTCCATGTGATTACTGTATTTATTTTCATACCGCATCGGCCAAGGCCTATGGCGCTACCGAGGAAGAGATCAAGGAAGCCGTTGCTCACGGGGCCGCAACCCGACATTGGAGTATGATCCTTCAGGGCAACCAGATAGATTTTGAAAATTTCAAAACAGAGTTTGATTCTATGATGAAACACATGGCTGCCAAATCCAAAAATTAAGTTACGTCAATGAGACCACTACAACAGGTGGTTTTGAACTTTTCAGGCTAAAGCTGCGACTGGAGACAGGAAAGAATAGTTCCCATTTTTCTAAATAAACCTGAAAAAGGGTTTGGGGTTCACGATTTAATATTAATACTTCAACCAACTCACATTCAATCCATTTAACAGATAATTATCAGATTTACAGCTATTCTTTTGTAATTTAGATAGAACTAACTCTAAAATTACTTGAAAATGAAAAAATTTATAATTCTGCTGTTTTCTGCTGCATTAATAATTTCCTGCGGGGATAATGAAAAGGAAAACCTCTCGAAGGAGCTTGATGATTTGATGACCCAAAATGACAGCCTTCAAACAGTGCAGGAAAATTTCAAGAAAACACATGACAGTTTGAAACAGGCTCATCAATCTCTTGCACAGCAACTCGAATCTGTAGAAATTTCCGATTCAACCTCCTTGGAAAAAATGGCTGAAAACGAAGTGATCCTTAAAAAACATGAGGGAATAATCGCCGGTCATGAGGAGATGATGAAGGGACACCAGGAGTTGAAAGATGGCTTCGGAAAACTTAGCAGCAAGGAAATGAAAGCGCAGATCTCCAGAATGAAAGAAGTCCATAAAACGATGAGAGATGAGCACAGTACTCTGCGTGGTGAGCATGATGAGATGAAAAAAAGGTATGAAGATATCAGGCAAAATGAATTAAACAAGAAAACTGAAGAGCAGCAGGAAAACTCCTAGGTGCTATAAGAAATCAATATTTTCAATATCAATCAGTATATTACCTGAACCACAAATGGACAGGATCAGGAAATCCTCTCCGGCAATGACATCATTGATCTTAAATTCATTGATGAATCCATTGAGAAATATACCGGAATAGGCTTCCAGATGATTCTTTAATTTGAGGTTCAGGTTATTTATTTGCTCCTGAAGAAGTTCTTTAAAAGAAAACCTCATCTTTTTTTTGAAGCTGCTGTACATAACAGAATTAGCTAACACCTGCAGAAACTGGTTCATGAGCCAACTGTTATTCTCCCCTTCCAAAGAATAGTTTTCTATAAAAATTTCTTGATCTGCTTCATTGAACTGAAGAGCGGCGTGCATTTTCACGCGAATGATCTTGTTCTTAAAAAAAGAGGTAAGAGTGCGTATCTGGAAATTCAGCAGAAGATTGAAGCCCTCTTTATGGCTTTTATCCAGAGAAAGCGAAAGCACTTCAGCGTACTCAGTTCCCTCTTCACCTTCCTTAGCAATTACTTCTCCAATAAATTTCCGGCGCAGATAATCCTGTACCACCTTATACGGGATCTTTACGGGAATTCGCAGTATGATATTTTCCTGATTCTCCTCCATCGATTAGAAATATAGAGAGAAGATAATCAAAACTCGCCAACTACAGAAGCACAATTAAGCCTGAAAGAACAAAAACAGGGAAAGAAACAATATTACAGTAAGTATTCCAAAGACTAACAGCCAACGGTTCTGTCCTTTAGCTTTTAAATAATCCCGGAACAGCCTTTTTTCGAGACGAATATTGACCAGGTATCTTTTTACCCCAACGACGAGGGCATGCTCGCCTTTGGAAGTAATTCGAAATTTACCCGCTGCTCCGGCTCTGATGAGATCAAAACGCTGCAGTACCTGAAAGACATGAATCTCTCGCTGATTCTTTAACTCTTCGATCCTTCTTCCAGACCTGAACTTCTTCAGGAATCTTTCCTCTAAATTGGCAACTCCTTTTGTTAACATATTTTTAAGATTTGGGGTAGCAAAAATACTTCTTCCGGGGAAATTTACAAGAACTTAATAAAGTTTGTTCCCTATTCAATAATTTGTTTTAGAAGTACAGCAAACAGGCTGTACTCCCTCTCTACCCAAATCAGGAAGAAAGCAAATCCCAGGGTAAATAATCCAAGGAAAACAAAAGGGGATCGCAAAAATAATTTGCTCCAAGTTAGTTGTAATTGTTTTGTCATTTTTCTGAAAATCATAGCATTACAAATGTATACTGCTGCTTAAGTAGTTCTTAACGGTTATTAACTTAATTATAACACTATTGACTATCAGGCAAATAATGTGAGATGCAAAGTGGTAATTGAATCTGGAATGAAT
>CAZVKA010000056.1:0-16209 GCA_964627595.1 uncultured Flavobacteriaceae bacterium | reverse complement strand
AAAAATCCGCAGCTTTCACTGCGGATTTTGTGCTTTAAGTGACCTCGCCAGGATTCAAACCTGGAACCTTCTGAGCCGTAATCAGATGCGCTATTCAGTTGCGCCACGAGGCCTTTTTGCGGGTGCAAATATAGATTTTTCTTTCAATACACGAAAAGAATTTCATAGAAAATTAGACCAAAGAACGCATTCCATATTCTATTCTCAGCTAGGAAAAGATAAATTGAAGCTGTATCATCATGAATTAGAGTAAAAAGTATAAAATTGAACGGTCGAGATGGTTTAAAGCTTCAAGCAGCGAAAAAAAAATTTGTGAAATTATTATTGCCCAAAGACCACAAGTACAAATGTCATGATACGGGGAAGTTGAGAAATAATAAGATAACCTGCTCCAGCTGCAAGAATAAATATTCCTATCTGTTTCATGAAGCCTTTATTAATTATGTCATTCTTTACATTCATGGTTAATCCCGAATATTTAACTTGTATTGATAGCTATAATGCTATTGCAATGACCATTCCAATCCTCCTCTAAACTAGTAATCCTGGATTATTTTTTGGTTTACCCCCGGTTTTTAAGACCCGTTTTATTAAAAGCGGATAACTCTTAAGAGAGCCTTCCCAGTAATCCTGATTTAAAGTGTAAATTTGTAAGATCTTAAACTATAAAATTCATGGGGCTACTCGTTTTTTATGCATTAATTTCAATCTTCTTTTCTTTTCTGTGTTCCATTCTTGAGGCAGCTCTTCTCAGTTTCACACCCTCTTATATAAAAGTAAAAAAACAGGAAGGAAAAAATTATGCAGACATTCTGGCTCATTTTAAGCAGGATATTGACAAGCCATTGATTGCGATACTTACCGTTAACACTATTGCTCATACGGTAGGCGCCATTCTGGTGGGTGTCCAGGCCGAAAAGGCTTTTGGAGACGGAACAAATGCTGTGGGAATAGTATCGGCTGTAATGACCATTGCCATATTAGTTTTATCTGAAATCATCCCTAAAACCATAGGAGCTACTTATTGGCAGAGCCTTGGCGGATTTACAGCAACAACTTTGAACATACTTATTTTCCCCCTGAAATATTCGGGCATTCTTTGGCTAATGATGCTTACTACTAAATTGATTGGGAAATCAGCACATGTGAGCACCATGAGCAGAGAAGAGTTTATGGCTATAACTGATGCCGCCGGAGAAGAAGGAGTTTTTGAAGAAAATGAAGCGACCATAATAAAAAATCTACTTGTATTTAAATCTGTACTGGCCAAGGATGTGATGACCCCTTTTTCTGTGGCAATGATAGAGAATGAGGAAGTAAGTATTGAGGAATTTTATCGAAGCCACAAAAATTTACGCTTCTCCAGGATTCCTGTTTATAAAAATAATCCCAATGAACTCACAGGATTCATTCTAAAGGATGATGTACTGGAGCAAATGTTAGATGAAAAAGGTCCCGAACCTTTAAAGATGTTAAAAAGAGAAATGCTCGTCACTTCAGCAGATACTCCAATTCCTGATCTTTTTGAAACCTTTATCCAAAAAAAAGCCCATATCACCATGGTGGTTGATGAATATGGTAATACCATTGGGTTAGTCACTATGGAAGACATTATTGAAACTCTTCTGGGATTAGAAATAATGGATGAAAGTGATAGCATTGAAGATATGCAGGCTCTGGCTCGAAAAAATTGGGAAAGACGCGCACGTAGGTTAGGAATATTAGATTTAAACGGGGACGACGAAAAGAATGATGACCAAAAATAGATCATCCTACAGGTCCTCATAAAAGCTAATAGAGTAAAAAGTGGACACATCCACAGTTGATACTGTGCAGATACCTTGAAAGAAACTCTTTCTGTCAAAGCAGTAGATTTGCTTCGGAATGTTTAATCAAAGAATATCACCTTCTTCTGTAACGGAGCATTCACCGTAAAAGATAAAAATTTGTGTGATTTTTTTGGATCCCCTGGCATTAGCGAAAAGCACCCGTGAAATTAAATTTTTACCTCTTATAAACCTGACTTATCACCAGATTCATACACTAGCTATCATTAAATTACAGAAGGCTAAAACAAACCTCGTTTTTGCTTTAACAGAATTTTGGAAGAATTCTGTAGGATCTTTTTTAGTTTAGAAGAATAACCATTTAAACTTATATGGCGCTCCTCCGTTTTCCTCCAATTCTGCTATTTATTATTTTTTCTTTAAACTTTTTTTCAGTCTGTTCACAGCAAATAGACGGTCCTGAACCATATCCTGCAGATCAACAGATACTCCAAAGCTTTTACCTAATAGGGGACACCGGCCATTCTCAACCCGGGAAAAATTCCACAGCCTTAGTTGCCCTGGATAAATTTCTCCAGGAACAACCTGATGCAGATAAGGGGTTCGTGCTGTTTTTGGGAGATAATTTGCCTGCGAAAGCCCAGCTTCCATGGCAAAGAGATATGCCGGGATTAGAAAAATTCTCAGATCGATTGCTGTTTATTACCGGTGAACAAGAGTGGCAAAGAAATGGAATTGACGGATTAAAAGACGTACAGTCCTTTTTAGAAGAGGAATTAGGGAAGAAAGAAACCTCTGTCCCTGCTCCCGGATGCGCTTTTTCTTTTATTGATATTTCTGATGATGTCCATTTAATTGTTTTGGATACCCAATGGTTTCTAGAGGATTGGAATGATCATCCTCTTATAAATGATGATTGTCCCGAGATCAAAACAAGGGAATCCATGTTCGTGGAGATAGAAACCGAGCTTAAGAAGAATCAGAACAAAACCACCATTTTTGCCTTACATCACCCTTTACGATCTAATGGTCCTCACGGAGGAAAATTTGGATGGTCGTCTAACGTGAATGTAAAGAACACATCTATCTCGGTACCTGTTTTGGGCCAGTTACTGAATTTAATCAGGACCAGCGGAGGCACCTCCACCCAGGATGCCATGAATCCTCTTTATAATGCCTTTATCAATCGTCTTGAAACCATAGCCATGAAGTGGGGTAAAGTTGTATTCGTTTCGGGTCATGATCACTCATTGCAATATATTGAAGAGAATCATATCAAACAGGTGGTTTCAGGGTCAGGGTCAAAAACTTCTTATGTGCGAAAGAATAAAAACAGTCTTTTTGGTGCAGAAGAGGAAGGCTTTGCGGTACTGGATGTCTTTGAGAACGGTTCTTCCTGGATCCGCTTCTTCGGAAATCAAAACAACTCTCCTGTTTTGCTTTACAGCAAAGAGATTTTTGAAGAGAAAAAGAAATATGACATTGAAAATCTTCCGGAAGACTTTCCACAAACCGTACAAGCATCGGTTTATTCCAAAGAAGAAACAGAAAAAAGTAAGTTTTATAAATATCTATGGGGAGACCGGTACAGGTCCTTATATGAAAGAGAGATCGCTGTGCCGGTTGCCGATCTGGATACTCTGTACGGAGGGCTGGAACCAATACGGATGGGAGGAGGAAATCAAACGATCTCACTGAGAGTGAAAGACAGTTTAGGTAGAGAATACAACTTTAGAATGTTGCGGAAAGATGCGGTACAATTTTTACAGGCAACGGCCTATAAGAGCAAACCTGTTGAAGAAGATTTTGAAGACACCTTCGCCGAAGAAATGATACAGGACTTCTATACTGCATCACATCCTTTTGCTTTCCTGGCCATTCCTACTCTGGCAGATGCTGCAGGGGTGCTTCATACCAATCCCGAAATATATTATTTACCCCAGCAAAAAAAATTAGGAGATTATAATGCCGTTCATGGCGATGAGATATATATGATAGAGGAAAGACCCGAGGAAAACTGGCTAGGTCATGAGAGTTTTGGCGCTCCAAACCATGATATTCAAAGTACAGCAGGGATGTTTGACCGATTAAGAAGGGATGAAAAATACAAACTGGATGAGAAGGCGTATATCAAATCCAGGATCTTTGACATGTTGGTTGGTGATTGGGACAGGCATAACGATCAGTGGCGTTGGGCAGAAATAGAGCTGGAAAACGGCAACCGAATTTTCCGGCCCATTCCAAGAGATAGGGACCAGGTCTTTTCTAATTTCGATGGGAAGGTATTCAATAGCCTTAGAGGGATTATAGGATTTATAAATCAATTTGGCAGGTTTGGAGAAGATATCTCAGACGTGGAGTGGTTCAACAGGTCTGCAGCAAACCTTGACCGAACTCTTCTCCAGAACAGCGGGAAAGAAGAGTGGCTGGAACAGGTGGATTTTTTACAGCGGGAAATTAGCGATGAGGTGATCACAAAAGCTTTCAAACAACTTCCTGAAGAACTTCAGGGAGAAAACACTGAAGAACTAATTGCGAAGTTAAAGGCAAGGCGGGAGAACCTTAAAGATATAGTTGAACGGTATTATAAGATCCTTTCTAAACTCGCGATTATTACGGGAACAGACAAAGACGATTATATAGATGTCACCAGGCTGGAAGACGGAAACACACAGGTAAAGATAACCAGAAACAAAGATGGGGAAAGAAGTGAGACTGTAAGTGAAAGAATCCTAAATAAAGAAGAGACCCGGGAGGTTTGGGTGTATGGACTGGATGACGATGATATATTTAATGTTACCGGAGTGGATAAAGGGAAAATTAGGGTAAAATTAATCGGCGGACAAAACAACGATATCTATAACCTCTCAAAAGGTTCCAGAGTCAAAGTATTCGATCACAAAACAAAACCCAATACGTTCAATGAAAATAATGGAGCTAAAATTTACCGCACAGATAATTATGAAATCAATCTCTTCAATAAAGACCTCAAGATATCAAACAAGGACAATCTTTTCCCTTATGCCGGGTTTAATCCAGATGATGGTCTCATCCTGGGATTTAAAAACCAGTATACTGTAAATAATTTGGTTCGAAAACCTTTTACCTCACAACACAGATTGAGTGGAGGGTACTTTTTTGCCACTCATGGTTTTGAGGTTTCCTACGAGGGAGAATTCGCTCACCCGCAACGCAAGTATAATTTGGCTATTGGAACTTACTTTTCAAGTCCCAAGAACACTCGAAATTTCTTCGGAATGGGAAATGAAACGTCCAACTATTCTGAAGAATTCTCTCGAGATTTTAATCGGGTCAGGGTGAGTATCCTGGGTGGAGAAGTTGGCCTGATAAAGAGAGGCAGGTATGGAAGCACCTTAAAATTCAGAACGTATTTAGAAGGCATTAAAGTGGAAGATACTGGCGATAGGTTCATAACAGAAGAATTTGATCGATATGCAGAAATATTTGATCGCATTTACTACAGTGGCTTAGAGGGAAGATATGAGTATGAAAGCATGGATAGTTTCATCAATCCTTCTCAAGGTCTTAAGATCAGGATTACTGCGGGAGGAAAGTCAGATGTGGAAGACCTTTCCAAAGCTTTTCTTTACTTAAATCCTTCTTTGGAGTTATTCACTCCCTTATCGGGAAATAAAAAACTGGTTTGGAATCCGCGGGTGCAGGCAGAACTAAATTTCCTTAATGAATTTGAATTTTACCATGCTGCTACCCTGGGAGGGGATAATGGGTTAAGAGCTTTTAGGCATGAAAGATTCACCGGCTCTAAAGCCTTTTCAGCCGGCTCAGATTTCAGGTACACTTTTGATCCTGTTGAAAATAACTTTCTGCCTTTACAGTTAGGGATCTTAGGTGGTTACGAACTAGGCCGGGTTTGGGCAGAAAATGAAAATAGTCATTTGTGGCACCAAAGTTACGGGGGCGGCTTTTGGTTAAGCATCGCACGGGCTTCAGCAGCAGAATTTAACCTGTTTCACGGAAGAGAAGGATTCCGGTTTTCATTTGGCTTCTCTTTTGACCTGTAATATTATTTTCTTAAAAATTATTTTCCGAACGGCATCTTCCTGGATGTGACCTGCCCCTCAAGCCTAAAGTGGAAAACCAAGGACGACCTACCGGTCTTGAACGGGTGACATTGATGTATTACCGATACCATTCCACTAAATATCAACAAGTTAAGATTAGCTCAATTTGAATGATTTGACTTTAAATAGTTCTATCTTTAAATAAGGATCTTAAGTTTATAAAAATGTATCGGTACATTTTAGCCTTCTTTCTTTACTGCATTAATAGTTATGGCCAATTCTATACAGGAGTTGCAATTGATCCCAATAAAGCCTTTGGCTTTATAGACAATCCCAGGACTGAGCAAGATCACGCGGGGCTTCATTTTGACGTAGAAATAGGACTTATTGAAAACGAATTCGCTTTTTACACACTCTTCGGAAAATTCAAAGAAGCAAATTATCAGAAACTCGCTTTAGGAGCCGATTACTTCTTTTTACAGCAAAGGAAACTAGAGATTGGCATGGGAAGTAGTGTCTCCAATATCTGGAAAAAACAACGCGACTCATCACCCACCAAAACATATTTTGGCTGGCTTGGACGTCTTACGGGGATCTTCTGGCTTTTCCCGAAACTTGGTCTGGTTGGACATTTTCAATATCAAAGCCGTCCTGACCTGGAAGTAACGGGTATCCTGGAAGGAAAAATCGGGCTAAGATATTTTTTGAGGAATTAATCGCGAGTCGAGACTTGTCAATTGATAAGTTTAAATCATTGATTTTCAAAATCCCACAAACTAACTCTTCTCCACCAGGGAACTTTAACAAATCCTTCAAATGGTATTGTAGGAAGATTCCTTAGCTTTATATCCTATTCATAATTGTTAAGTGAAGAACAGCCTCCGGTTTTAACCAATAACCCCCAATTTATTGATCTCCGGAGGCTTTTCATTTTTCATAAAAAAACCCGTAATTCTCATTACGGGCCATAGAAAACTCAATTCTATCTATTACTGCTAAACGATCTCTGCGGTCAATCCTTCTTCCAAAAGTTTTCCGCAGCGCGGTTCCAGATCCTTATACGTACCGGTTTTCACAGAACATTTTCCCTTGTAATGAACCAGCAGCGCACATTGCTCTGCCTGCTCGGGCACATGGTCACAGGCTACGATAAGTGTCTCTATCACATGATCAAAAGTATTGTAATCATCATTGTACAATATGATCTCGTGCAACTTCGATTCTTTACTCTTTACCTTTTTCTTCTCTACTACCTTTTCCTTCGTACTCATAATCCTTCTTTTTCAATGATCAGCAATTTTTCAAAGATAAAAAATTCTCCTCACTCTTATTTTTTCAGGAACCTCAACGCGACCCACTCATCCCGCTCAATATAATCGTCATAAACAAGCTTATGCTGTTCGCACTCTTCTTTTATCACCGGGATGTCTTTGGCGTAGAATCCGCTCAAGAACAGTTCACCCCCGGGGTTAAGACTTTGCTCATAAGCCTTCATATCTTCCAGTAAGATATTCCTGTTAATGTTTGCAATGATCGTATCATATTTCTTTCCTTCAAGAAGTTCTGCAGCACCTTCATAAGCAGTGATCCTGCTGCATCCATTGCGTTCAATATTCTCCAAAGTATTCTGGTAGCACCAGTTGTCAATATCTATCGCGTCAATTGACTTCGCACCACGTTTCTCTGCAACAATTGCCAGTACTCCCGTTCCGCAGCCCATATCGAGAACTGTTTTACCGGTAAAATCATTTTTCAGCAAAAATTCGATCATCATATGGGTAGTGGCGTGGTGCCCCGTACCAAATGACATTTTTGGCTCGATCACGATGTCGTACTGCACCTCTGGTTTAGCGTGAAACGGTGCCCTAACGCTACAGGTTTCGTTTACCATAATAGGATGAAAATTCTTCTCCCATTCTTCGTTCCAATTCACCTGCTCGATCTCCTTTTGGGTATAGGAAATCTCAAATTCATTGGACTGGAGAATATATATTCCCGTCATTGACTCTGCCTCAAACTCCTCTTTAGGAATGTAGGCAGTCACTCCATCTTCATTCTCCACAAAACTTTCGAAGCCAGCAAGGCCAAGTTCGGCGATCAATATTTCAGAGGCCGGTTGCGGAGGTTCAATTACAAATTTAAACTCCAGGTAATTCATTTCTTTCATCTAAAACGCGCGTACAATTCCTAAAAAATCTTCAGCTTTTAAACTGGCACCGCCAATTAATCCGCCGTCAACATCCTCCTTCGCGAAGATCTCTTCTGCGTTAGCGGGTTTTACACTTCCGCCGTACAAGATGGAAACTTCGGTTGCGATCTCCTCTCCAAATTTTTCTGAAATGGTTTTTCTTATGAACGCGTGCATTTCCTGAGCCTGTTCTGGTGAAGCGGTCTCTCCGGTTCCTATTGCCCAAACAGGTTCATAGGCGATAACCACTTTTTCCCAGGCTTCACGTGTGATATGGAACAAGCCTTTTTCCAGCTGTTGTTTTACCACTTCAAAATGGTTTCCACTTTTTCTGTCTTCCAGTTCCTCTCCGCAGCAAAAAATCACCTCCATTTCATTTTTCAATGCCGAATCCACCTTCTTTGCCAACACCTCATCGGTTTCCTTGAAAATAGCCCGGCGTTCACTATGCCCTAAAATGACAGTTTTCACACCTACGCTGGTAAGCATCGCAGCAGATACTTCTCCAGTAAAGGCGCCATTGTCATGTTCATTCATATTTTGTGCAGCCACTTCAACCGGGATCTCCCTTAGGGAATCAAAGGCGTGATAAAGATTGGTGAATGCCGGAGCCACTATTACCCGCACTCCCGGCTTTTCTTCCCATTGCTTTTTGATCCCTTTCAACAGCTCTTCGGTCTGTGCCAGGTCATTGTTCATTTTCCAGTTTCCGGCTACTATTTTATCTCTCATATTCAATAATTTAGGTTGGATAAGATATCATTCATTTTTAGAAGGTTGCGCTAAAACTTTATTAAAAGTCTCCTAAGGTCATAGTTACATAACACCGCATCCTTTATAGAACGCAAATATACTTATCTGCAATGAAAAATACCCGGTAGATGTACTGGTTATACGGCTTCGAAATAGTCTTAACAGGTTTACAGCTCCAGCTTTTCTGAATCGTTCCAATGCAGTTTCTGAAGGATCGTTCCTTCGTGAAGTTTTACAATACCTGGATTGCTACGGATAATGGTCTTTAAAGCCGTTTCATCACTAAAGTACCACTCCAGCCCCAGGTCATACTGATTATCGACTGCCGATTTTAGCTCTTCACCCGAAGCAGATAACCCAATTACACGGTAACCTTTGCTCCTGGCTTCTTTGACCACGTCAGCCATTTTTTGAAGGCCTTCAGTCTCACTTCGGCCAAGACTATAGGTAATGATCATGAGTAATTTTTCTTCCTCCAGTAATTCCGAAGTAAAGTCTTCTCCATTCCTCTCCATAGAAAAATCGTGAATAGGGGGCACATATCCCTCTTGCACCAATTGGGTTTCCACACCTACGAACTCCCCTTCTACCTGTGGGTAAGATCCTCTTGTGGTTATGATCTTCTCCTCCCCGTCCTGAATGAACTTCCAGTTGTAATTATAAACAGCTTCAGGAGCCCCTTGTGGTACAGTCATCCCCTCCTGGATATTAGTTCCCACCTTGTAAGCCCTAAAATCAATAAGTGGTAAATGCATCAACACGTAGTACGCAAAGGTAAAACAGAGCATGAACGCCAGGAAAACGATCCAACGGTGGGAAGCCGGCGCGAAATAAGGCGTGAGATATTTTCGGTTAAAGAACAAAATAAGGATCAGCACAAACAGGATCACATCCTTGAAGAAGGATTGCCAGGGCGTCAAGGGAATTGCATCTCCAAAACACCCACAGTCGGTCACTTTATTGAAATAGGCTGAGTAGAACGTCAAAAAGGTGAAAAAGATAATCATTAATAATAACGCCCAGGTAGTGAATTTGGGCAGATAGCCTATCAATAGCATAATTCCCAGCACCAATTCAAAAACTACCAGCAGGATGGCGAGGATCAGTGCAAAGGGAGCTAAAAATTCAAGATCAAGTACAGACGGACTAAAATATTCTTCAAGTTTAAAAGAAAACCCAATGGGATCATTAAGTTTCACAAAACCTGAAAAAATAAACAAAACACCCACTATCCACCGGGCAATACCTACAAGAATTTTCATGCTGTTTCCTATTTATGATCTGCTTAATTCGCTGTTCTCGTTAATATGGATAAGGGCAAAAACGGCATAATTGATCATATCTTCATAGTTCGCACTAATTCCTTCGCTTACCAGGGTTTTGCCTTTATTATCTTCAATTTGCTTGATGCGTAACAGTTTTTGCAGGATAAGGTCTGTAAGGGAGCTCACCCTCATGTCTCGCCAGGCCTCACCATAATCGTGATTTTTATCCTCCATCAATTTTTTGGTCTTCTCAATCACCCTGTCGTAAAGTTTGGAAACTTCCTCAGTGGATAGATCGGGCTGGGCGGCAACCCCTTTCTCCAGCTGGATCAGGGCCATCACCGAGTAATTGATGATCCCAATGAATTCTGACACCTCCCCCTCATCCACTTTCCTTACATCATTTTCCTGAAGTCCGCGGATACGCTGGGCCTTAATAAATATCTGATCTGTAAGCGATGGTAGCCTAAGAATGCGCCAGGCACAACCGTAATCTTTCATTTTTTTTATAAACAAGCTGCGGCATTCTTCTACCACCGCATCATATTGAGCTGAAGTATCCTTCATAAAAACGGGTTAATTGCGTAAATTTCGCTGATTTATTTCGATTTGTCAAAGTTAATTTTTCCAACCAGAAAAACACCCTGTTAATGTACATCAACTGTAAAGGCCAATTAATTGATCTGTCTACCCCAAAAGTTATGGGTATTCTCAATATCACCCCAGACTCTTTTTATGACGGGGGAAGGCGCACCACAAAAAGGGAGATCCTGCTCCATGCCGAAGAAATGCTGAAAGAAGGGGCTACTTTTATTGATGTGGGAGCCTACAGCAGCCGACCCGGAGCAGTTGACATTTCAGAAGAAGAGGAACTGGAGAGAATACTTCCCGTAGTTGAATCGCTGGTGGAGAATTTCCCCGATATCCTCATCTCTGTCGACACCTTTCGAAGCAGAGTTGCCAGAGAATGTATTCCAGCAGGTGCAGCACTTATAAATGATATATCGGGTGGCACTCTCGACCCTGATATGATGAAAACTGCAGCCGAATTCCAGGTTCCTTATATTATCATGCATATGAGGGGAACTCCGCAAACCATGAAAGACCTTAATGAGTATGATGATCTAACCGAAGATCTCCTGTACTATTTTTCAGAAAAAATCGCAGAAGCCAGGGACTATGGTATCAATGACATAATTGTGGATCCCGGGTTTGGCTTTTCAAAAAATATCTCCCAGAACTTTGAATTACTCTCCAAACTGGAGCTTCTAAAAAACCTGGAATTACCCATACTTTCAGCCCTCTCCCGAAAATCCCTTATTTATAAGACTTTTCAAACCACTCCAGACGAAGCGCTCAATGGCACCACTGTTTTAAATACCGTCTCGCTTCTAAAAGGGGCCAACATCCTGAGGGTTCATGATGTAAAGCAAGCTGTGGAATGTGTGAAATTAGTTGGACGTTTAACAAACTAGGCTAATATTTTTTACATTTACCAAAAAGCACTTCTAATTTGGATTTTTTAGACCTACGAATACTTGACGTTGTTGACATTGTTCTCATCGCCGCCCTGTTGTATTACCTGTACAAACTGGTAAAAGGCACCGTCGCCGTCAATATCTTTATTGGGATCGTGATCATCTATTTTGTGTGGAAGCTCACTCAGCTTCTGCAAATGGAAATGTTGAGCAACGTGCTGGGGGAATTCATAGGAGTGGGAATGTTTGCGCTGATCGTGGTTTTTCAGCAGGAGATCAGAAAATTCCTGTTGATGATTGGCTCCACTAATTTTGCGCGCAGAAGAAGGTTTCTCCAAACCCTTAAACTCATCAAAGATGACCTGGAAACTCCCAACGACATTGAAGCCATTGTACGAGCCTGCGAAAACATGGGAAAATCAAATACCGGAGCCCTTATCGTGATCCAAAGAAATACCAGCCTGGATTTCGTGAAAAACAGCGGTGACAGCATGAAGATCCAGGTAAACCAGCCTATCATTGAATCTATTTTTTACAAGAACAGCATACTGCATGACGGTGCCATGATCATTGAAGACAATTACATTACCGCCACCAGAGTGGTATTACCGGTTTCCAATGACAGGACCATTCCTTTGCGTTTTGGGCTGCGTCACAGAGCTGCTGTAGGCATTACTGAAAAAACTGACGCGGTTGCCCTGGTGGTAAGTGAAGAAACAGGACAGATCTCCTATATCAAAGACGGGGAATTCGTGATGTATGACGGCAGGGATGACCTGGCAGCAAAACTTAAGGCAGACCTGGTTTAACTATAAGGTCTCTTCTTCCTGCATGAACTGCACTTCATATAGTTTTTTATAATAACCATTTTCCTGCTGAAGCAGCTCCTGGTGGGTTCCCATTTCCACGATCTTCCCGGCATCCATTACCAGGATCTTATCGGCTTTCTTCACAGTTGCCAATCTGTGAGCGATGACAATGGAAGTACGACCTTCGGTCACTTTATCTGTTGCCTCCTGGATCAATTGCTCACTATAGGAGTCTACAGAAGAAGTAGCTTCATCAAGCACAAGTATACTGGGATCACTCACGTATGCCCTCAAAAAGGCGATCAATTGCCGTTGCCCAGAGGACAACATCACTCCACGCTCCTTTACGTTGTAATCATACCCTCCCGGGAGACTGGCTATGAATTCATGAACCCCAATATCCTTCGCGGCCTGGATCACAGTTTCGCGAGTGATTTCTGGATGGTTCAGGGTAATATTGTTCATAATGGTATCTGCGAATAAGAACACATCCTGGAGCACGATGGCGATCTGTGATCGTAGGGATCTAAGGGTGATATCCCTGCTGTCAATGCCATCCACCAGTATCTTTCCATCCCATATCTCATAGGAGCGATTCAACAGGTTGATAATAGTAGATTTCCCGGCCCCGGTTGCCCCGACTATAGCCACAGTTTGGCCGGCGTTAGCTCTAAAAGAAACTCCTTTGAGAACCTCTTCCTTATCCACATATCCAAAATGGACATCCTCAAAAGCGATATCCCCCTTAAGGTGATCGATCTCCATTTTGCCTTTATCGGCAATGGAAGCCTTAGTATCCAGAACTCCAAAAACACGATTTGCAGCGACCATTCCCATTTGAAGCGTATTGAATTTATCGGCAATTTGTCTCAACGGGCGAAACAGCATTTGACTCAATTCAATAAAAGCGACGATCACCCCCAGGGTAATGGCCTCACTCCCCGCCATTACTCGAAGACCTCCATACCATACAATCAAACCAATGGTTATTGAGGTAGACATTTCAGCAATAGGAAAGAAGATCGAGTTGTACCAAACGGTCTTGATCCACCCTTTCCTGTGTTTGTCATTAATCTCCTTAAATTGTTCATACTCCTTTTCCTCGCGGGTGAACAGCTGCACGATCTTCATCCCGGTGATACGCTCCTGCACGAAAGTGTTAAGGTTAGCTACTTGTGTACGCACCTCCTCAAAAGCCATTTTCATTTTCTTCTGAAAGATCCTGGTGGCATACAAAATAAATGGAAGTACCAGCAGGACAAGCAGAGTAAGTTTCCAGCTTTGATAGAACATGAATCCCAGCACCACGAGCATTTTAAGAAGATCACTAATGATCATGAACAGCCCCTGACTAAAAATACTGGCAATCGTCTCAATATCACTCACTGCCCTTGTCACCAGTCTCCCAACTGCGGAATTATCAAAATACTTCATTTTGAACTGAAGCATATGCTCAAAAAGGTTCACCCTAAGATCCCTGATCACTTCCTGCCCCAGCCAGTTGGCAAAGTAGATAAAACAGAACTGAAAAATCACCTCCAGCACTAATACTCCCGCCATCAACGAAATATAAAACACGAGTTCGTCCATATCCTGCGGAACGATCGAATTGTCAATGGTCAACTGCAAGAGGTAAGGCCGTAAAACAGCCAAAAATGAAACTAGAATAGCCGCAATGGCCACGAAGTAGAAGGTCCACCTGTATGCCTGGGTATATTCAAGAAGCCTCCTGAATAATTTAAAATCAAACGCGTTTCCCGATGATGCAGCCATTAAATAAAAATACTTTTTGGGTATTCAATCCTGGTTAAAAATAAGCCGTGAGCAGGCACTGAAGCTCCCGCCTCTCCCCTGCTCTTGCTTTTTATAATTTCGTGCATTGCCTGCACTTCCATTTTCCCAAGTCCAATTTGCAGCAGTGTTCCTACTATTGCCCTTACCATGTTACGAAGAAACCTGTCGGCAGTGATGTGAAAAATCAGTCCTGTTTTGGTTTCTTCCCAATAAGCGCGGGTAACTTTGCAATTATAGGTACGCACATCTGTACGTGACCTCGAGAAACATTTAAAGTCATTATAATCGAGTAATATCTCTGCGGCGGCATTCATACTTTCCACATCCAGATCCTTCTTCAGCCAATAAGCAGTATCTATAGAAAAAACATCTTTTTCATGTACAAGATGGTACTCATAACTTCTCGCTGTGGCATCAAAACGAGCATGCGCCTCAGGTTTTACCCGAAATAGCCCTCCAATTGCCACATCCTTTGGAAGAAATGAATTTAAACGAAAAACCAGGTCTTCCGGAAGTTCACTTGCAACATCAAGATGAGCAAAAAGCTGTTTAGCATGCACCCCGGCATCAGTTCTTCCTGCCCCCACGATCTCCACCTTTTCCTGAAGCAAGGTAGAAATAGCCATTTCTACCACCTCCTGGACCGACCGGGCGCTGGGCTGTCGCTGCCAACCGTGGTAAGCCTTTCCGAAGTATGCCAGCTCCAAGAAATATCTCAATCTAAATTTTTACTTTTACATTTGAATCCACAAAGATAAGCCATTAAACGCAACTGCACATGTCATGGCTGTTATTGATTGCTAATCTCTTTATAAAATTTCCCTATGAAAAAAATCCTCCTGCTAAGCGACACACATGGTCATATAGATGAACGAATAAAATCTTATACCCAAAAAGCAGACGAAGTATGGCATGCGGGAGACATTGGTACTACAGCGGTAAGTGATGCACTGCGGGAGATCGCTCCTCTAAAAGCCGTATTTGGGAACATAGACGGCGCGGAAATAAGAAAGGAATTTCCTCTCCACGCACGTTTCACCTGCGAAGAAGTTGATGTATGGATCACGCATATTGGCGGTTACCCAGGAAATTACTCTCCTGCTATACGGGAGGAAATCAGGAAAAACCCTCCAAAACTTTTTATAACCGGGCACTCCCACATCCTGAAAGTAATGCCCGACAAAAAATTAAACCTGCTCCACATGAATCCGGGTGCTGCAGGAAAACAGGGATTTCATCAGGTACGCACCATGCTTCAGTTTAAAATAGACGGGAACGACATTAAAGAACTGGAGGTGATTGAATTGGGGAAGAGATAAAAAAGAGACCGCTTCGTTGCAAGAATCAAGAGCCAAGACTAAAGACCTTCACAAACTATATTTGAGATATGAGACTATCACCCCTTAATTGAATCTCGATCCTTCCTAAAATCGCATGTTGGGTTATGCTTCTGAAATTTCTATTTTAAGATCTACTGAAAAACGTATTTTCCAAAATCCTTCGGAAACTTTTCAATGGCTTCCGAAAAAAGGCATTCTCAACGGGTATACCAACTCCTTCCGAAGAGACACAAAAAAACCCGAAGCTTTCACTCCGGGTTTTTACGCACTAATACTACTAAGATGAAAGGTTTATCGCAGTCGGTCCACAGATTTTACAAGATCCTCATCCTTTTTGATGGCCTTATTGGCCAGCACTAAAAAAACGATAGAAATGATAGGAATCAGCATCCCAATACCTTTCTCTGAGACATTACTCTCTCCAGATATGTTTAGGGACCAATAGACAAATAATCCTAGTAAAATTAAGTTTAATATTATATTAATCCGCCCCAGTACAAACTGAAGCTTCCTGTTCTTAAACAAAAAAATCGTCACCAACGAAAGTAATGCAGAACCAAGGAAAAGTCCAAGCACAAGGGGAACATCTTCAACATAAACCGGCGCACCCGCAGTATTTTCCCACAATTCAAAGATAAAGATCAATCCCGCACTTACCAGGGCAGCGAGAAAAAGATAAATAGTTTGAATTCTTTGTAGCATATTTCGTCAATGAAGGCACAAAAATAAAAGATTCTTTTTAGAAACCATAT
>CAZVKA010000055.1:0-16295 GCA_964627595.1 uncultured Flavobacteriaceae bacterium | reverse complement strand
TTAAGAGGTTTAAAATGTTATCTTTGCCCTGAAAATTCATATGCATGATCAAATGGTTTGCCGCCTTACTGGGTTTTATGTTCTACGGATTCAGAGGCGCGTTGTTAGGATTTATAATCGGAAGCCTTATTGACAGTGTTGTTTCCTCTTCCCGAAAAGGTGGAGGTCCCGGTATGTTTAATGAAGAACAGCGTGTAACGCCGGGTGATTTTGAGTTGCACCTTTTGTCACTTTCAGCGATTGTCATTCGTTCAGATGGTAAAGTGAGCCAGCAGGAGATGGATTATGTGAGAATGTATTTTGTACAATCTTATGGAAAAGAGCGTGCAAATGCCATTTTCCGAACTTTTAATGAAGTGGTTAACAAACGGGAGATGAATGCTGCCCGTATCGCACAGTTTCTCGCACAAAGAACACAATATGCGGCGAGATTGCAAATCGTTCACTTTTTATTCAGTATAGCTAATGCCGATGGTCACGTTAGCCAGGCCGAAGCTAACACGATCAGAGAAATTGCCGGGTATTTGCGCCTGGGACCAAAGGATTTTGAGAGCATCATGGCCATGTTCTTCAAGACTACAGATAATGCTTATAAGATCCTGGAGATCGATAAATCTGCAACCGATGCTGAGGTCAAGAAAGCTTTTAGGACCATGGCCAAAAAGTACCACCCCGATAAGATCCAGAATATGGATGAAGCTTACATAAAAGGGGCTGAGGAAAAATTCCGGAAAGTACAGGAAGCTTATGAGAAGATCCAGAAGGAAAGAGGATTTTAGAAAAAGTTTACTGCAGCAGTTTATTTCCAAGTTTTAAACCAACGAAAACTGTTCGTGGCCTTGAAGGTCCATATACGTAATTCGCGTCACGATCTACCCCAAGATCAAAATCATCTTGATACTGGTTGAAAATATTCTGGACCCCGAAATTCAATTCAAGCTGAAAACTTTTGGCAAGCTGGAATATATAAGCCGTCTTAAAATTGATTTCCATAAAATCATCGGTAGTTTCCAGTCGGTCATTCTCAATGTAGCCCGCAAGATGAGGCACATACATGCTTCCCGTATAAACCCCTGAAAGGTTATTCTGCCAGTGCTTCACCGGCGCATAGGTAAGAATGAAATTTCCGTAGATATTAGGGGACTTGAAAAAGTTGCGAGCATCTTGCAGGGAGACATTTGGGTCATCACTGAATTGGACAGGGGAATCATAAAGAGCTTTTTGAAAGGTTCCTCCCAGCTGGAGGATCCAGTCTTCGTTGGGTGCAAAAACAACGTCCAGGTTCATGCCGTAGACATTGGCGCCTTCCCCGTTGCGTTTTTCGAAAACAGTTTCAGAAACTCTTTCCAGAATAAAAGGTTTTTCAAGCCGGGTATAAAAGGTCTCGAAAGTAAGCCGATAATTCTCATCTAAAGTGCTTTTGTTCCATTCTGCGGAAGCTAAATAACTGTGAGAGGTCTCTGATTCAAGATTCTCCGAAAATTGAACAAGACTTACTTCTCCTGCAGCGATCCTCGCATGAATATCTTCGGTAAATACCTGGGGAGCCCTGAATCCTTTCGCATAGCTGGTGCGGAATTGTAACTGTTCACTGACGGCATACAACAGATTCAAACGCGGGTTAAAAACCACATTTTCTTCTGCCACGTTATGAAGATCTGCCCGTAAACCTCCTAAAACCTTTAATTTTTCCGTAGCCTGCCATTCCTGCTGCGCATAGATACCAAGGATGTTCAGGTTTTGATCGATCTTCGCATTGTAACCGGGTTTGCGATCTCTCATTAGGTTATTCTTGAATTCACTCCCGACTGTGAAAGTCGCTGTAGAACCCAAAAAATTTTGCTGATCAAAAGAGAACTGTGTTCCCAGCAGGTAAGTATTATCGAGGGAATTTCCGTAGCCATTAATGCTCTCTTCAAATGTTTCACCCTTTCCGCCGTAAAAATTCTCATTTTTGGAAAGCTGAGCAGTTCCGTAAAGAGAATATCTGAGATCCTTATTTTTTGAAAAAGCTTCATAGGTGAGGCCTCCGCCAATCACATCACTTTCGATCTGCTCCGTAATATCAGCTTTAAAAGGTTGGAGATGTAGCTTGTTTCCACCTCGTCGAAATTCATGGATAGTATGAAAATCCAGGCTGATCTCGCTGCGATCATTGGGTTTGAAAAAGGACTTGAATCCGAAGGTCTTGTTTTCCACCTGGGTGATCTCTGTAAACCCGTCATTATTATGATCGTAAGGCTGGCGATCCCGAAACATTCCGTAAACATTTAAACCGGAATTATAATCATTAGATAAAACAGTTCCGTTCATGGTAATTGCCTTATCACTGGCTTCGGAACTAATTGCAGCGACATTTCCGGCTACCTCAAAATAATCCTCAGTTGGTTTTTTGGTAATGATGTTAATGGTGCCTGCGATCGCATTGGAACCATACAGAGCAGAACCCCCTCCACGCACCACCTCGATCCTATCGATAGAATTGGCTGGGATCTGGTCAAGGCCGTAAACTCCGTTTAAAGCTGAAAAAACAGGACGACTGTCAATGAGGATCTGGGAGTAAGCGCCGTCCAGGCCATTCATGCGAACCTGTGAAAAACCACAATTCTGGCAGTTGGTTTCCATTCTTAATCCAGGTTGAAAATTCAGGCCTTCGCTGAGACTGATGGACTGTGTGGCCTTGAAGTCTTTTGAAGAGGTTACCGAAACTATTACCGGTGCGGTATGTCTCAGTTGTCCCGTACGACTTGCAGAAATGACCACCTGGTCGAGCCCGGTAATATCTTCTTGTAGGGAGAAGTCCATCGTTTGATCTTCCGGGCTCAATACGTCCAGGTGGTTTTTTAGGGTCTTGTAGCCGATGGCTTGGATTATAATTTCATGATGCCCTAAAGGGGCTGTCAGTGTGTACTCTCCAGCTTCATTCGTGGTCGCTCCTATTTGAGTTCCTTCTAGGAATATGTTCACAAAAGGAATCGGTTTTCCTTTGGAGGTCACTTTTCCGCTGATATCTGCGGTCTGGGCCTGCATGATTAAACCGATTGACAAAAAGAGTAGGGTGAAAGGGGTTTTCAAAGCACTTATTTTTTACAAAGGTATAAAGTATTTTTAGATTAGTCTAAAAATTGTTTCTGAATGATAAAAAATGTAGTTTTGGCATGTAAAAACAAAACCACGCTATGTTTAGCCTTTCTGAAGAGAATTACCTGAAAGCGATATTTCACTTAGAAAAGAAATATTCAGGTGGAGTAAGTACGAATGCTTTGGCAGAAGAAATGGAAACCAAGGCTTCCTCGGTCACCGACATGGTGAAGAAGCTTGCTGATAAAAAACTGGTTAAGTACAAGAAATATCAGGGGGTGCAACTCAGTGAGGAGGGAAAGAATACCGCTATAGAAGTTATTCGGAAACATCGTCTTTGGGAAGTGTTCCTGGTGGAGAAGCTGAATTTCTCCTGGGACGAGGTGCACGATATCGCCGAACAGCTTGAACATATCAAATCTGAAAAACTGACCAATGAGCTGGATCATTTTCTGGGACACCCTAAAAGAGATCCTCATGGAGATCCCATTCCCGATGCAGATGGAAACTTCAGGATCGCCAATAAGATGATCCTGGCCGATCTTAAAGAAGGACAATCGGGCATTTGTGTGGGCGTAAAAGATTCATCTACAGAATTTCTTCGCTACCTAGATAAAAATAACATTGCCTTAGGTATACCTATTCAGGTGGTTCACCGGGAAGAATATGATCAATCCTTATTGATTAAGATCAACAATAAAGATCTGAGGATCTCAAAAAGCATTTCGAATAACCTTTTTGTAAAACCTATTGAATCATGAATACTGTAATTGAATATTTTGAATCTCTAGATCCTGTACTGGCTGCGCTTTTGGCCACCTTGTTCACCTGGGGGCTCACCGCGACCGGAGCATCTCTCGTATTTTTCTTTAAAAAAATGAACAGGGCATTGTTTGACGGGATGTTGGGATTTACAGGAGGGGTAATGGTTGCGGCCAGTTTTTGGAGCTTGCTTGCGCCGGGAATTGAAATGAGTGAAGGAGAAGGATTTGAGAAGGTCGTTCCTGCCGTGGTAGGTTTTGGACTTGGAGCTCTTTTTATTTTCGGACTGGATAAGATCCTGCCTCACCTGCACGTGAATTTTAAAATGGCCGATAAAGAAGGGGTAAAAACTCCCTGGCATAGGTCTGTACTTCTCACCCTGGCCATTACTTTGCACAACATTCCTGAAGGATTGGCGATTGGGGTGCTTTTTGGAGGGGCAGCAATGGGACTTGAAGGTGCCAGTATTGGCGGGGCCGTGGCTTTGGCCATGGGAATTGGATTACAAAACCTGCCAGAGGGTATTGCGGTTGCCATGCCTCTTAGAGGACAAGGTTTAAGCAGATGGAAGAGTTTTAATTACGGGCAGCTCTCGGCAATAGTAGAGCCGGTGGCAGCAGTTCTGGGGGCCTGGGCTGTAATGACTTTTGAGCCAATTCTTCCTTATGCGCTGTGTTTTGCCGCTGGGGCCATGATCTTCGTAGTTGTTGAAGAAGTGATACCCGAAGCTCAGCAGGATCGATTTACAGATATTGCCACCATGGGTTTTATCGGTGGATTCATGGTGATGATGACCCTTGATGTAGGGCTGGGGTAAAGCTTAATTTTCTATAAGATTAAACGCACCTTTGGTGAGGATCTTTCTTCCTTCCAAGGTTTCTGAATTTTCAATTGAGGTAAATCCGTTATTTGTTTTCTGTGGATTTACCTGCTGCCGGGTGAACACGTAATCATCTTCGCTCCTACTCTCTAAAACAAGTACGTAATGTGAATTATAGAGTTCTACAATTGCTTCTGCGGGAAGGGCCCGAAGTAATTTGCTGTTAGTGACGACCTGTGCTTCAACGAACATCCCCACTGCAAATTGATTTTTAATACTGTCTGGGAGCTCTGCATGAATTCCTGCCGTACGGTTCTCATCTATTGTTTTACCAACCAGCCATACAGTAGCCTCATAATTTGCTGAAGGGTTTTGAGGCAGGTTGAACCTAATCTTTTGTCCTTCCTTGATCTTCATCATATCTTTTTCAAACACCTGGAGTTTGAGGTGAATATCATCTGTGTTGATGATCACCATGATATCAAAGGTAGGTTCAGCAAACATTCCTTTTGAAGCATTTACATGTTCCACGGTACCACTTATAGGAGCGTAGATATTGATTTGTGAAGTGACGTTTCCTGCTCTCACCTGCTCTGGATCGATATTTAACATTTGAAGTTTTTGCTGTAGACCATTGTGGCGCGCCAAGGCACTTTTGTAATCACTTTCTACCATGAGGAATTTCTTTCTCGAGGTGATATTTTCCTCCAGCATTACCTGCTGCCTGTCGTATTCCGATTTCAGATATATGAGCTGTTCAGACAATTCCAGGTATTCCTGTTGCAGTTCAACATAACCGGGACCTTCCAGGCTAAGGATAAACTGTCCCCGTTCTACCTCACTTCCTTCCAAAACAGGTATCCTTTTTATATAACCTCCTTCGAAAACATTGATCTTTGCCAGGTTTTCTGGCGGTACATCTATCTGTCCATTTGCTCGAACTACTTCAGGAAATTCCCTCTCAGTTAATTCCCCAAGTTCCATTTGGTTGTGTTGGAATTGTTCGGTTGTAATGACCACTCCTTCCTTGTCCTGGGATGCATCGGTTGTAGTAACTTCGGGTTCAGACTTGCAGGAAGCGAGTAGTAACATTACTATAAAGATTGAAAAATTACTGATTTTCATGGTTCTGAGGTCATTAGGTGATTGATCATAACTACCGTTTGATTGTATGCATATAAGCTTTCGAGGTAAGATATTTTTATTCTGTAAGCATTTTCCAGGCTCTGAATATACTGGAAGAAGTCGATCTCCCCGTTTTGATAACCAACAGTGGCTGTTCTTAAAATTTCTTCTGAAAGTTCATTTCCTTCGTGTTGGTAATAGGCTAGAGCTTCTTCATGTTTGTTCAATTGTGTCATAAGCTGAAGAAAATGGTTTTCCAGCTGCCGGTCATTTTGCCTGGCTTCTTCTGCGGCAATATCTGTTGCTATTTTTATAGCTTTTATGCGAGCAGCATTCCCATTAAAGAGAATTGGAATTCGAAGGCCAGCCTGGTATCCCGAAAGATGATCGTTGAGGTCGCGGTTCAATCCATGCAGATAGCTGAAGGTTATTTCTGGCAGCAGCCGTTGCTTCTCTACAGAATAGTCAGCTCTTGTTAGCGATATGCGTTGGTCATAGAGCTGTTTCAATATATGTTGCTCTACATTGAACCTGATAAGATCCATTTTTTTCATTGGTACTTCAGCAATTTCCAAACCCTCATCTGTCTGTACGATCTTCATGAGATTTGAATAGGCTGCGTTCACTTCACTTGCTGATTGTTTAAGCTCTAATTCGATCTCCTTTTGCCTGGCCCGGGCAGTGATCTTTTCCAGGTAATTGGTTTCTCCAAGTTCAAACCTGCGAGCGGCGGCATGAGAAAATGTACTGTATAAGCTGTCTATCAGTTTAAAAATCTCCCTTTTTTCCTGTGTATACTGATACTTTAGGTAACCTAAAGCCAGCTCCTGCTCCAGGGCACTCCTGGCCAGCTCGTAATTGAGCTTTTGAAATACTACTTCTTCATTATTCCGCCTTAACCGGGCAAAGTATAGGGTGGGAAAGTCCAATGTCTGATCTAATCCTATCACTTTCAGCGGCTCTCCGTTTGGTAAGTACTCGATTTCATTATGGGTGTAATAAACATCGGTCTTGTCAAAATCAAACGCAGCTCCTCTCAATGCTTCAGTTTCTTCAATTTTTAAGGCTGCTGCTTTAATTCCGGAGTTGTTTTTCATTGCCAGGGAAAGAAGTTCCTCATGAGTAAGAGGTCTATCCTGTGCCATGGCAGAAATAGGTAGCAGAAGTAGCAGCAAGAGCATTTTGCTATTGTTGCTTCCTCTTACTTTAGGCAGTTTTATTGGTTCAGATTTTCCGAAAATGGAATATAAAATGGGCAGGACGATTAAGGTGAGAAAGGTTGCGGTAATTAGGCCGCCAATGACCACAGTGGCCAGGGGTCTTTGTACTTCTGCCCCGGCATTGGTAGATACCGCCATTGGGAGGAAGCCCAAAGCGGCCGCAGAGGCTGTAAGCAGTACGGCTCGCAAACGTTCTTTAGCTCCTTTTTTTACAAGTTCATCTCCATGTTCCATCCCTTCTTCCTTGAGATCTTTATAATGTTCTATTAAGACTATACCATTCAAGACGGCGATTCCAAAAAGAGCAATAAAACCCACCCCCGCCGAGATACTAAAGGGCATATCCCGCAGCCATAACAGCCATATTCCACCCACTGCCGCCAGAGGGATGGCCGAATAAATGATCAGGGTTTCTTTTATGGAATTAAACGCCAGGTATAACATGAAAAAAATCAGTACCAGGGCCACCGGAACTGCAATTTTTAACCGGTCTTTGGCCTTCTGAAGATTCTCAAATTGGCCACCGTAGGTAACGGTATATCCCGGTGGCAGGTCCAGTTTGGAGTTGAGGATCTCTTGAATATCATGTACTACAGATTGCAGGTCCCTGTTCCTAACGTTAATTCCTACTACGATACGTCTCTGGGTTTCATCACGAGAGATCTTGGCTGCTGTTTTTTTATAGGAGACATCAGCTACTTCGCTTAACGGAATTTTTCCGCCTGTGGGAAGGTCGACATACAGGTTCTGTAAATTAGAGATATCCCTTCGATTTTCTTCATCCAGCCTTACTACAAGGTCAAATCTTTTTTCGCCTTCAAAGACACTGCCTATTACTTTTCCTCCAAAGGCCATACTCATGATCTCGTTAAGATCTGAAACATTTAGGCCATACCGGCCAATTTTTCTTCGGTCATAATCCACAGCCATTTGAGGTAATCCTTCTACTTTTTCAACAATTACATCGGCGGCACCTTCCACATTTCGTATAAGGTTCTCCACCTCCAAGGCTTTACGGCTTAAAACGGCGAGGTCTTCTCCAAATATTTTAATAGCAATATCTGCACGTACCCCGGTGATAAGCTCATTGAAGCGCATTTCTATTGGCTGGGTGAATTCAACCTCCATTCCCGGAAGAATTCCCAGGGCTTGCTTCATCTTATCGGCAAGTTCGTCCTTGTTTTCGGCGCTTACCCACTCCCTACGAGGTTTAAGTGTGATAATGACATCACTCTCTTCCATTGACATGGGATCAGTAGGGACTTCGGCAGCACCTATTCGCGTCACCACCTGCTCTACTTCAGGAAATTTTTTAAGTAAAATGCGTTCTATTTCCGTAGTAATCTCTATGGTTTTGCTTAAGGAGGTTCCTGTCTTTAAAACCGGCTGGATCACAAAATCTCCTTCATCCAGGGTAGGTACGAATTCGCCACCCATAGTACTAAAGATGTAAATACTTACTGCCAATAATAAAGCAGCCAAAGCTAGTACTGTCTTCTTGAGCTTGAGGGCTTTATTTACCGATGCATCGTAAATCCTATTGAGGAATTTTAATAATCTCACAGAAATATTTTTGGAACTTTGCTTAGCAGGTTTAATAAACAGGGAAGAAACCACCGGTACATAGGTGAAGCAGAGGATCATGGCACCTATTAAAGCAAAGCTGAAAGTGAGTGCCATTGGTCTAAACATCTTTCCCTCCACGCCGGTTAAGGAGAGAATAGGGATAAAGACGATGAGGATGATCAGTTGACCAAAGATGGCGGAGTTCATCATTTTTGATGCGCCGCTAAGAGTCACTTTATCTTTTAATGCTTGTCTTTGGATACCTGTCAGGTTTTCAAATTCCCAACGCCTTCGGGTGATCTGGAATGCGATAAATTCAACTATGATCACGGCTCCGTCTATGATGATCCCAAAATCTATTGCTCCCAGGCTCATAAGGTTGGCGTCCACACCAAAAACGTACATCATGGAAAGGGCAAACAACATGGAAAGTGGGATGACCGAGCCCACTACCAGGCCCGATCTCACATTTCCCAATAGCAAAACCACAACAAAGATCACAATGAGGAATCCCAAAACAAGATTCTCAGTGATAGTAAAGGTTGTTTTGTCAATGAGCTGACTTCGGTCGAGAAATCCATTTATATAGATCCCTTCGGGAAGGGTTTCAGAAATGGAAGCCACCCGCTCCTGCACCGCTTCAATGACCTTTTTGGAATTGGCATCCTTTAACATCATTACCTGTCCCAAAACCTTTTCTCCTTCCGCATTCCCTGTAATAGCTCCATAACGGGTAGCCCTGCCGAAACTTACTTCAGCAATATCACCTATGTACACAGGAATGCCATTACGATTTTTCACCACGATATTCCTGATATCTTCCAGGGAATCCACCAATCCTTCTCCGCGAATAAAGTAAGCCTGATTTGCTTTCTCTATATAACCCCCTCCTGCCACGCTGTTGTTCTTTTCCAAAGCAGTGAAAACTTCGGCTGCAGTAATATCCATAGCCGCCAGTTTTTCTGTTTTGATAGCTACTTCGTATTGTTTGAGGTTTCCGCCCCAGCTGTTCACTTCCACGACACCCGGGATACCCGAAAGTTGTCTTTTCACGATCCAGTCCTGAATGGTTCTGATCTCGGTAGGGGTATAAAGGTCTTCATATCCCGGCTTCACATCCAGGATATACTGGTAAATTTCACCAAGACCCGTGGTGATTGGCCCCATTTCGGGAGTACCAAAACCTTTGGGAATATTTTGTGCCGCAGCATCAATTTTTTCCGAAATAAGCTGCCGGGGTAAATAGGGCCCCAATTCATCTTCAAATACGATTGTTACTACTGAAAGTCCGAATTTCGAAACTGATCGTATTTCTACCACGCCCGGAAGATTCGCCATTTCCAGCTCTACGGGTGCGGTGATGAATTGCTCCATGTCCTGAGTGGATAGGTTGCGTGAGGTTGTGATCACCTGCACCTGATTGTTGGTGATATCTGGTACCGCACCTATAGGAATCTGGGTAAGGGAATAGATCCCGTAGCCGGCCATGATGGCGGTAAATAAAAGGATGATAAGTTTATGTTTTAAACTAAACCTGATAATATGAGTAAGCATAATCCAAAACTTCAAAAGTTAATTTTACCTGTGCATTGAGCTCAGGATTCAGAAAAAGTTGAAGAATTATGCGTGTTTTGGGGGCTGAAAAATTTTTTGATCATCTGGAGAGGTGTAATAATCGGTATAGTAAAATTTCACAGGTGGCTGTAAGACGATAGGAGCCTGAATATCTGGAATTTTATGAATATCGAGTATAACAAAACATACCATGATCTGGGCTGCGCCTTTGTGAAAGGGAAGCTTCTCATGACCTTCATGAGTGGCAAAATGATCATTCTTTAAGCTGCCGTAATGTTTGCTGAGGAAGTCGAGGAAGGAATCTCCGTATTCCTTGGAATGTAATTGGGCATGTTCAATTAATTCGCCAAATCGTATAAGATTGTTGCCTCCAAAATTAACAGTTTGTAAAAGGAGTAGTATCGAAAGCGAAATGGAGAGTAACAATTTCATGACTATTATAAATTTACAACTTTTCGGGAAAAGGGATTACTGCAGAATAATATAAAAGGATCTCTCTTAACAAAACTCATTGCCTGAATTTTATGGAAGTCGGGAATAGGGCAAAATCCTGACCTTTGCAACATTCAATGAGTTCAACCGTCTTTAAGATAAGATATGAAAGATAAAATACTATTGGTTTGGCTGGCCTGGTTACCAGTTTTGCTTTTTGCACAAGAAAGAGCACCTGAAATAAATACTGATCTTGAAGTGGGGCAGGAGTTTCATTTTGGCAAGACCTCAGTGAAGTTTGTAAAAGTTTTATCTGATTCCCGTTGTCCAAAACAGGTAGCATGCATGTGGGCAGGGGAGGCCAAAGTGTTACTTGGAATTACAACTAGAGGAGTATATACTGAAAAAGAAGTGGTCGTTTCTGATAGAGGTGCAGAGATGGCGTTTGAAAACGATCTACAGCTGCTGGTGTCACATTTAAGGCCTTATCCTGAAACGGCCAAAGGAATAAGACCTAAAGAATATTATCTCTCTATCGCAACTGTACCCTCATGCGATGACTAGTGGCAACTCCCGCAGCTCGTTTCACAGGCTTTTCCAGAATTTTTTTTACTTCCGAAAATAAATTTGGGCTTGTAAATGAACTTCGTGAACATATATCCCACTGCAAGTGCAAATATGATAAAGACTAATATTTCCTGAATCATTTCCATAAGTCAATTTTTTAGCTCAGAGCCTGAAAGGCAACAAGGGCCGCAACATATGCGATACCGGTCATTGCCACAAGTTGTAATACCGGCCATTTCCAGGTATTGGTTTCCCGTTTCACTATAGCCAGGGTACTCATACACTGCATGGCAAAGGCGTAAAACAGCAACAAACTAATACCGCTCGCGAAAGTAAATAAAGGTCCTCCCAGGATCTCATTAGTTTCAGATGCCATTCGAGCTTTAATCGTTTCTTCCTCGTCACTTCCCACACTATAAATGGTGGCAAGCGTGCCTACAAATACCTCCCTTGCGGCAAATGAACTTACAAGGGCTATGCCAATCTTCCAGTCATATCCTAAGGGTGCCACGGCAGGTTCAATGGCTTTTCCAACATTACCAATATAGGAGTGCTGAAGCTTGTAAGAAGCTATTTTATTTTCCAGCTCCTTTTCGGGAAGATAGGTTTCACTGAATTTCTCCTGTACAATTTGTTCTGCATTTTCAAATTTTTCACCGGGGCCATAGCTGGCTAGTACCCAAAGGATAATCGAAATCGCCAGGATGATCTTTCCGGCACCCAATACAAAGGATTTGGTTTTTTCAAAGACATTGATCCCTACATTTTTAAGTATGGGAACCTTATAATTGGGCATTTCAATTACAAAATATGACCTGCTCTTTATTTGCAGGATCTTGTGCAGAACCCAGGCTGAAAAAATAGCCATAAAGAAACCTAAAAGGTAAAGCAGCATCAATGTGAGCCCCTGTAAATTGAAGCCCATGAAGGATTTATCTGGTATGACCAGTGCAATAATGATGAGGTATACCGGAAGCCGGGCAGAACAGGTCGTAAAAGGCACAACTAAAATTGTGATGAGCCGTTCTTTCCAGTCTTCAATGTTCCGGGAGGCCATTACAGCCGGTATGGCACAGGCCGTTCCCGATACCAGGGGAACCACACTTTTACCACTCAAGCCAAACCTTCGCATAGTGCGATCCATGAGAAATACTACCCTGCTCATATAGCCACTCTCTTCCAGGATGGAAATGAACAGGAACAGGAAGGCAATCTGGGGTATAAATATTACGATCCCTCCAAGGCCTGGAATAATGCCTTCTGCCACCAGATTAGTAAAGGCACCGGGTGGAAAATTTTGTTTTACTAATTCACTGAAGACAACGAAAGTATCGTCAATGAAATCCATGGGGTAGCTGGACCAGTCGTATATAGCCTGGAATATCAATAATAAAATAGAGAAAAAGATAACGTACCCCCAAATTTTGTGAGTGAGGATCCTGTCAAAAGCGGCCCTCAAACCTTTTGCGGCATTGACATCAATTGTCATAGCCTTCTTTAAAACTCCATTGATGAACTGGTACCGCAGGATGGTTTCCTTCTGCTGCATTCGCTTTAAAGTACTTTCATCCTTGGTGTGAAAATCCTTCTTATTGTCTATACTGTTTCGGTTGAGATTCCCGAAGTTGACATCCTGAGTGATCACCAACCATAGCTTGTACAGTGACTGATTTGGGAAAGCATTCCGAAGCTTATCAAAGTATGCCGGATCCATAATGGAGGCATTGAGACAAGGCTCAGTAGAGATATGGCGATAATTGAGAATATGCTCTTTTAGCTCGTCAATTCCTGTTTTTTTTCGGGCACTTACCAGGGCGATCCTTGTTTTGAGTTCCTTTTCCAGCTGCGGAATATCCAGGGAAATCCCTTTTCGACTCATCCTGTCGGCCATATTGATCACCAGGATCGTCGGGATTTCCAGATCTTTAATCTGTGTAAACAGCAGAAGGTTCCTTTTCAGGTTTTCTACATCACTTACGACAACAGCTACATCGGGATAATCTTTATCGTTCTTGTTTAGCAGTAATTCTATCACCACGTTCTCATCCAGGGAAGAAGCATTGAGACTATATGTGCCTGGGAGATCCAGAATGTGAGCTTTAACATTGCGCGGAAGTTTACAGATCCCTTCCTTTTTTTCAACCGTTATACCCGGGTAATTCCCCACCTGCTGATTTAAGCCTGTAAGCTGGTTAAATACAGAGGTTTTACCCGTGTTGGGATTTCCTATAAGTGCAACATTGATTTGTTTTCCCATTTCTAAGGGATAATTTCTATTTGAATATTTTGCGCGGTTTCTTTTCTAATCGCAAGATGACTTCCGTTGATATTAAGATACAGTGGATCCCTGAAAGGGGCTGTTTGCACCAACTCCACTTCATTCCCGGGGAGACAGCCCATTTCCAACAGCTTCAGTGGAATGATTTCTGCTGAAAACTCTTTGATGATACCGCGCTGGCCTCTCTTTAAATCTGCGATCGTAGTAATCAATGTTTATTTAGATTGAATTTAAACAAGGCAAAAATAAGGCAAAATTCAGGATTAGAAAAACTTGTATAGCTAAAAGAGAAAATAAAATGGTGAAAGCTGATCATGATCAGCCATAACACTGCATTACGACCGCACGATCACTCTTTTTTCAGCACACTTATGTCGTGTAGAAGGTCTTCAATGGCTGTGGGATCTGTACCGTCATAAAACCCCCGAATGCGTTTTTGCTTATCGACAAGCACAAAGTTTTCAGTGTGGATCATATCGAAAGGACCTGCATCTCCTTCTCTTTTAGCTGCCAGGTAAGATTTCCTGGCCAACTCGTAGATCTGCTGTTTATCACCCGTTACCAGGTTCCATTTATTGTCGTCAATCCCCTTTTCAACGGCATATCTTTTTAAAACAGGTACACTATCATAGTTTGGTATAACGGTATGAGATAGGAGGAGGACTTCAGGGTCATTTTTTGTCTTTTCCTGGATCTCCAGCATGTGGTCTGTCATAACAGGGCAAATGGTCTGGCAGGTGGTGAAGAAGAAATCGGCCACATAGATCTTGTTTTTATAGAAGTCCTGGGTGATAGTGTCACCGTTTTGATTGTAAAGCTTAAAATCCTTAATGGTGTGATATTTTCGCACTTCCTGGATCGTAGAATCCACCAGTTCATTGCTCACCATGCTGGGTTGGTAAACCGGCAGGCGTTCTTCAGGCTTCAGTACATTATAAATGATCGTCACGATAATGGCCGAAAGCACAAAAAGGAAGATGGCGAAGAATTTATATTTAGCAAAAAATCGAAGCATTACATCTTATTTGCTGCAAAATTACATCCTAATACTCAAAAAATTGGGCTGAACGATCACAATTTTTTTGGACTGTTTTTCCGGAGCCGTCAAAACTTTTTTAGCAACCTTTAAAAGGTTACTTTTGTGCGATTTTAATTTACGAAGATTGCATATGGATCCTTTTTTTATAAAAGCCTTACAGTTAATTTTAAGTTTATCTATCCTAATTGTTTTGCACGAACTTGGTCATTTTATCCCAGCCAAGATCTTTAAAACACGGGTAGAGAAGTTCTTCCTCTTTTTTGATGTAAAATTTGCTCTTTTTAAGAAAAAGATAGGAGGTACCGTTTACGGAATAGGTTGGTTGCCGCTTGGTGGTTATGTGAAGATTTCCGGAATGATCGATGAGAGCATGGATAAAGAACAGATGGCCCAACCGCCAAAACCCTGGGAATTCAGGAGCAAGCCGGCCTGGCAGCGATTGATCATCATGGTTGGAGGAGTGACGGTGAATATCGTACTTGGATTCCTTATCTATATGATGGTGCTGTTCGTGTGGGGAAGTCCTTATATAACTCCTGAGGATATGCCCAATGGATTTGCGGTGGATGATACCTTTAAGGAAATGGGATTCAGGGATGGGGACCGGGTGCTGGAAGTGAATGGTCAGGATCTTAAGAACTCTATTGATATCAACAAATACCTGTTTCTGAGGGATGTTGAAAGTATTACAGTGCTTCATCAGGACGGGCAGGAGGAAACTATTTCCATTCCCGAAGATATTGGTTCACAAATGTTCGAACAGGGGGTGATGCAACCTTTTGTTCCCATGGAATACCCGGTGCTAGACTCTGTTGTAACGGGAAGTCCCGCAGAGCTTGCCGGGTTAAAAAAAGGAGACAGAATCATTTCTGTCAATGATGTTGAAATTGGCTACTGGCATGAATTGACACGAGAAATTGGAGAAAGTGAGACCAAACCTCTCGAAATCGTTTTTAGAAGGGATGGAAAGTTTGAAAGTATGGAACTGGACCAGGAAGGAGAGAGGGTGCTTGCAGGCGGTTTAAGAACTGTTTCCATAACTCCTAATGAAGAAGGGAATATCGGGATCAGCAAAGCAAGTTCTATCAATATTAGAAAAGAAACCTATTCCCTGGGAGAAAGTGTGAGTAAAGGGTTTGATCTTGCCTACTGGACGCTGCACGATTATGTAGCACAATTCAAATATGTATTCACCAAAAAGGGAGCAACTCAGGTAGGAGGATTTGGAGCTATTGGAGGACTTTTTCCTGATGCATGGAATTGGCAAGCCTTTTGGATGACTACCGCCTTTATTTCTATCATTCTCGCTTTTATGAATATTCTGCCAATCCCGGCACTTGACGGTGGCCATGTGATGTTCCTGTTATATGAAATGGTGACAGGAAGAAAACCTAATGAGAAATTCATGGAATATGCCCAGCTTGTGGGATTTGTTATCCTTATCGCTTTGGTGCTCTTTGCGAACGGAAATGATATTTACCGCTGGTTGTTTGAATAATATACTGATACAATCTGTAAACATGAGGCCGAAAAGATATTTTCGGCCTTTGTTTTTTAATCCGTTATGAGAACTGTTTCTTGAGAAAGGAGTTTGATCATTCTTTCTAAGTGAATAGACAACTGTAAAAAATACACCTTTGAAACCGGGGTAATATCCCATGGATATTTTTATTTATTAGAAGAGAAAAATAAGTTTGAATTAAGAGCTACTTTTTTATCGTATTCTTTAGTGAAAAAGAAAATTTAAGTTATATTTGCAACCGCAAAATTGATTGTGAAATTCCTCCTTAGCTCAGTTGGTTAGAGCATCTGACTGTTAATCAGAGGGTC
>CAZVKA010000054.1:3272-16854 GCA_964627595.1 uncultured Flavobacteriaceae bacterium | reverse complement strand
AAAATACAGTAAATCACAAGGAGCAATTTGGGTGGATAGAGGTTATATGCGGTTCGATGTTCTCGGGAAAGACTGAAGAACTCATTCGCAGGCTCAAACGCGCCCAGTTTGCCAAACAAAAGGTGGAGATCTTCAAACCTGCCATAGACACCCGTTATAACGAGGAGATGGTGGTGTCTCATGATTCCAATGAGATTCGTTCTACTCCGGTTCCTGCTGCTGCAAATATTCGCCTGTTGGCCGATGGTTGTGACGTAATTGGCATTGATGAAGCTCAGTTTTTTGATGAAGAGATCGTCTCGGTATGTAACGATCTTGCCAATAAAGGAATACGGGTGATCGTAGCCGGCCTGGATATGGACTTTAAAGGAAATCCCTTTGGCCCGATGCCCAATTTAATGGCCACTGCAGAGTATGTTACCAAAGTGCACGCCGTATGTACGCGTACAGGTAATCTCGCACAGTACAGCTATCGAAAGACTTCTAATGAAGACCTTGTGATGTTGGGAGAGACTGAAGAATACGAACCTCTAAGCCGCGCCGCCTATTATAAAGCACGCCTAAGAGAAAAGCTGAAAAATTTTGAAGTGAACGAGCCTGAAGAATTAAATGGCTCAAAAAGAAGTGAACATGCCGAAAGCCAGGGAGACCGTACTTGAAATTGACCTCAACGCACTTGAACACAATTACCGGTATTTACGATCTAAAGTAGATAATAATGTAAAATTCATGGCCGTTGTCAAAGCGTTTGGATACGGAAGCGATGTGACAGGAATTGCCAAGAAACTTGTAGAACTGGGAGCTGACTATCTCGCCGTTGCATATACTTCGGAAGGGATCGCTCTTCGAAACGCAGGTATTGAATTACCCATCCTCGTACTGCACCCGCAATCCTATAATTTTGAACAGTTAATTGAAAATTGCCTGGAGCCCAGCCTGTACAGCGAATTTGTGCTGAGCGAATTTATCAAAACTGCAGAAAAGCTGAAGCAGAAGGATTATCCTGTTCATATCAAGTTCAATACAGGTTTGAACCGTCTTGGTTTTTCAGAACAAGAGACCGATGTCGTTCGTGATCTGCTTACCAGCACAGAAGCGGTGAAGGCTGCGTCATTCTTTTCGCACCTCGCGGCAAGTGAAGACTGGCGGGAAAGGGAGTTTACGCTAAAACAAATTCGCAGTTTTAAAAGAATCGCAATTAAACTTTTTGAACAGTTAGGTTACCGGCCACTGCTTCATATTTGCAACACCTCGGGAATAATTAATTACCCCGAAGCCGCTTTTGATATGGTGCGCACGGGAATTGGACTTTATGGATTCGGAAACGAAGAGCTGCAGGATAAAAAACTTCAGCCCATAGGTACTTTGAAAACCATCATTTCCCAAATCCATAGGATCGAGAAAGGAGATTCAGTAGGGTACAATCGAGCATTTATTGCCAGTAAACCTACCGTAACAGCAACCTTACCTATTGGCCACGCTGACGGAATAAACCGGCAGTACGGCAATGGCCGCGCCGGGGTCATCATTAATGGTAATTATGCTCCTATCATTGGAAACGTTTGCATGGACATGCTTATGGTAGATATTACCGGCATTGACTGCAAAGAAGGCGATGAGGTGATCGTTTTTGGAGGACCTCAGCACGCTACCGAATTTGCCGCAAAAGGAAATACCATCTCATACGAACTCATCACCGGGATCTCCCAGAGGGTGAAGCGTGTTTTGATTGAAAATTAATTTTTATCTTTAAATATTAACCAACTAACCAGTTATCATGGCTTTTTTCAAAGACTTTAAAGCCTTTCTAATGAAAGGCGATATTATCGCGTTGGCAACAGCGGTAGTTGTCGGTGCCGCGTTCAACAAGATCGTATCCTCTGTAGTTGCCGATATCATCATGCCGTTGATTGGAGTTATTACCGGCGGTGTGGATTTTTCACAAAAATTCATTTCACTTGATGGTAATGAATACGAAACATTAGACGCCGCTAAAGAAGCCGAAGCCGCGGTAATCACCTACGGAAATGTGATACAGGCAATTATTTACTTCATTATTGTAGCTTTTTTTATTTTCCTGGTGCTGCGGGCTTATGAAAGGACTAAAACCAAAAAGGAAGCTCCCAAGGTCACCGAACCAAAAGGGCCTTCACAGGAGCAGTTACTTACTGAAATTAGAGATGAATTGAGAAAAAAAAACAGTTGAGAAACCTGATCCTGCACCATATAGTTATTTTAACCCCTGGCGGTCTCCTGGCAGGAACCTGGAAATTGGTGATCCCTGAGGTAGCCCTGGGCCTCCTGTTGGTCTACGTGCTCGTTTACCGCACCTGGATTGACGGCACCAGGCTGTACAAAAAAGGACTTATTCCCAAGAAAGACATCTGGAAAATCTCCTATAATGGAGCACGCGGAACTTATTTTAAAGAACTATATTTACAGAAATAATAAAACGCTCGTAGTAACCGCTACACTGCATATATTTAATCCCTAAACCACGTCCAAAAGGCGTGGTTCTTTTTAGATGTCTTCATATTTAACAAATTGTGTAAAGTGGTTATAAAGAAATTTATCACGCTCTTTTTCTTTCATTCTTCTTCTTTAAATAATTAATGGTGTAATACCTTTGCGCCCAGATTAATCAGGAAAGGTTTTTGCAGTATCAAGACCTTTAAACATAAATATAAATATTCGCTGAAAGTGGCATTTTTAGCGATCAGAAAATAAACGTATGAAAGTAGCAGTAGTGGGCGCGACAGGAATGGTTGGCCAGGTTATGTTAAAAGTACTTACAGAAAGGAATTTTCCGGTGACGGAGCTAATACCCGTTGCTTCGGAAAGATCCATCGGCACGAAGATCAATTTTCAAAATAAAGAATTTGAGGTAGTTGGAATGGAGGAAGCTGTGGCAAAGAAGCCTGAAATCGCCCTGTTTTCAGCGGGAGGGGACACATCCCTGGAGTGGGCTCCAAAATTTGCCGCTGCCGGAATTACTGTCATCGACAATTCTTCAGCATGGAGAATGAATCCGGAAAATAAGTTAATAGTTCCCGAAATCAACGCTTCAGAATTAACTTCAGAAGATAAGATCATCGCCAATCCAAACTGTTCTACCATTCAAATGGTAATGGCGCTGGCACCCCTACATAAGAAGTACAAGGTAAAAAGAGTGGTTGTTTCTACTTACCAGTCGATTACCGGAACCGGAGTTAAAGCCGTTGAGCAGCTTGAAAATGAGTACGCAGGGAAGCAGGGGGAAATGGCCTACCCGTACCCTATTCACCGTAATGCTATACCTCATTGTGATGTTTTCGAGGAAAACGGTTACACTAAAGAGGAAATGAAACTTACCAACGAAACCAAAAAGATCCTGCAGGACGATACTGTTGCCGTGACCGCAACAGCCATCAGGATTCCGGTGGTGGGTGGCCACAGCGAATCTGTGAACATTACTTTTGAAAATGATTTCGAGGTAGATGAAGTTCGTCGTATCCTCAGTGATTTTCCGGGTATCAGGGTTCAGGACAACCTGGATGTCAACACTTATCCCATGCCCATTTACGCCGAAGGTAAAGATGACGTGTTCATAGGGAGAATAAGGAGGGATAACTCTCAGGCTAATTCACTGAACATGTGGATCGTGGCCGATAACTTGAGAAAAGGTGCTGCCACGAACGCCGTGCAAATCGCGGAATACCTGGTGGAGAATAAGCTGGTATAAGTTTTGTAATCTCGGGAGAGTACGGGGAATTTGTTTGCAGCACATTCTTTGTTTACATTTGCCGCCAATGAAAAAATTCGAAGTTCAAATAAATCTGTTCCTAAGCATGTTAATGCTATTGGCAAGTATGCTGCCTGCTTTGCATGCTTTGGAACATTTTTACATGGATTCGGGGATTGCCCTGGAGAAGACTGAGGCATCATCAGGTCACCTCACTGCCTCCAATTTAAACTGTGATCTATGTGATTTTCAGTTTTCTTCTTCCAATGCACCACAAATTTTTGAGTATTCTTTTTGCGCTCCCGAATTTATAAATAGGTATATTTCTTTTGCGGAAGAAAATACAGCCTTTGCCTTACTATCTTACTTTTCCTTAAGGGCACCACCTGCAGCTATTGTATAGTTAAGTCTGTCAGTTCCCGAAGATCTTCCGGACCTGACCTTTTCCCAGTATTCATTTAGGCTGTAACTCATGAAAATAGCAGGTTTTCTAATTATTTTATGCTTTCCGTTTTTGACATTTTCCCAGTCCCTCACTCTTGAAGGACAGGTAACCGATTCTTCCAATAATACGTTGGAACATGCTCATGTACATGTGGGAAAGTTTTTTGTCACTACTAACAAATCAGGGTATTACCACCTCGATGCACTAAAGGAGGGATCGTATATGGTTAACGTGTCCTATATGGGATACCAGTCTATAGATACTGTTCTAACACTGAAAGAGGACACAGTGGTGGATTTTATCCTGAAGGAAGAAACCGCCTCCCTGCGTGAGGTAGTTCTTAGCGGAATTCCCAGACGAAAGGTTTCACAGAACGTGGAGAAAGTAACCGGAACCTTCATTCAGGACCAGTTTGCCGGCTCCCTGGCTAAGACGCTGGAACAATTACCGGGAGTAAATTCCGTGGAAATAGGCGCCGGAACTTCAAAACCTATTATCAGGGGGTTGGGATTTAACCGAATTGCAGTTAGTGAACAGGGGATCAAGCAGGAAGGCCAGCAGTGGGGCGCAGACCACGGTCTGGAAATTGATGCCCTGAATGTTGAGAATGTCGAGGTGGTAAAGGGAGTGGGAGCCATTGAGCACGGCAGCGATGCCATTGGTGGAGTCATCAAAATTATTAATGACCAGGTTCCTCAAAAGGGTTTTTCAGGGGAAGTACTAAGCCAGATACAAAGTGTAAACAACAGGATAACTTCTGCCGGTAACCTCTCTTACAGAAAGAACAAATTCTTTTATAAAATAAAGGCTACAGCGAGTGAGTTTGGAGATTACGCAGTGCCTACAGACAATATAGTCTATCTCAACCGAAATATTCCTATTTACAATGAGCGACTTAAGAACACTGCAGGAAAGGAAAACGACCTGTACGGGCAAATAGGGTACTTTGGCGCGCATTACAAGGGTACCATCAGTTTGAGTAATGTGTACTTTAAATCGGGCTTCTTTCCGGGAGCTCACGGGATCCCGTCATTAAGAAGGGTAGAGGACGACGGCGATAGTCGTGATGTTGATTTTCCTTTTCAGAGGGTAAACCATTTAAAGGCCATTAGCAAGAACGAATGGTTCTTCCATGACTACAGTTTTGAACTTACCCTGGGATACCAAAACAACCACAGGCAGGAATGGAGTTATTTCCATACCCACTATAGCGGGCAGGAGCCGCCTGCAGTGGATCCCGACCTGGAACTGGATTTTGACCTTCATACCTATGATGCCCAGGGTGCAGTAATTCGCAGATTCGGGGACCGCCACACCAGTAAGCTGGGGGTGCAGCACCAGGTACAGGACAATTCTATTGGAGGTTACAATTTCCTGCTACCGGAATACTCCCGCACGAACACAGGACTGTATTTTACGCATAATTATGAAGCCATAAAAAACCTGAGCCTAAGCCTGGGTACCCGATATGACTATAGCGAGATCCAACTTGAGGAATTCTATGATGAACTTCTCTATGATTATCTTTTACGAAGAGGCCGTTCTACTTCCGAAGCCTCTGAATACGCAACCCGAAGTCCTAAGCTGAAAAGAGATTTCTCCAATTTTAATGCAATGGTGGGGCTCCTGTACAATCCTGACCAAAACTGGGATTTTTCTATAAATGCCGGCACCAGCTTCAGGTTACCTACAGCCATAGAATTAGGTGCAAACGGGGTGCATCACGGCTCTTTTCGCCATGAACGAGGAGATCCTGAACTGGATCCTGAAAAAGGATATGTGATCGATACCCAGTTTAATTATAACAAGGACAGCTTCAAAGTTTCTGTAAGTCCATATCTATATTATTTTGACAATTACATATTTCTGAATCCAAGCGGAATTTTTTCTGTCCTTCCCCATACGGGCCAGGTATACCAATTCACCCAAAGCGAAGCCGTGCTAACCGGGTTCGAACTGGAACTGGAGAAGAAATTCTTTGAAAGGCTGAACACCCACTTCAATTTTGAATATCTCTACAATAAACAAGTGACAGAGGACAGCTCCAGAAATTACCCGCTGCCCTTTACGCCTCCAGTAAATGGATTTGGCGAATTGGGATATGAATTCCTTAAGGATTCAGACCGCTTTAAAGATTCAGAATTCTTTGTCAATACAAATTTTGCCCTGGACCAAAACAGGATCGCTCAGCAGGAGAGTGTCACCCCGGGCTATATTATTTTTGGGGGAGGAATTAAGACCGGAATTAAGTTGGGTAAATTTGAGGCCGATCTTAATGCTTCGGTATCTAATATTTTTAATATCAAATATTTTAATCACACTAATTTTTACCGGGCGCTGGAGATTCCCGAAATGGGAAGGAATATCCAGGTTATGTTGAGAATCCCGTTTGGCAAATAATGAACTGCTTTAAAAAACATATTGCCTCTTTATTCCTGCTAGGATTTCTCTTTCCGCAGGCGGCCAATGCTATTCATCATTTTGCGATATCCCATGATTATTACGCAGAAGGAGAAAATAAGCTAAGTTTCACCGGCCCCGCTTATGAATATCACTCCTGTGACTACCATCTTTCAGGAGTTAAATTTCTAATTCCCGAATTTGAATTTTTAAGAAAAAATATAATACCGGGGCCCGGTCAACAGGTATCGGTTTCCATTTTCATGCTGCTTCCAGACAAAGTAGCTTTTAATTTTTCAGTTCGGGGGCCTCCATTAACTCAAAGTCAACCTTTGACCCAAAAATATTTTTTAGCCTTTAACTATTTATATAATTAAAAACATTTCGAAAATGAAAACTCAAATAAAATCAATATTACCATTTTTTTTAGCTGCCGTTCTTTTCACTTCCTGTAGTGATGACGATACTGTAGTTGACACGGAAAAACCTCAAATAAGTGTAGCTGAACCTCATAACCTCGACGAATTTACTCCCGGCAGTGAGTTACATATTGAGGCTACTTTCACAGATAATGTGGAACTCTCATCCTATAAAATAGAAATTCATGAAGATTTTGATGATCATACCCATGCGATCAATAAAACCTCTCATGATATCAACCCATGGAGTCTTGATGAGACATTCACAATTCCTGCAGGAAAGACTTTATATGACGCCGTCCACCATTTTGACATTCCTACAGAAATTAATGGAAATCCAATCAGCGAGGGAGTTTATCATCTTGGGATCTTTGTAACTGATGCTTCAGGAAACCAACAGGAGCAATTTATCGAGATCCATATTGAGACTAATACAGAGGAACACACGCATTAATTCCTCAAGTAGGTTAGTTTAGGAATAAAGGTTGCTGTAGAAATAGCAGCCTTTATTTTTATCATCAATTTGAAGGGAATTCCTTACTTTTAAAGCCTTCTTTAATTAATAAATAATGAAAAAAACCATAATGAGCATCTTCGCAGCCGGAGCATTAGTTTCCTGCGCAGATCAAATCTCAAAAAACACAATAGCCTTGGATTATCCTGAAACAAAAAAAGTGGATACTGTAGATACCTACTTCGGGAACGAAGTGAAGGATCCCTACCGCTGGCTGGAGGATGACCGCAGTGCCGAAACAGAAGCCTGGGTAAAAGCGCAAAATGAAGTCACTTTTGGATTTCTTGAACAAATCCCTTTCAGGGAGGAGCTAAAAAACCGACTTTCAGACCTATGGAACTACGAAAAGATTGGTGCACCTTATAAGGAGGGAGACTATACCTATTTTGCCAAGAATGACGGTTTACAGAACCAGTATGTGATTTATCGTAAAAAATCTGAAATTGACACCCCTGAAGTTTTCCTGGATCCCAATAAATTCAGTGAGGATGGGACCACTTCCCTGGGAGGCATGAATTTCTCAGAAGACGGGAAGATAGTGGCTTATGCGATTTCTGAAGGCGGAAGCGACTGGAGAAAGATCATCGTAATGGATGCAGAAACTAAAGAGATCAAGGAAGACACGCTTCAAAATGTGAAATTCAGCGGAATTTCCTGGAAGGGCAATGAAGGTTTCTACTACTCAAGTTACGATAAGCCCGAAGGAAGTGAACTTTCGGCAAAGACAGATCAGCACAAGTTGTACTACCACGAGTTGGGAACCAGCCAGGACGAAGATAAACTCATTTTCGGTGAGACTGAGGCTCAAAAACACCGTTATGTAGGTGGAAGTGTTTCAGATGACAATAGGTATCTGTTCATTTCTGCCAGGAACTCCACTTCAGGAGGGAAACTGTTTATGATGGATCTTTCCAAAGAAAATCCGTCATTAAAGACCATTATTGGCAATGAAGATACAGATAGCTTCGTGATCGACAACAAAGGAACAAAGCTTTACATTGTCACTAATCTAAATGCACCTAACCGAAGAATTGTAACGGTTGATGCTTCTAACCCGACTCCCGAAAACTGGGTGGATTTTATTCCCGAAACCGAAAATGTTCTCAGTCCTTCCACTGCAGGAGGCTATTTCTTTACCAAATACATGATCGATGCTGTTTCTAACGTGAAGCAATACGATTATGATGGTAACCTGGTACGGGAGGTAGAATTACCGGGCGTAGGATCTGCAGGTGGATTTAGTGCCAAGGAAGACGAAAAAGAGCTTTATTACTCCTTCACAAATTATGTGACACCGGGAAGTATTTACAAGTTCAACATCGAAGAAGGAACTTCTGAGTTGTACAACAAACCGGCTATCGACTTCAATCCTGAGGATTACACCAGTGAACAGGTATTCTATACCTCAAAAGACGGCACCGAGGTTCCCATGATCATCACCTATAAAAAAGGTACTGAAATGAACGGAAAGAACCCTACAATCCTATATGGATACGGCGGGTTCAACATCAGCCTTACACCTTCCTTCAGCATTGCCAACGCCGTATGGATGGAGCAGGGAGGAATTTACGCGGTACCTAATCTAAGAGGTGGCGGTGAATACGGTAGAGACTGGCATGACGCTGGAACAAAACTGCAAAAGCAGAATGTATTTGACGACTTTATCGCTGCCGCAGAATACCTAATCGAAAATAATTATACCTCAAGCGATTACCTTGCGATTCGTGGAGGTTCAAACGGAGGATTGCTCGTAGGAGCGACTATGACCCAGCGTCCAGATCTTATGAAGGTCGCACTTCCTGCCGTGGGAGTATTAGATATGTTGCGGTACCACACTTTTACTGCTGGTGCAGGATGGGCCTATGACTACGGAACGGCACAGGACAATGAGGAAATGTTTAATTACCTAAAAGGTTATTCCCCCTTGCACAATATTAAGGAAGGGGTAAATTATCCTGCGACCTTAGTTACAACCGGAGACCACGATGATCGCGTAGTTCCTGCACATTCGTTCAAGTTTGCAGCCGAATTGCAGGACAAACAATCTGGTGATAATCCTGTGTTGATCAGGATTGAGACCAACGCAGGTCACGGCGCGGGAACACCTGTTAGCAAGACTATTGAGCAATACGCCGATATTTTTGGATTTACTCTTTACAATATGGGTTATGTGCAGTTACCTAAAGCAGAATTGAAACAATAGATTGTCTGCCATAATGTATTATAAAAAGCCTTCTTCGGAAGGCTTTTTCTTTTTTAAACCCTTAATTTTGCAGCAGATAATCCTCCTTTTATGCTTCGCGTCAGGAAACTTTCTTTTGGATATACCAGCAAACCTTTTTTAAAGAACCTTAGCTTCAATATTGAAAAAGGAGAGAATATATCCATAATTGGTGCCAGCGGCTGCGGAAAAAGCACCCTGCTGCAGTCCATCTACGGGTTGCACCACGTGGACGGCAAGATCTTTTGGGACGAGAAACAGCTTCTGGGTCCTAACTTCAACATCGTTCCCGGGGAAGAATTCATGAAGTACCTTACGCAAGATTTTGACCTGATGCCCTCCATCACCGTTGCTGAAAATGTGGGGAAATTCCTGTCCAATATGTATCCGCGAAAAAAGCAGCAGCGTATAAACGAATTACTGGACCTGGTAGAAATGCGGGAATTTTCGAAAATAAAGGCAAGATTTCTTAGCGGGGGTCAGCAACAACGGGTCGCCCTGGCCAGAGTATTGGCCAATCCCCCTGAAGTTTTGCTGCTGGATGAACCTTTTAGTCATATTGATCATTTCAGAAAAAACAAACTGCGCAGAAACCTGTTTTCTTACTTAAAGCGGAATAATATTACCGTGATTGTGGCTACACACGACAGTACAGACGCCCTATCTTTCGCCCACAGGACCTTTGCCATGAAAGCAGGCCGAATCATTGCCGCGGGCACTCCCACTGAGCTCTTTAACAATCCCAAAAATGCTTATGTCGCCTCTCTTTTTGGAGAGGTAAATGAATTGCCAGCAGAACTTTTCTTTTCATTGAAAACTACCCGTAAAAAGGTCATTTTATATCCGCACGAGATAAAACTTGCAAAACATGGGCAACTGGTAACTGTGAAAAATAGCTTTTTTAAAGGCGATCATTTCCTAACAGAAGCTGAATTCCAGGGACACATCTTGTTATTCGAACATCCTGAGAGTTTGGAAAAAGGAGTAACGGCTTCCGTTGAATTTCCGCAGAAATTATTGGAAAGCCGTATTCGGTAAAGAGTTAAAATTTGTACCCTATTCCTATTTGAAAAGTACGCGTCCAGCCCTGTATCCCTACCAGGTCGTATCCCATTCCAGAATCAACACGAAAGTCTTTATCGATTACGCTCGTTGCCCCCATGGCAAAACGTGAATCGATCTTAAATCCAGAATTGGCCTCATATCCCAACCCAAAAACACCTGAAAGGACCATATTTTCCAGACCATTGGTTCCTCCCTCGGCATCTATGACTACCCCCAGCTGTGGTCCGGCATGCAGCTGAATATTGTCGGCAAAAAACCATTTCAAGACCACTGGAACGTTTACAAAGTCAATACTCCCCTCTTTTATCCCTTCAACAGAGTAAATAACCTCAGGCTGTAGGTGGAATTTTGGCGAAAGACTGAAATCAATAAATGTCCCGGCGTATACTCCAGTGTTCCCTTCAGGAGATGCGTCAGTATTGTAATGGATGTTGGACACATTCAAACCGGTCTTTACTCCAAACCTGGTTTGCGAAAAGACCATGGAGGTAGATGCCATTGTGAGCAGCAGTAATAATTTTAGTTTCATGGATATTTAAGGTTTGGTTAAAATACTTCTTTAATGCTGATCGTTTTTCCGTTGAAATCAATAACATCTCCTGCGGAATGATTTAACAGCGCTTTTGCTATTGGAGCATTGGCTCCCACGGCGAAAAATTCTTTGGAAAATAAATGGAGTTTTCCCGCGGGAATGGCAATAAAATAGTTCGCCTGCTCCGTCTCCACTACAGCCCCAAACCCTGCTTTTTTTAGAGGGATCTTTGGATCTATCATGTTTACTGTTTTTCGCAGTTTTTGATACTCCTCATGTTGTAGCGAGAGCTTCTCAAACTCGAGGTGCAGCATCGCTCTGCCCGTTTCATATTTATCGCCCATGGAACATTTTGTCTCCAGCTTCAGAGCGGCTTCCAGGTCTTTAATGGCCAGATCAATCTTAGCGATACGCTCCTCCACGTATTCCAGGCAGGCGTTGACCAGGTGTTGTTTTTGTTCTGTACTCATGCTCTAAAATTGAAGTTTACCAAGGTTCTGCATTTGCCTCACGATCCAGGCCTTTCTTTGCTGTATATAACTACTGGCAGGATTGGCTCGATATTCCCTGGGATTAGGAAGGATAGCTGCAATGGCCGCCGCTTCATAAGAAGTAAGGTTCGAGGCTGGTTTTCCAAACCAGGTTTTCGCAGCAGCTTCGGCACCATACACTCCTTTACCCATTTCTATACTGTTTAGGTAGACCTCGAGAATTCGTTCTTTACTCCAGATGAGTTCGATCAAAAAGGTGAAATACACTTCGAACCCTTTTCTCACCCAGCTTCTTTGCGGCCATAAAAATACATTCTTTGCTGTTTGCTGAGAAATTGTGCTGGCTCCACGCGTTTTATTTTTCTTTTTATTCTCATTAAAGGCCTTTTTGATGGCATCATAATCAAAGCCATTGTGCCGCAGAAAATTCTGATCTTCACTGGCGATAACAGCCAGTTGCAGGTTAGGTGAAATTTTCTCCATCGGCACCCAGTCGTGCTGCAGGGACTGCTCAGGATGTTCAAAGTATCGTATTACCATCAATGGTGTAAAGGGTACCGGCGCCCATTTATAAATGACCACCATCAGTATACTCAGCAGCAAAAACCAGGCGACAAGCTTAAGGAAGAATTTGAATATTCTTTTTAGCATATATTAGTCTATAAGATCAGCAAGTTCACGGCCAACATGGCTGCCAATAGCCACTCCCATCCCGCCGAGACGAACCCCGCAAAATACATTTTCGGAAACCCGTTTTACAATCGGTTTTTTCTGAGATCCCACTCCCATTATACCACTCCATCGTCGGTCAATACTGAATTTTTTTTCAGGCAGAATGGTGGTTTTAAGCATTTTCTCCAGCTTGTCCTGAATGATCTCAGTAAGTGCCAGTTCTGTCGTTTCTTCAGCTTTAAAATCAAGATTACGCCCGCCACCCAAAAGAATGCGGTTACCTACATTTCTAAAGTAGTAATAGCCTTTGTCCAAGTGAAAAGTGCCTTTGATCGGGAGGTTTTCTATGGGTTTGGTGATCAGCACTTGTGCTCTGGCCGGCTTCACTTCAGAAAGTCCCAGTTGTGAAGCAAAACCATTCGTGGCAATTAGGAGTTTTGCCGTTTTGAAAGTAAAATTCTCTGTACTGATCTCTACGGAAGAATTTCCTTCTGAAAAAGCCGTAACTTTAGTGTTGTTCAAGGTCTTCACCCCGGCGGACTGGACCTTCTGCAACAAGGCGGTCATCATTCTTCCCGTGTCCAGTTGCCCCTCGAATTTGCTGTAGATAAGTTGCTCCTGAATATTCCTGAAACCGAAGGAATTCTCCCGCAGGCTAAAAACATCGGTTCCAAAAATGGGATTTAAAAGCCGGTTTATTTCTTGCATTTTTGAGGCACAGGTTTCGAAGAAACCCTCGTCTTCTTTAGTGAACAGTTCATAACCTCCATATTCCCGGTAGCCCAGATTTTCATCACCCAGGTTCTCCCGAAGCAATTTTAAACCATTTATACGCTTTTGCACCAGTTGCACCACCTCTTCTTCAGAATGGGAGTTGAGATCATCCAGGATCTCTGATATGCTTCCAAAACAGGCGAATCCGGCGTTTTTGGTGCTGGCCCCATTGGGCAGCAAACCCCGTTCCAGCACAAGAACCCTGGCTTTTGGAAATCTTTTTTGCAGCTCCCAGGCGCAATTGAGCCCTGTAATACCACTGCCAATAATGGTGAAGTCAACATTTGAAAACCAGGAATCGTGTTCCCAGAAAGAGAAGTTCATAAAA
>CAZVKA010000054.1:0-3172 GCA_964627595.1 uncultured Flavobacteriaceae bacterium | reverse complement strand
GAAGTCAACATTTGAAAACCAGGAATCGTGTTCCCAGAAAGAGAAGTTCATAAAACCACATTTTTAAAACCTCGGAAAAGCCTTTTTCCCAAAGCATTTAAAGATATAAAAATAGTGAGACCTAATGGGTTTTTATAACCTGTTAGGTCTGTGAAAAGATGCGTTAGGGATAGCAGTAGATAGCTTTTTAAAAGCCTTAGCTTTTAAAAACTAGCAACGTATAGCCCGCCGCTTTGGAGCGGCAGCGAAAAAGCGGAACGCCCAAAAAGAAAGGGAAAAAGAAAAGAGAATAAAAAAGCCCCTAAAATAAGGGGCTTCAAAAATGTCATTTTTGACTATTCTTCAATGGGCTTCATCTTGAAGGTTTCCATGAATTTAGTGGTATAATTACCCGAAACATAATCGGGTTCTTCCATCAATTGCCTGTGGAAAGGGATCGTTGTTTTTATACCTTCGATCACGAATTCATCGAGCGCGCGCTTCATCTTGTTGATCGCTTCCTCACGGGTTTGGGCCGTGGTAATCAATTTGGCGATCATGGAATCATAGTTTGGCGGAATAATATAGCCACTGTACACGTGGGTATCGATTCGCACGCCATGACCTCCCGGTGCGTGAAGATTGGTAATTCTTCCCGGAGAAGGCCTGAAGTCTCTATATGGATCTTCGGCATTGATACGACATTCAATGGAATGCAGTTGAGGGAAATAGTTCTTTCCTGAAATTGGAATTCCTGCTGCAACTAATATCTGTTCCCTGATGAGATCATAATCAATTACCTGCTCGGTAATTGGGTGCTCTACCTGGATACGGGTGTTCATTTCCATGAAGTAGAAATTCCTGTGCTTATCTACAAGGAACTCCACTGTACCGGCTCCTTCGTACTGGATGTACTCAGCGGCTTTTACAGCAGCATCTCCCATTTGCTTCCGAAGTTTATCGGTCATGAATGGAGAAGGTGTTTCTTCAGTAAGTTTTTGGTGACGACGTTGTACCGAACAATCTCTTTCAGAAAGGTGGCAGGCTTTTCCTGAGCTGTCTCCTACAATCTGGATCTCGATATGGCGTGGTTCTTCTATGAGTTTTTCCATATACATACCGTCATTTCCGAAGGCTGCTGCTGCTTCCTGACGGGCAGAATCCCAGGCTTTGCGCAGGTCTTCCTTTTTCCAGATAGCTCGCATTCCTTTTCCTCCACCTCCGGCAGTAGCTTTCATCATCACAGGGTATCCAATTTCTTCGGCTACCTTTTCGGCCTGCTCGTAAGAATCCAATATCCCTTCAGATCCGGGAACACAAGGAACACCTGCAGCTCTCATTGTGGCCTTGGCGGTAGCTTTATCTCCCATTTTAGCGATCATCTCGGGACTCGCTCCGATAAATTTGATGTCATGCTCAGCACAAATTTTAGAGAACTTGGCGTTTTCAGAGAGAAATCCGTATCCCGGATGAATAGCATCTGCGTTAGTGATCTCTGCAGCGGCAATAATGTTTGAAATCTTAAGGTAAGAAAGGTTGCTGGGAGCAGGACCAATACACACGGCTTCATCGGCAAAACGCACGTGAAGACTTTCAGCATCGGCAGTAGAGTAAACTGCAACTGTCTTTATGCCCATTTCCTTACAGGTGCGAATAACACGCAAGGCGATCTCACCCCTATTGGCAATCAGTATTTTTTTAAACATACCTGTATAATTTTGGCTGTAGGGTCAAATTTACAGCTGTTGGGTGTTTATTAAGATGGATCAACTAGGAAAAGTGGCTGGTCAAACTCTACAGGAGAAGCGTCATCAACCAGAACTTTCACGATCTTTCCGGAGACTTCACTTTCAATTTCATTGAAAAGCTTCATGGCTTCGATCACACAAAGTACATCTCCTTCTTTCACAGAATCACCTACTTCTACAAAAGCGGGTTTATCTGGTGAAGGTTTTCTGTAGAGGGTACCAATGATTGGCGACTTCACAGTGATATATTTTGAATCTTCCGGGAGAGCTTCTTTTTCTCCACCAGAAGCAGGTGCTTCAGGTTGTGCTGTAGGAGCTGCAGGTTGCTGCTGTTGTTGCTGCATTTGCGGCTGAGAGTGCATACCTCCCATTGGAACCTGTTGAACGATCGTGGTCTCTTTGTCTTCAGATCCTGTTTTAATAGTGATCTTCACGTCATCCATTTCCAGTTTTACTTCACTGGCTCCAGATTTGGCCACGAATTTGATTAAATTCTGAATTTCTTTTAAATCCATAATATTTAAGTGTTGGGTGTTTTTATGAATTATAAGCCCATTTCAGGTAGACGGAACCCCAGGTGAACCCTCCCCCAAATGATGCAAATATTAGATTATCGCCTTTTTTAAACTGCTTCTCAAAATCGCTTAACAATAAGGGTAAAGTGGCTGATGTGGTATTTCCATACCGCTGAATGTTCATGAGAACCTTTGAATCCTCGAGTCCCATTCGATTAGCAGTGGCATCAATGATGCGACGGTTTGCCTGGTGAGGCACAAGCCAGTCCACATCCTCATTGGAAAGGTTATTCCGTTTCATTATTTGAGCACTGACATCGGCCATATTGGTGACGGCAAATTTAAAAACCGTCTTTCCATCCTGATAAACATAGTGCTGTTTGTCGGCTACGGTCTGTGCTGTAGCCGGCATTACAGAGCCTCCGGCAGAAATTTTTAAAAATTCTCTTCCCTGGCCATCGCTCCTCAGGATCTCATCCTGAAGCCCAAGTCCTTCTTCATTTGGTTCAAACAGGGCTGCTCCGGCACCATCTCCAAAAATGATACAGGTAGTCCTGTCAGTATAATCTATAATAGAAGACATTTTATCGGCTCCTATTACAAGTATCTTTTTGTAGCGACCAGATTCAATATAAGCGGCTGCAGTAGACATCCCATATAGAAAACTGGAGCAGGCCGCCTGCAGGTCATAAGCAAAAGCATTTACAGCCCCAATTTGAGTGGCTACATATACCCCCGTTGCCGCTACCGGAAGATCTGGGGTTGCCGTAGCCATGATCACCAGATCGATCTCTGCAGGATCTATGTTGGATTTTTCAATAAGGTTTTGTGCTGCTTTTATGGCAAGAAAGGAAGTTCCCTTATCAGGATCCTTTAGAATTCTGCGCTCTTTGATCCCCGTTCTTGAGGTGATCCATTCATCATTTGTAT
>CAZVKA010000053.1:0-17079 GCA_964627595.1 uncultured Flavobacteriaceae bacterium | reverse complement strand
TCTCCCTTCTCTCCTATTTCTGACAAGGAGTACGAGGAAATAAAGTCTTTCCAGGGAGAAAAAGAGCCCGAAGATGAGATCAGGGAAGATTATTACGTAAAGTTGTAGCGTTGGTTTTCTCCTTAAAAAAGTCGTAATTTAACTTCCATTAGAAAGAATTATGACCCAGCAAATTTCCCCTTTTACCAAGGAACAATTGATCCCGCAGGAAGAAACCCTGGAGGTCTATAAAAACAAGGGGCAGTTGTTCATTGGAATCCCCAAGGAAAATTCTTACCAGGAAAAAAGAGTCTGTCTTAATCCAGATGCTGTTGCAGCTCTCACCGCCCATGGCCACCGTGTCATCATTGAATCGGGTGCCGGGGACGGGGCAAAGTTCAGTGACAGGGATTATTCCGAAGCAGGGGCTAAAATAACTTCAGACACAAAAAAGGTTTTTTCCTGCCCCATGATCCTGAAGGTGGAGCCTCCCACCCTGGAAGAAGTGGAGATGATGAATCCCCAGACGACAATTATTTCAGCACTTCAATTAAAGACCCGTCAAAAAGCATATTTTCAAAAGCTCGCCTCAAAACGCATTACCGCACTCGCATTTGAGTTCATAAAAGACGATGACGGCACCTATCCTGCCGTAAGAGCTCTTAGTGAAATAGCAGGCACGGCTTCCATCCTCATCGCTTCAGAGATCATGAGCAACAATCCTGCGGGTAACGGATTGATGTTCGGGAACATTAGCGGAGTACCTCCCATTGAAGTAGTGATCCTGGGAGCGGGAACTGTAGGAGAGTTTGCCGCAAGATCTGCTTTAGGACTGGGTGCAAACGTAAAGATCTTTGATCATTCCCTTACCCGGCTTCGTGCGGTACAGGCCAACCTTGGCCGCCCCCTCCACACTTCCACCATTCAGCCTAAAAACCTCATCAAAGCGCTCAAGCGTTGTGATGTGGCCATTGGTGCCGTAAGGGGCAACAACCGTTCGCCGGTGCTGGTGACAGAGACCATGGTGGAAAATATGAAGAAAGGAGCGGTGATCATTGATGTGAGCATTGATATGGGCGGTTGTTTTGAGAGCAGTGAAGTAACTACGCATGAAAAACCCACTTTTGTGAAGCACGGGGTGGTTCATTATGGGGTTCCCAATATTCCTTCAAGATATGCCCGTACTTCTTCCCTCTCCATAAGTAATATCTTTACGCCATACCTGCTGCATATCGCGGAACAGGGCGGACTTGAAAATACCCTTCGATTTGACAAAGGTTTGAGAAATGGTTTGTACTTTTACCACGGAATTTTAACCAGCAAATCTATTGCAGATTGGTTTGATCTCTCTTACAGGGATATCAACCTTCTAATTTTTTAAATCTTAATGAAATTTATTCACCGCCTCGGGTATTACCTCGGGGGATTCTCCATTGGACTGATCATTCTTGCTTTCTTCCTTAGCGGAAAAAGGACATCTTGCGATTACTCACCAAATGCCAGGGTATTAAAAAATATCCGCATAAAAGAAAGGGCTTATACCGAAGAAGCCCTTGAACAATTGCGAACCTATCAGGTAGACACGGCCGAAGTCTCCACCATTCTTCAAAAAGGAGATGTTGACTTCAGCCGAAGCAATACTAAAATAGATTCTTGTAAGACCTACTGGATCTCCGGTCGCAGCAAATCCCATAATTTGGAACTGCTTTTTGAGAACTGTGACAGTCTAGCCACGCTTCAAAAAGTAGAGATCTCCAAATGATCTTTTAGAGAATTTGGTCAGCGTGCTCTTTGGTTTTCACCTTTGAGATCACGTCATATATTTTGCCTTCTTCATCAATGACAAAAGTGGTGCGGTGAATTCCTTCATATTCTTTACCCATAAATTTCTTGGGACCCCAAACGCCAAAAGCGTTTATCACCTCTTTATCCTCATCTGCCAGGAGCGGAAAAGGAAGTTCATATTTTTCTTTGAAGTTTTGCTGTCTTTTCGGAGAATCTGCACTCACTCCAAGAATTGCATAACCCTTCTCTTTAAAATTTTCCCAGTTGTCCCTAAGGTTACAGGCTTCTGCTGTACATCCCGGAGTACTGGCCTTAGGGTAAAAGAATACTACCAGTTTTTTTCCTTTATAATCTTCCAGGCGGTGCACATTCCCATCCTGGTCTTTGGCTGAAAATTGAGGGGCCTTGTCCCCTGCTTTTAATGTTGTCATATTGATTACTTTTGTCTCAAAGTTAAACATAAATGACCAAGCAGGAAAAAGTACAATTCGTTATAGATACCTTACAGGAAATTTATCCTCATGTCCCCATTCCCCTCGATCATAAAGACCCTTATACCTTACTAATCGCGGTACTGCTATCGGCACAAAGTACAGATGTACGGGTAAACCAGATCACCCCACTTCTTTTTGCCAAAGCCGATAATCCCTATGCTATGGTAAAGCTATCAATAGAAGAGATCAGGGAGATCATTAAGCCGGTAGGCCTATCTCCTATGAAATCTAAGGGGATCTACGGACTTTCAAAAATCCTTATCGAAAAACACGGCGGTGAAGTACCTGCAGATATCCATGCACTGGAAGAATTACCTGCCGTAGGCCACAAGACTGCCAGTGTAGTAATGTCGCAGGCATTTGATGTCCCCTCCTTTCCCGTAGACACCCATATTCACCGTTTGATGTACAGGTGGAACCTTTCTAACGGTAAGAATGTAGTGCAGACAGAAAAGGATGCGAAAAGACTTTTTCCAAAGGAATTATGGAATGAACTACACCTGCAGATCATTTGGTACGGCAGGGAATATTCCCCCGCCCGTGGCTGGAACCTGGATAAAGATGTGATCACTAAAACCATAGGAAGAAAGACGGTTTTAGATGAATACCACAAAAAAAAGACCCGGCGCTAACCGGGTTTTTTTAGCTTAATTCAAAATACTTTCAAACTGCATCTTCTTGTGTTGACTTACCTTTAAAGCCTTTGAATAGTTCAAAAGGAAATTGACCGTTTCCTTTTTCGGGGTCATTTTAATCACTTTTTGAGGTGAATTAGAGTAAAGTTTTGCCATTATCAACTGTTTAGTGTTCACCTTGATAACGGCAATAAAAAGATATTATTGTATCAATTGGTTAGCACCAGATTGTGCTTCTCAATCACCTTTCTAAGATTAATAAGGGCGTAACGCATTCGACCCAGAGCGGTATTGATGCTCACCCCGGTTCTCTCGGAAATTTCCTTGAAACTCATGTCTTTATAGATCCTCATCACCAGCACTTCCAGCTGGTCTTCCGGAAGTTCTTTTATCAGCTCTTTCACATCGGCTTCGATCTGGTCTTTGATGATCTGTTTTTCAGCATTAAGGCCAGAATCGCTGAGCACAGAAAAAATATTAAAATCTCCGCTGTTCTCAAACTTGGGCATCCTCTTGTTCTTTCTGAAGTGATCGATCACCAGGTTGTGCGCGATCCTCATCACCCAGGGAAGAAATTTCCCCTCTTCGTTATATTTTCCTCTTTTTAAGGTTCTAATCACTTTGATGAAGGTATCCTGAAAGATATCTTCGGCGATGTCTTTATCAAAGACCTTGGAAAAGATAAAACTGTAAATTCTGTGTTGATGTCTGTTGATCAGGATGGAAAGTGCATGTTCATTTCCATCAATGTAGCTTTTCACCAGAAAAGCGTCATTTGCCTCAATGTGTTCCATAAGAGTTACTTTTAGTCAGGCTGTTGGGGTAGGCCTGGTGGTTAGTCAATAGTTCAAAAGTAACTTTATGCTATAGGCAGATTTTTTGGTAATAGTGATATATACAAATATAAAAGGAAAATTTAAACATAAGCAAATAAAAGGTTAAGGTTTTTAACAAGTTAATTTACAGCTACTTACTTTACCTGCTTCGACAGGGAAAACACAGGTACTTTAAGTATCTTTGCATCTTTAGAATGAATTAGACCATGATAGTAGACATTGCTAATGTAGATCCTAAGAGGAATATTATTATTAAAGGAGCTCAACTCCACAACCTTAAGAACATCAATGTGATTATCCCCCGGAATAAACTGGTGGTGATCACCGGCTTGTCGGGTTCAGGAAAATCTTCCCTTGCTTTTGACACTTTGTATGCTGAAGGGCAACGTAGATATGTAGAGAGTTTATCCTCTTATGCCCGGCAGTTCTTAGGACGGCTCAACAAACCCCAGGTGGAATCTATCAAAGGTATCGCGCCGGCAATAGCCATTGAGCAAAAAGTCAATTCCACAAATCCCCGTTCTACAGTGGGCACTTCTACGGAAATATACGACTACCTAAAGTTGCTGTTTGCCCGAATTGGGAGAACATACTCCCCGGTGTCGGGAAATGAAGTCAAGAAAGATACGGTGACAGATGTAGTGGATTATGTGAAGTCTTTTCCTGAGGGCTCAAAAATGTTGTTATTGGCACCTGTTCATATCGAAGAGAACCGAACACCGGCAGAAAAGTTAAAGGTCCTGCTGCAACAGGGTTACAGCCGAATCAAAGTGGGAGAAGATGTGTTGAGGATGGATGAGATCGATCCTGAGAATTTTTCCGATAAAGATTTTGAGCTGGTGGTAGATCGTATCATCACCAAAGCAGAGGATGAAGATTTTCTTAACAGGCTTGCAGATGCAGTACAAACTGCCTTTTTTGAAGGAAAAGGAGAATTGTTTGTTGAAACGCTTGCAGATAAAAAGAAGAGGCAGTTCAGCAATAAATTCGAACTGGACGGAATGACTTTCCTGGAGCCGAACGTTCATCTCTTTAGTTTTAATAATCCCTATGGGGCCTGCCCAAAATGTGAAGGGTACGGGGACGTCATAGGTATAGACGAAGACCTGGTGATCCCCAATACGGGCTTATCGGTTTATGAGAACGCTATTTTTCCCTGGCGGGGTGAAAGTATGAGCTGGTACCGGGATCAATTGGTCAACAACAGCCATAAATTCAACTTTCCCATTCACAAACCCTATTATGAATTAACGCAGGAGCAAAAAGACCTGGTTTGGAATGGCAACCAGTATTTTGAAGGCCTCAATGATTTCTTTGCCTTTTTGGAGTCCAAGGCTTATAAGATCCAAAACCGGGTAATGCTTTCCCGATACCGCGGAAAAACCCGTTGCTCGATGTGTAAAGGAAAAAGATTACGGCCAGAAGCTAATTATGTCAAGATAGCCGGCGCAACAATAACCGAGCTGGTGGAGATGCCTATCGATAAAGTATCTAACTTTTTTGATAATCTTGAATTGAATAAAACTGATGCGGCCATTGCCAAAAGATTACTTACAGAAATAAGAAACCGCCTGCATTTCCTGTCGCAGGTTGGATTGGATTACCTCACCCTAAACCGGAAATCGAACACCCTTTCTGGCGGGGAATCCCAGCGCATTAACCTGGCTACCTCCCTTGGAAGCAGCCTTGTAGGATCCATGTATATTTTAGATGAACCTTCTATTGGATTGCACCCGCGGGATACTCAAAAATTAATAGGAGTCCTTCAATCTTTACGAGATCTTGGAAATACGGTAATCGTGGTAGAACACGACGAAGATATCATGAAAGCTGCAGATGAGATCATCGATATTGGGCCTGAAGCCGGAACCCATGGCGGAGAGGTCGTGGCAACAGGAACTTTTTCAGATATCCTGGTATCTGATTCCCTCACCGCCAAATACCTGAACAATTCCCTGCAGATCAAAGTTCCTGCAAAACGGAGAACGACAAAATATTTCGTTGATGTAAAAGGTGCCCGGGAGAACAATTTAAAGAATATAGATGTTCATTTTCCTTTAGGAGTTTTCACGGCCGTTACAGGAGTGTCGGGAAGTGGTAAAAGTACCCTGGTAAAGAAGATCCTCTACCCTGCCATGCTAAAAGAAGTTGGCGGGTACGGAGAAAAGGCCGGGCAATTCACTGCAATTGAAGGTAAGTTCAGTAATATCTCTTCGGTGGAATTTGTGGATCAGAATCCTATTGGCAGGTCATCCCGCTCCAATCCTGTAACATATATCAAAGCATATGATGAGATCAGGAATTTGTTTGCCAAACAAAAACTGAGTAAAATACGGGGATATAAGCCCAAACATTTCTCTTTCAATGTTGATGGCGGGCGTTGTGAAACCTGTAAAGGCGAAGGTGAGGTGACCATAGAAATGCAATTCATGGCCGATGTGCACCTGGTTTGCGAGACCTGTAACGGTAAGAGGTTCCAAAAAGAGATCCTGGAAGTAACTTTTGGAGAGAAGAATATTGACGAAGTACTGAATTTGACCATAGACAACGCCGTCACTTTCTTTAGTGAGAACGGAGAGGACAAGATCACCTCAAAGTTAAAACCCTTACAGGATGTTGGACTGGGATATGTGCAATTGGGACAAAGCTCTTCTACCCTCTCTGGCGGAGAAGCACAGCGTATTAAACTCGCATCTTTCCTGGTGAAGGGAAATACTAAAGAGAAAGCCCTGTTCATTTTTGACGAACCTACCACAGGTTTGCATTTTCACGACATTCAAAAGCTGCTAGCATCTTTTAATGCCCTGCTGGAAAAAGGACATTCCGTGATCGTCATAGAACACAATATGGATCTTGTAAAATGTGCAGATCATGTTATTGACCTGGGCCTAGAAGGCGGAGAAGCGGGAGGAAGACTTATTGCTGCAGGTACTCCCGAAGAGGTAGCTCAAAACAAAGAATCCTATACTGCACCTTTTTTACAAGAAAAACTCTAACCTAAATGAGGTTTAACATAATACATTCCCAGCCGTCAATTTTTGGCACAGCCTTTGAAATAATTATTACAAGTTGCAAGGTTAAGTTTTAATAATTTAAGTTGTAATTAATAATTTTTTGGTTGGTTAGTTTGGAAACCCCGTTGCGCATTTCGCCTTCGGGGTTTTCTAATTAACAATTTTTTGGCATAACCTTTGAATGTTGTTCTGCAACTACTCCAATCACTTGTTTAATTCAAAATCCCCTTATTATGAAAAACATCTATTTCTTTTTCGCTTTCTTAGTGGTTGGTTTCACTGTTCAGGCTGCTGCTTCAAGCGATAACTATCGCAATTCTTATGGAGATGCCTTCATTTTTGTAGAAGGCGGCATTGAATTCGCCGTGTACCCAGACGGGCAATTCGATTTCTTTTACAACCATCGCAGAACCGGTTACAGTGTAAATGTAGTGCGCCCTAATGTGAGTGTGAGCTTTAACTCTGGTTATAATTATGATCCTTTTGTGCAGTATGATGATTTTGGTGCGGTGATCCAGATCGAAAATGTACCGGTCTATTATGACTACTACGGAAGGATCATCCAGGCGGGACATGTTCAACTTTCATACAATCACTTTGGAATGTTGGCACGCGTAGGAAACTTATTTCTGCATTACAATTACAGAAATCATTTTACACACTATACCGGATATATAAACAGATACAATCCCCATTACGTGTACAGGCCCTGGCACAGGTATTACAGCAGACCTACAGCACATTTTGCGGTTGTTTACCATCACCCGTACCGTGCCCATTATCATCCAAACAGGGTGAAGTATGGACACTATAAGAAGTATTATAAAAAACACCACCATAATTCAAATTTCAGAAGGAACTACTACAGACCCGGAGATAGGGTAACTACATATCACCGCGGAAGTAGGACAGCCACTCAGCGAGATCTAAGAGATCACAGCCGTTTTTCTGAAAACAAAGCGATTGGCAACACCAGAAGCAATGTCAATGTTACCCGGAACAGGAACAAATACAACACAAGGCAACCTCAGCAGGTTCGTAGTACCTCCACACGTCGAAACGATGTGAGAACAAGGGAAAATGTCAATTCCCGAAGCAGGACTACTTCAAAGGAATATGTCGCTGAAAATCGTCCTGCACGGGTTCAGGAAAATAAAATCAAGGAAAGAAGGGTAACGAGACAGGAGTCGAAAAGATCATCTGTTAGCCCCAGGACTGAAACAAGAGCAGAAAATACTCGTGCCCGCCGAACTTCACGTGCAAGCGGGGAAAGACAAGAAGCCACAGAGGCTTCCCCTTCCCGAAACTCCAGAAGTTCCCGCGGAAGAGGCAACGTATCATAGTTGATTTTTTTGGTTGGTTAGTTGATAATTCCCGGCAGTTATTCGTAACTCCGGGAATTTTAGTTTCCAAACAATTTACTTCAGCTTTAAGTACTTGTCAATAAGATTATTGATATCGCGAGATAACTTTAAAACATAGATCATTCCCACATAGCCCAGGCCTATCAGCACAGACTTCAGCAGAATGTCTACTACAGGATTAACTTGAAAATCCCAGGAATAAAATGCTAATCCAAAGATCAGGATGAGGATCAACCCGTAAAAGGTTTGCATTGTAAAAGGGTGTATCCCGAACTTCCTGAAAACAATGATGAGTTTGGCGCTGTTGTACATCGCAAACGCCAGAAAAGTAGCCAAAGCTGCCCCGAAGATCCCGTACGTTGGTATAAAGATCAAATTAAGCACAAAAGCAAGTATTGCAAGAACCACCCCTATTCCCAATACCAACCGGTAATAATCTGAGTTAAAAAGAATACTGTTATTGTTTCCCAGTAAGTTGTCGTAAAGCTTCACACAGCTAAGGATCACCACGATTGAAAAACTTATCTGGTATTCATCGGGTATGAGCTCATACAACTGACTAATGTTGGTCACAATGAGCAGAAATATCAATCCGCTGATGATCAACAGGTTCAGGGAACTTTTTTCATAAAGATCAAGCAGGCCTTTTTTATCCCTTTTATTCAGCAATGCGGCCGTCATAGGATAGGTAATTTGATGCATTGCCCTTGAAGGCACGGCGATCACAGAAGAAATATACACGGCGATACCGTACACTGCCACCATTTCTATAGGCAGAAACCGTTCGATCATCACTTTGTCGAGATCCAGCAGCACCATAGCCACGGAACCCGCAATGAGAATTAGTCCCGAATACTTCAGGATGAATTCCCGGTTATGTGGAAATCCAAAGCTGATCCTGGGAAAATAAAGCCTGAATGCGTATAATTTCATGGCGATGGTTCGCAGTACAAAAACCCCACTTAAGGAATACACAAAATCTTCTACCGTAAGCCAGTCAAAATATACTGCCACCAGTAGCAAAGAAACGCAGGCCCGGTGAAAAACCTCTTTCATGAAATTTCCGAAGACACTCTGATAGTTCACTTTAGACCAGGAGAAAAAGATCTCAAAGTAAGCCGTGGCTACCGCTATAAGAAAGATCATCCAGATGTAGGGCTGCACCAGCTGATTCCCTTCAGAAAAATAATCCAGCAGCAATCCATAGGAAAAATATCCCAGGAGTCCCAGGATCAAAGCGATTCCCAGGGGCAGGAAAAGAATTACGCTCAATAATTTATCCTGCTCTTCCTTGGAGTCATAAGAGGAATAGAATTTCACGAGGGTATTATGCACTCCAAAGGCCATCAAAGGCCAGATAAGGTTAGCAGCCGAAAGCAGGAAGCCCACCAGCCCGTAATATTCGGGAGTGAGGAAGTTAGTATAGAGAAAAAGAGTATTAATGGCACCTATTCCGAACCCTAGATAGGTGGTAACGAGATTTTTGGCCGACTGGTTGATTATAATACCCATTAGCCTTTGATGAGTTTTGCCAGTTCCCCGGTAAGAGCTTTGCGGCTGTACTGCTGCAGGCCGATAGGATGAGATCTCAAATTTCCTTCCCTGAATTCCCTGTATCGTTGCAGAATAAAGTCTTTTATCCTGTCCTTTTCCGAATACTCAAAAAAAGCACCTGTGTTCGTTTCCCTGATGATCTTTTCAATATCGGCCTCTTCCGGACCCACCGCGAGAATGGGGCGATTGCTCACCATGTACTCAAATAACTTTCCCGGAATGATTCCTCGGGTATCTTCACTATCAATTTCTATCAAAAGGAGTAACTGGGTACTCCTTTGTGACTGCAGGGCTTCCCGGTGGGAAACATATCCCTTCACAGTAAGGAACTGCTCCAGGTTTGCTCTTTTAATGCTTTCCAGTACCGGCTTTCCTACCGCCCCGGTAAGTTTAAGTTCAAGATCTGAGGCGAAATCTTCATTTTCAACTGCTAATTCGCTGAGTGCTTTCCATAAATTTTTAGGATCTCGACCAGACAATAAAGAGCCTATATGAGAAATCGAAAACTTCTGGTCCAAAGGTAAGGCTTCGATTTTTTCATGATCATAGCCGTTGGTAATTACCTCTATGGGGGTAGATGTGAGCTTTTTAAACGCTTTCCTTGTGGTAAAACTGGTAGTGATCAATTGATCTGCTCCATCCAGGACAGCTTTTTCAAGCTTTTCATGTTTCCTTTTCGAAGAACGTAGTAGTTTCAGTTTCTGATGATACCCGATCTTTGTCCAGGGATCGCGAAAATCGGCGATCCAGTGAAGGTTATGTTTTTGTTTGAGTTTAAGGCCAATCAGGTGCATGCTGTGGGGCGGCCCAGTAGTGATCAAGGTATCTATGTTATTCTCCTGGAGATACCTGGATAAAAATTCAACTGAGGGTTTGATCCAGAATTTACGGGCGTCTGGAATGAAAAAGTTACCGCGAATGAACAGCATTAATTTCTGTAAAAAACCCTGTTGCTGTTCATCGGGAATGATCCCGGAACTGATCTTTTGGGTGTCTTTACCCGAAATGAGTTGCGCAAAAGAATAGGGTTCAAAAATGTGCTTTTTAAGGATCGTTATATTCTGCGGCACCTCCTCTGTGAGGGAAGCATCCCTGAGCGGGTAATGGGCATTTTCAGGTACATAAAGAATGGGTTCTACATTATATTCAGGTAGGTACCGGGTGAATTTCAACCACCGTTGCACTCCTGGTCCGCCGGCGGGTGGCCAATAATAAGAAATGATCAGTACCTTTTTCATGCCTGTATCTTTATTGGGCATCTTTTCGTTTAATCCCGTAAATTATCCCGCCAATAACCAGAAGCCCAAGGACCAACGAACTTGCCAGGGCAATGGAACTGCCGGTCTTTACTACTTCGGGCTCAAATTTAAAAGTGATCTGGTGTTCTCCAGCAGGAACTAACATGGCCCGCAATACATAATTGGCTCTAAAGTGCGGAACTTCTTCCTCATCAATATACGCCTGCCACCCGTGCGGGTAATAGATCTCTGAAAATATCGCCAGTTGCTCCTTCTCTGCGGAATACTGGTACTTTAGTTCATTGGGTGCATAAGACACCAGCTTTATCTGCGCTGAGGTATCGTTGGCAAAACTTTTCTTCTGAAGCAGTTCACTGAATTGGCTATCAATCACTGCAGTCTTCCTGGTGTTGATCCCTTTCAATGCAAGGATCTCTTCATTGGCGCTTTCTACCAGCTTCACATTTTCCACGAACCAGGCGTTGCCATTGGCTTCAGGATTCTCCTGGGCCATTACCCCTCCTTCTTCAGTAGGAATAATGAAGTATTTGGTGTTAAGCATATTGAGTACCTGCAAATTGTTCTGAGAAATGTAAAATTCATACAGTTCCTGCATTCTTCCAGGTTTCGCCGCGTGGTACCCTCCTATAGAATTATGGAAAAAAGAAGTTCGTGCCGTATTGAACGGATTTCCGGAAAGATCAAAAACCCGGTAATGCGAGGCGTCCCTCATGATCTGCCTGTCGGCTTCATTGGCCTGGAAAGGTCTGTTCACCACGCTTGACTTTACAAAGTCATCACTGTCAACATACCTTTTATCAACCGCCACAAGGTCAAAAAGCAACAAAACGGTCACAGCTCCAATAGCCAAATTCCTGCTTAACTTTCCTTTGAGAAAGGACCATAACACTGCGGCTGTCAATAATACCAATATTAAGGAACGCAAGGTATCGGTAATGAATACATCTTTCCGGTCTTCCTTAACTGCCCTCACAAAGTTCATCCCCATTTGCTGGATCATAGCACTGTCTTGAGGGCCGGTAAAACTAAAGAGCATAGATTTGAAAAGCACGAAGATCATCGCGATCCCTCCTACTATGATCGTTGCCCATTTTAAAGCGTGTATTTTCTCCTCTTTTCTTCCTTCGTAAAATAGGTATTTTGAAAGACCGGCGATGGCCAGGACAGGTAAACATAATTCTAATATCACCTGGATAGAGGAAACCGCACGAAATTTATTATAAAGCGGCACATAATCAATAAAAAACGCTGTAAGAAAACCAAAATTCTTTCCCCAGGATAATAGTAGGGCGAGCAAGGAACTACCCACGATCCACCATTTAAGCCTTCCTTTCACCAGGAAGAGAGCAAGTACGAAAAGAAAAATCACCGTGGCTCCAATGTAGGCCGGCGCTCCTACAAAAGGCTGATCGCCCCAGTAAGTAGGTGCAGATTCAGCGAACTGGCGTGCCTGGACCGGGGAAGCTCCCATTTTGAGCAATTCAGAATAAATATTCGATTTCATCCCCACATCTTCAGCACTGGAACCTCCCATAAATCTTGGAATGAAAAGGTTAAAGGTTTCCAGAATTCCGTAGCTGTACTCGGTGATATAATTGTAATCCAGCCCTGCTGCCTTATCTTCTGTACCTTCAGGAGTGATCGTTAGACCTGTATCGCCCCTTGTACTGAAATCTGCATATTCTTTGGTAGCGAGGAGATTGGTCGCATTTGTGCCAATCGCAAGGATCACAGCTGCAACCATGATTCCCACTGCTTTGAAAAAGCGCGGAAGTTCCTTCTTTTTAAATGCATCATAGAGATGAACCAATCCAAGAACTAAGACGAGTAGCAGGAGGTAAAAGGTCATCTGGAAGTGGTTGGCACTTATTTCAAGGGCCATCCCAAAGGCCAGAAGCAGGAAACCTAAAATATATTTTCGATTAAAACAAAGCAAAATGCCGCCAAGCACCCATGGCATATAGGCAATCGCGTGAGCTTTGGCGTTATGACCTACCCCCAGAATGATGATGAGATAAGTGGAGAACCCGAAGGCCAGGGCACCCAAAAAAGCCAGCCGGTAATCAATTTTTAAGACCAGTAGCAGGATATATAACCCTATAAAATAGAGGAACAGGTAATCTGCAGGACGCGGCAAAAACCGCAGCAGGCGATCCAATTCCTTTATGTAGTTATGCGGATAATTCGCCCCCAGCTGGTAGGTGGGCATGCCACCAAAAGCAGCATCTGTCCAGTAGGGCTCTTCCCCGGTTTCAGCCCTGAATTCATTTTGCTGGCGGGCCATACCAATATATTGCGCGATGTCACTCTGAAAGATTTCCTTACCCTGGAGTACCGGATAAAAATATGCGAGGGAAATAACAATAAAACCAAAAAGGACAAAAATGTGAGGAAGGGATTTCTTCAGAAAACCGGTCATAAAAAAGTTATTTAGAGGGAAAATTAGTCAATTTCTTCATAATCGATGTATTCTCCTACATCTTTCTTGGACTGCCGGTTCTTTTTGGGTTTTCTCTCTATGCTCACCTCCCCTTCCTTCTTCTTTTCAGAAGCAGGATCAAAGCCACCAAATTTCTGTTCAAATTTCTTCCCTACCTTCCTTAGAATATATTTCAGGAGAAGGGGTCCAAACCAGCGAATAATAAGTTTAAGCCCAAAGTAGATCAAAAGAACGATGAGTACTACCCTGATCACTTCAGCAAACGAAGCCTCGTACATGTTTTAAGTTTTTGTAAAATTACTATTATGCCCAAAGAAAACCAGCACAGGACGCGAAAAAAAGATAAAATATCTATATTTGATTTGAACCAATCAACCCGCTATGAAGATCTTTAAGACCAGTATTTTCTTATTATTACTAACCTCCACTTTTTCGTATGGCCAGTATACTGAAACCATAAATACCAACAGGCCCGGTGGTTCCCAGGGAGCTTTTGCTGTAGGACCGGGAGTATTGCAGTTGGAAGCCGGGGGAAAATATGGCGGAGGCAGGCACATCCTGTTAGGTACTGAGTCGGACATTTGGGGAATAGATTACATGGTGAGGTATGGTTTTCTTTTTGAGGAATTGGAAGTGAATTTAACGGGTTCCTTTCTCAATACCGCCAGAAGTTTCGAGAGAGGTAGTTCAACCACTACCCGGGAATTCCGAAATTTTGACGGCAATACCATAGGTGCCAAGTACCTGGTTTATGATCCTTATAAATACGCTAAAGAAAAGAAACCCAACCTGTACAGCTGGAACGCCCCACCAAAATTCTACTGGTCAGACCTTATTCCTGCAATTTCAGTGTATGGGGGAATTAATTTTGCCTTTGGGGACAATCCTTATATACATGAAGGTGAAGGAAAGTTCTCTCCCAAACTTGCAGTGATCACCCAGAATAACTGGGGTCCCTGGGTTTTAGTGCTCAATTTGATAGCCGATAAAATAGGTATGGAATACCCCACTTATTCGGGGATCGCAACCCTAACCCATTCCTTTAATCAAAGATTCGCGATGTTTACAGAATTCCAGGAGATCATAAGTGATGTGTATAGTGATGAGATCGTTAGACTGGGAATGGCCTACCTCTTTCACGAGGACCTGCAGGGAGATGTCTCAGGACTTCTTAATTTTAAAGATACCCCATCTCGCTGGGAAGTAGCTTTGGGGCTTTCCTATCGTTTCGACTGGCATAAACAGGACCAGTTCCTGGAGCGGGCTGAAGATCTAAATAAGTAACTGCTCACATTTTCTTCGTAAATTAGTTAGGAGTGAACTTTTCCACTGCGGAAGTGGAGCTCCTCTAATCAAACTTTGATAAAATGCTGAATTATACCGGAACGTATACCGATCAATACCAATTAACGATGGGCCAGGTCTACTATTTAAAAGGCCACACCCATCATACAGCAGTTTTTGATTATTTTTTCAGAAAATTACCATTTGGTGGTGGATACGCCGTTTTTGCCGGGCTGCAAACTCTTTTGGAGGCGTTAAAGAAACTTAGGTTTGACGAAACAGATATCAGTTTCCTGAAAGAACTGGGACTTGACAGGAATTACATTGAGTACCTGAAAGACTTTAAGTTTACGGGAAAAATTCACAGTGTTTGGGAAGGGGAAATTGTCTTTGCAGGGGAACCTGTGGTGAGGGTTGAAGCCAACATCATAGAAGCTCAGATCATTGAGACCCTGCTCTTGAACATCCTGAATTTCCAAACGCTTATCGCCACCAAGGCTAGCAGAATGATTGTTCAGGCCAAAGGAAGAACCTTAATTGATTTTGGCCTTCGTCGTGCCCAGAGTACGGGAGGTTATCATGCCAGCAGGGCGGCCATAATTGGAGGATTTCAGGCAACGAGCAATACCCGTGCAGGAAGGGATTTTAATATTCCTGTTTCAGGTACCATGGCACATTCCTTCATTCAAAGTTATGACGAGGAACTGACCGCCTTCAGGGATTTTGCTGAAGCACATCCCGAAAATACAGTGTTACTGGTAGATACATATGACACTTTAAAAAGTGGTGTTCCCAATGCTATCAAAGTGGGCAGAGAAATGGAAGAAAAGGGCCAGAGGTTAAAAGGTATACGCCTGGACAGCGGAGATCTCGCCTACCTCGCCCGCAGGTCAAGAGAAATGCTCAATGATGCCGGGCTGGAATACGTTCAAATAGCTGCTTCTAATCAACTGGATGAACACCTTATAAAAAGTTTGCTGGACCAGGAAGCTCCAATTGATATCTTTGGAGTGGGAACCAGCCTGGTGACCGGCCAGCCAGATGCTGCTCTTGATGGCGTATACAAACTCGCCTTTTTCAGAAATGTACCCCGAATAAAGTTATCTGAAACTATTTCCAAGATCACCCTCCCTCATAAAAAGCAGGTTTTTAGGGTGCTTGATCACAAGGGTCATTTTTCAGGAGCAGATGTGATTGGCTTAGCCGCAGAAGACAACCCTGAAATGATGTTCCATCCATCAGATCCTCTCAAGTTTAAATCTATTGCAGGCCTTGAAATGGAACCCCTGTTAAAGGAAGTCATGAGCAACGGAGAGATCATTGCCTCCAGCCCCACATTAGAAGAAATTGCTGACTTTAGTAAAGAAAGATTAAAGTTGTTGCCTAAAGAATATAAACGTTTTTTTAATCCTCATATCTACAAAGTCGGGATCAGCGAACAGCTCAAAAAAGAACGGGACCGGTTGATCGAAGACCATAAAATAAAATAGGAGCTATGAAAACATTAGTAATTGTGGATGCCCAGAATGACTTTATGCCGGGAGGCGCCCTTGAGGTAAAGGAGGGAGATCGTATTATCCGGGTTATCAATAAGATTCTGCCACAGTTTGATCTAGTAGTAGCGACTCAGGACTGGCACCCGGCAACTCACAAAAGTTTTGCCATGAACCATAAAGGGCGCAATGAATTCGAAACCATAGAGTTAAACGGATTGGAACAAAAACTCTGGCCCTCCCATTGTGTTCAGGGTACATGGGGTGCTGAATTTCATGAAAACCTGGAGATGCGACCTGTAGAAGCTATATTCAGGAAAGGTATGGAGGAGGGAATTGACAGTTACAGCGGATTCTATGACAACGGACATAAAAAAAATACCGGCCTTGCAGGATACCTCAGGTCTAAAGGTGCAGATGATCTTTATTTTTGCGGCCTTGCAGCCGATATCTGCGTATATTTCACACTGAAAGATGCCCTGAATGAAGGTTTTAATGGTACCCTTATTGAGAATGCAACAGTTCCTTTATTGCAGGAAGATTATGTAAAGGTCCGGAAGAATATACTCGCCAGGGGCGGAAGAATCATCACTTCTCAAGAGGTTTAAGAAAAAAAGTTCTTTAAGGTTAAGAAATTTTTCACCTGCGGTGCCACCTTCGGGTGAACCACCATACCCCTCCCTGTAAAAATGCCGTAAGGATTACCGAGACCACCAGGTTTTGAAGCGCCACCAGCACTCCTAAAGTGTAATTGTCAGAAAAAGAAGAAGGCAGGTTGAAAGTATTTATCAGATCCTGATGCAGATACCCGTATACAGCAAATGCGACTGCTAAAAACGCATAGGTAAAATAAAAGAAGAAGTTCTTTTTTTCTGTCCATTTAAAAAACACCGCGACAGAAACCAGGAAAATCCAGCTTATCCAGACACTTATCTGGTAATT
>CAZVKA010000052.1:0-17484 GCA_964627595.1 uncultured Flavobacteriaceae bacterium | reverse complement strand
TTGAGAAGTATGGTTACTACAGCAACACTGCCACTGGTAAGGGTAATATCTACTATCCTTAAAAGCCATCGCACCAGGAAATTTGCAAGTGTGGGTCTACTCCCGTCGAGTTTAACAACCCTTAATTCAAGAGCAGCCTTTCCCGGAGACCGACCGTTCCAGAGCAGTTCCCACAGTAAGAAGTACAGGAATAACGGCAAACCAATTAAAAGCATGGCTACCCATTCTTCCCCCGCAGAACCCCCCATTCCCCCAATCACGAAAAAAGCAAGAATGACATACGCAACCATAAGCAGGAGGTCAATAAGGTAAGCGAGAATGCGCTCACCTATATTGGCAACATTCTGCGTGATGCTTATATTTTGCGCGGTTTCAATTTGAAAGTTATCCATTTAATACGTTTCTTTGAGAGAAAGAAATAAAAATGCGAGAGGCAGCATTTGTCAGGCAAAATAAGGATAAATGGACAAGATTTGAAAGTGCCCTTCAAAATAATACTCTAACCTCTCCCAAAGAACTGTCAGAGCTTTATCTTGAAGTGACAGATCATTTAAGCTATGCCCAAACCTTTTATCCTCACAGCCAAACACTGGCTTATCTTAATTCCCTGGCTTCAAAGGCACATCAAAAGATCTACAAAACAAAACAAGAATCTTCTAACAGGCTAATTACATTCTTCACCTATGAATTCCCAAAAGAATTCCACAGGTATCAGAGACAGCTGCTTCTGGCTTTTCTCATATTTTTGCTTTTCACTACCATAGGCAGCTTTTCTGCAGCCAGTGACGGAGCGTTTGTGAGAAGCATCCTGGGAGACGCGTATGTTAATATGACGTTGGAAAATATTGAAAATAATGACCCCATGGCCGTATATAAAAAGATGGGGGAAATGAACATGTTTTTGGGAATTACCATAAACAACATTAGGGTGGCTTTGATGGCTTTTGCCCTGGGGATACTCCTTGGGATTGGCACTGTCTTTATCCTGATGCAGAATGCCGTTATGCTGGGATCCTTTCAATATTTCTTCTACGACAAAGGCCTTTTATGGGAATCTGTTCGCACCATTTGGATCCACGGGACCATAGAGATCTCTGTGATAATCGTGGCGGCCTGTGCCGGTCTCGTGGTGGGCAGGAGCATTTTGTTCCCCGGCACCTACACCAGGCTTACCTCTCTTGTAAAAGGAGTGAAAGCCGGATTAAAGATCGTTGTAAGTACAATTCCGTTTTTCATAGTTGCCGGTTTTCTGGAAGGTTATGTAACCCGACATACCCAAATGCCCGATTGGCTGGCCGTTTTGATCATTTCGGTATCTTTGCTAATCATTTTATTCTATTACGTTTTTTACCCCATATACCTTAACCGAAAATCACCAGATGAACCAGAAAATAACTTTCCAGAAACAGCGTGAGCTGGGAGATATTATTAGCGATACCTTTAAATTTATTCGGGAAAATTTCCGGTTACTTTTAAAGATGATCTTTCGTATTTGCGGCCCGGTTTTTCTTATTCTCCTGCTGGCATTAACTTATTACTCTTACCTTGGAATGGATAGCTTTGATAATTCCATTTTCGGGATCTATATGGGTGAAAATATGGATATGTATTTCATTTCTTTATTCATTCTCTTTTCTGCCCTGGTGGGGTTTTACGTGCTATTGTATGCCACCGTGCTGCATTTCATTAAATCATACCTTCAAAATGGAGGAGTAGTGAACGAAACAGAAGTTTATCAAGGTGTGAAAAATAACTTTGGCGGCATGCTTGGAACTTTGCTCTTAACGGGAATCATGATCTTTGTAGGTCTTTTGCTCTGCTTTCTTCCCGGTATTTATCTCTGGGCTCCCCTATCTCTCGCCCCTGCCGTGCTGGTTTTTCAAAATAGAACGATTATAGATTCCATTAGTGAGTCTTTTCAACTTATTAAGAATAATTGGTGGACCACTTTTTTTTCACTCTTTGTCATTGTTCTTCTTACCTATATCGTGGGACTCATTTTTCAGGTTCCCATGATTTTTTATATGCTTTTCAAAACTATAACAAGTGCGTCTGAGATCAGGGCAGGAGACCCCTCAGGCATCATCGACTGGGTGACCATTACTTTAAATGTTATTGCTTCGCTGGCACAGTATTTACTTTCTGTTATTGTGATCATTGCCAGTGCCTTCATATACCACAACCTGGATGAAAAAAAGAATGCCACCGGTTCCTACAAGATTATCTCAGAATTAGGTTCTTCAAAAAAAACATAATGCAAAAAAACCTGTTGCTCATATTACTCCTGCTGAATGCATTTTGCATGTTCCCACGTGCAGCCACCATAGTACAGGATGTACAGCAGGAACCGGTAAATGAGCAAATTGAGGTGATTCCGCTTGAATTTAATACCGAAAAACTGGAAAATCTAAGGCAGGATCCTGCTTTTGATTATTCGGAAAGTCCTGTAGAAGAAAACTGGTGGACTAAATTCAAGCAATATCTCAATTTACAATGGCAGAAGTTATTGGGATGGCTTTTAAAAGATATTGAAGCAGCAGGTTTTTTGCTTTTTCTCCTTGAAATGCTGCCCTATCTCATTCTGCTCACAGTTCTTGGGTTTTTGGTCTACCTATTTACCAAACTTAATCCTGCTGCATCAATGCTGTCTTCTAAAAAAGAGGGAAACTTACTATTTACTAAGGAAGAAGATATTATCAAATTTGAAAACATCCCCTCCCTGATAGAACAGGCGGTGGCCAGCGCAGATTATCGACTGGCCGTACGTTATCATTTTCTTTACCTGCTACAGCAGTTTTCCCGAAGAGGATTCATCATTTATGATAACACAAAAACCGATGAAGATTACCTTCATGAGATAAAGGAAGAATTTAAACCTCAATTCCAAAAGTTGAGCCGTATTTATGATTATATCTGGTATGGCCGATTTGATACTGCGGAAGAAACCTATTACAGAATCGCAAAAGAATTCCGGAAGATGGAAAATGCCTCAGGCCTTCGTTATGAGCAAAACCTATAAAATACTGCTGTTCTTCCTGATCTCCATTTTGGTCCTGCTAACCTACCTGGAAGCTATGGAACCTGAGGAGATCAACTGGAATCCCAGCTATACAGCTGCAGATAAAATTCCTCTTGGCGCTTATATTTTGTTCGAATTTATTCAGGAGCAGCCTTTTTCCGTAGAAAAGATCAACCTGCCTCCTTATGAGTTCCTGAAGCAAACTTCTCCCGCAGGCACTTATATTTTTCTCAACAATCGGCTGGATTTTCACGACAGTGAATTAAATGAGCTGCTAAGTTGGATCGAAAAGGGCAATAAGGCCTACCTGATAGCCGAGAGTTTTAGCAGTAACATCCTGGACACGCTAGATCTCAAAATAAAAATATCTGCACCAGGGAAAGACCTGTCTTCCAAACCGATTTTTAACCTGACAATTCCAGGATTAGAAGCAGATGAACCATTTCTTCTGGACAAGGAAACCTACAATTTCACATTTAGGAGCTATGATACACTGGAGCAAAGACTTGTGGGGGTTTCCCAACTTTACCGGGATACATTAAAGATTACCCGGCCAGAAGCCCATTTCCTCATGGATTCAATAGGAAAAGGCGTACTGTTCATCCACACCTCTCCAAAGGCCTTCAGCAACTTTTTTATAATAGAGGGTGAAAATTATAAATATGCAGAGAGAGCTCTCGCTTTTATTTCCCCTGAAGATGTGGTCTACTGGGATGCTTATTATAAATCTGGGAAAGCTTATCAATCTTCTCCCCTCTATATTCTCTTGAACAGTAAAGCCCTAAAATGGGCATACTATTTTATAATTGCAGGCAGTATCCTTTTCATCCTTTTTGAGGGAAAGCGAAAACAACGGAGTATCCCTGTCATACGTCCTTTGCAAAATCAGTCTTACCATTTTACCCGCACCATCGCCGGTCTTTATCTTAACCAGAAAGATTATAAAGAAATCTCCTCTAAAAAGATTCACTTATTTTTGGACTATGTGCGAACAAAATATCATCTCACTACAGATGAAGTCAATGATCATTTCTATGAACGATTGGCCGGTCTTAGCGGCAACAGACTGGAAGATGTAAAGAAATTGTGGGATCTCATGCTTGTGCTGCAAAACAAACAACAGGTAGAAAAAGAAGATCTGCTTGAATTAAACCGAAAAATTAATGCTTTCAAAAAACGAAAACATGGAAAATAATGAATCCGGCAGGGAAGAGATAAATTTCGAAAACCGTATTCCATTGGAAGAACTAAAATCAGCCGTAGAAAACTTAAAGCATCAGCTTTCAAAAGTCATCATAGGACAGGAGAATTTCATTGAATTATTGATCGTAAGCCTATTGGCCGATGGTCATGTTCTGATAGAAGGAGTCCCCGGCATAGCCAAAACCATCACTGCCAAACTTTTTGCCCGTACCCTTCGCACGGGTTTCAGCCGTATTCAATTCACGCCAGATCTTATGCCCAGTGATGTGTTGGGCACCTCAGTCTTAAATGCCAAAAGCTCCAGTTTTGAATTTAAACCGGGACCGGTTTTTTCAAATATCATCCTTATCGATGAGATCAACAGGGCCCCTGCCAAGACCCAGGCTGCTTTATTTGAGGTTATGGAGGAACGACAAATTACCATTGACGGGGCCGTACATAACATGCCTCCACCTTTTATGGTTGTGGCTACCCAGAATCCCATTGACCAGGAAGGAACCTATGCCCTGCCAGAGGCGCAACTCGACAGGTTTCTTTTTAAAATCAAAGTTGAATATCCAGATCTGGCAGAAGAAGTAAAAATCCTGCAGAGCCATCATGAACGCGGCGATACTGCACCCCAGGATAAAATTGAACCCGTTCTGGATCCTGAGCAATTGCAGACGTTGAGAAAGCAGATCAAAGGGGTACGCATTGAAGAAAAATTACTGACGTACATTGCACAACTTGTCACCAGTACCCGCAACCACCCTCACATTTTCCTGGGAGGATCACCCAGGGCATCAATAGCCATTATGAATGCTTCCAAAGCTTTTGCCGCGATAAACGGTCGGGATTTCGTCATCCCTGAAGATATTCGTAAAACGTTGGCCCCCGTGTTGGGTCACAGGATCATACTATCTCCAGAGAGGGAAATGGAAGGAATGACCCCTGAAAAAGTTATTGACATGATCGTCCATTCGGTCGAAATTCCAAGATAAGTGAGAAGGTTTTTCAGATCATTATACTTTTATCAGAAATTTTTTGCAGCCTTATTTATCCTGGCAACAGGATTCCTGTTTTCTTATTGGCTGGAATGGTTGTACCCGGTGATATGGGTGATAGCCATTCTCTTCCTACTAATAGTACTTTTTGATATTACCGCACTTTCCCGAACGTTGCAGGTAAGTGCCACAAGAAGCCTTCCTGATAAGTTCTCAAACAGTGACAATAACCCCGTTACAATAGAAGTGAGTAATCAAAGTACCTTCAGGATCTTTGTGGAGGTCATAGACGAGCTTCCGGTTCAGTTTCAAAAAAGAGATTTTATAAGGCATCTGGAAATACCTGCAAAAGGTACAGGTTCCTTTACCTACACTTTAAGGCCGGTTGAACGTGGAGAATATTTCTTCGGAAAATTAAATATTTACTGTTCCACCCCTATCAGGCTGGCTAAAAAGCGACTCTTCTTTTTAAAAGATCAGCAGGTTAAAGTATATCCATCATTTATCCAGATGAAAAAGTTGGATTTTATGGCCATTGATCATAAGATCGCCCAGCCGGGCCTAAAAAAGATCAGGAAGATTGGGCATACAATGGAATTTGAGCAAATAAGGGACTATGTACAGGGGGACGATGTGAGAAGCATCAACTGGAAGGCAACTGCCAAACAGGGAGGTCTTATGGTAAATCAGTATCAGGATGAAAGGTCTCAACCCGTTTACTCGGTCATCGACACCGGGCGCACCATGAAAATGCCCTTTGAAGGCCTTAAGTTGCTGGATTACGCGATCAACAGCTCCCTGGCCTTTTCAAATATTGTGATCAAACGAAATGATAAAGCCGGCCTGGTCTCTTTCTCAAATAAACTGGAGAAGATCGTTCCTGCAGCTTCTAAAAAAACACAGCTGCCCCTTATCCTGGAAAACTTATATAATATTGATACCCATTTTCTGGATTCAGATTTTGGGTTGTTGTACAGTCACATTAAAAGAAAACTTCCGCAGCGCAGCTTATTAATGCTATACACCAATTTTGAACATCTTAGTGCCCTGCACCGGCAACTGCCTTACTTGCTGGCATTGGCCAACAAACATTTACTGGTTGTTATCTTATTTGAGAATACAGAACTGGAGCAATTGATACTCAGGGAAACCGAAGACATTCCCGGTATTTTTGACCAAACCATTGCAGAACAATTTGCCTATGACAAAAAATTAATGACCCGGGAGCTTCAAAATTACGGCATTCAAACAGTGTTAACGAAGCCACAGGAATTGAGCATCAACACGATTAACAAGTACCTGGAGATCAAAAAAAGAGGTCTACTATAACTAACTACCTGTTCAAAGCTTTTTTATAAGTTTGGAGCGCTCTTTCCCGGGCAAAAGTATGGTCCACTATTGGCTCTAAATAATTAGGTTTATAATCCCTGATCCAGGTTTTCACATAATTCAAATTTGGATCAAATTTCTTTAGTTGGGTAGAAGGATTGAAGATTCTGAAGTAAGGTGCCGCATCACATCCTGTACCGGCTGCCCATTGCCAGTTTCCATTATTCGAAGCCAATTCATAATCAAGAAGCTTTTCAGCAAAATACGCCTCGCCCCATCTCCAGTCGATCAGCAAATGTTTGCAGAGAAAGCCAGCGGTGATCATTCTTACCCGGTTGTGCATCCATCCTGTTTCGTTTAATTGCCTCATCCCGGCATCTACCATGGGATATCCCGTCTCTCCCCTACACCATAGATAAAATTCTCTTTCATTATTGCGCCATTGCAGCCGGTCATATTTCCTTCGGAAGTTATTCTGCTCCACATAGGGAAAATTGTACAGGATCATCATAAAGAATTCCCTCCAGATGAGCTCGTTTAAGAAGGTTTCACTGAATTCTGCTGCTTTCGACACCACCTGCCGAACGCTTACCGTTCCAAACCTGAGATGGATGCCTAAATGACTGGTTCCGTCTACTGCGGGAAGATCTCTTTTACTTTTATAACTTTTTAGTAATCCTTCGGAAATATCTGGAGGTGCAACTACGAAATCAGCCTGTTCAAAGCCAATGTCAGATAATGAGGGAATTGGATTTTTCGGGAGTTTCAGATATTGATCAGAATATTTTTCCGAAGGAAACTCCGGCATAGATTCCTTGAAATACCTTTCTTTCCACTTTTTCGAGTAGGGAGTGAAAACCGTGTATGGTGTTTCATCGGGTTTTAAAATTTCCTCTTTTTCAAAAAGCACCTGGTCCTTGAAACTGTGAAACTTCGTGCCATTTTTTTCAAGCAGTTCTTTGATTTCTTCATCCCGGGTAATGGCATAAGGTTCATAATCACGATTAGTGAACACACCCTGCACCTCATATTTTGAAAGCAGCTCCTTAAAAGCCTTTTTCGGGGTGGTATTATAAACTTCCAATGCTGATCCTTTTTCCTGTAGCTCATTGTTGATCCTTGAAAGCTGCCCATGAATGAAAGCTACCCGCCGGTCTTTGGAATTTGACAATTTATCAAGGATATGCCTGTCGAAGATAAAAATGACCATCACAGGATGCTCATTTTTTAAAGCATGATAAAGAGATGCATTATCAAACAACCTGAGATCTCTTCTCAACCAGCAAACAGATATTTTTTTATCTATAACTTTTTCCATGGACTGGTTTCTCTGTTTTGATATCCATGTATACTGCTGCTAACAAAAAGTATTATTGCCACTGCTAAAGCAACTATCACTATCGCAGAAGCACCGTTCCAGTTGGCTACGGCAATAGCCACAAGTGCCCATACTCCCACAAGGGAAAATTCCCGCATATTTCGCGTCCAGGTGATGGCAAGATTGATGGCTCCGGCAATGAGGATCATTATCACAGTCCAGGTAACTTCAGAAATTCCAAAACCATTCCAGTTTACAGATGTGAGATAGGCAGCAATATTTGCGATGAGAGCCACTGATATCCATCCGGAATAAAATGAAAACGGCCACCATACAAAGGCAATTACCGGCAGGTCTTTATCGTCCAGCTCCATCCTGGTGTTGAGAATGATCTTCACCAGGGAAACGAGCAATACCAGCATAATCCCTACAGACAGCAGCAGGAATTCATTAAGCCAGGCAAAGATCCAGAAAACATTGGCCAGACAGGATATGATAAACCACCATTTTATTTGCAATACCACATCTGTACTGTATTTACTACTAAAAAGGTCTCGAGCCTGAAATATGACAAAGGCAAATAGGGAAAGGTAAATAAGCCCCCAAATAGAAAAGGCATACCCTGCCGGAGTGAACAAATTCTCATATTTTTCAGAAACTGAAGCCATAGTCTCCCCGGCAATGGCACCGGTATTGGAATAATAATTGACTGCCACCACCACAAAAAGGGCTAAAACATTCAGGATCTGCAATGTTTTTTTCATTTAAAGAACTTTTTCATGAAGTTTGCTGGTTTGCGCCAAAACAGCTGCGCCCCTTCGGCTAAGCAAAAATTTATATATGAGCAGGTTGACCAGGATGAGTTCCATTCCGTAGAAGACATCTTCTAAGGGAATAGTATACAACCTGATATTTAAAAATTCTTCAGAATTATACCATACTACCTCCTCTTCAATCCCTGCGCCTGTCAAAACCCCATTCACTATAAAAAAGGGAATGAGCAGAACCAGGTAGACTATGTAAAAACGGTTTAACCAGTGGATCCTCCACACAAAATGGGAAAGCAAGAGAAGTACGGCAAGACTCAAAAACGTACTGGAGGTATATATTTGCTGAAAATTCATGATCCCCACCACCAATAAAACGGTCACCAGGAATACCGTCATGTTCATTTGCCTCTTTAAGTTTACACGTTTTGACATAAAAAGGCTCAGACAATGAAAGGTAAAGACGCAGGCATAAGGAATACAAAAGAAGAACAGCACTTCCTCCAGGGGCAGGTTTCCAATTTTTATTCCGGTAAGGTATCGCTCATTAAAACCCCATACTCCAAGGTGAGTGAAATACATATCCCATATGATAAATACCAGCCCGGTCAAAAAAACTGCCGGAAAAAAAGCTTTCCATGTTCTATGGAATTTCAGCTTTGGGTGAAATGAAAACAGAAAGGGAATGAGGATCGTAAAGAAGTTGACCAGTAAATAGGTATATTTCATCAGGCTCTTTTTCGTTGATCTTTAAAGTATTTCAACGGGACCCATAACATTCCAAAACATTCACCGTCTTCAGGCCCCAGGTGCTTGTGGTGCATTTTATGGGCCCTGCGAATGGCACGAAAATAAGAGTTATCGGTCTTTCTTAAAACTTTAAACCGCTGGTGTATAAAAATATCGTGTACGAAGAAATAGGCCATTCCATAGAGAGTGATCCCCAGACCAATCCAGAATAAGAAGTTGTATCCCGCCTGCATCCCGAAGTACAGGGCTGCGATACCCGGAACTGCGAATATGAGGAAAAAGAAATCATTGTGTTCAAAAAAACCTGAAGACTCCTTCTTATGATGATCCTTGTGCAGGGTCCACAACAGGCCGTGCATAATATACTTATGGGTGAACCAGGCTACCCCTTCCATAGCCAAAAAAGCGGCTAAAACGATGAGTACGTTGATTAATACAGTTCCCATGATCTTAAATTTTATGTTTTTTCAGTACTTTCTAAAATACTGAATTTCAATGAATATCTTGTTTAATTCTTTCTCTTTCAGTTTCGCTGACGGCCTTTGATGTAAGCAGGTAATCACGTATCATCTTTTTAAGACCCGGATCCTTAATATCGTAAACCTTCTGCAAAAGAAGTTTTTTATCTTCTTGCAGGTTCTCTTTATACCCCAAAAACCCTGGGGCCTCAGCTTGTACAGAGAACCGTAGAAAGCGAAGTTCAGGGTTACCGGGATCCTCTTCAATGGCCGCAGTGAAGATTTTTTTGCCCTTATTAAAGTGCGAAAGTTTGGAAAAAGGATTTCCCACGTGCTTGGCCATCATCATATGACTGGCCCCTTTATACCCGAATAAAACAGGTTGCTGAACCTCATAATCTTTGGTCATTGCCATGAGCCTTTTCCCCGCAGCTTCCTGTTCAGCCGCATTTTTATACAGCTGCCTTATTACTGTTAGCTCTGAATCCTGGTTTGCTGCTGAAGATCCCATCAACAATATTAAAATTATAATAAAATTCATTATACCATTCTCATTTTACATTCTACCAGACTGTTGATCATCAAACCAAACTTTCTACCGTTGTTGATCCTCACCCTACCGGAGAGAATTCTTTGGGCAGGTAATTTCTTGATCTTTTTAAAAAGTGACTGGTAATAGACATAGGCCAGGTAAACTCCTCCTTTTGCGGAGGCGGGCAGCATTTTTATGCCTTCAAGAGCAATTCTAAAATCTTCTTCAATGTCCTCTTCGATCTGTTTTTTCGCAGAGGCAGAAAAGTTGCTGATATCAACTCCCGGAAAATATGTTCTTCCCAGTACATGGTAATCATCTTTAAGATCACGCAGAAAATTAACTTTTTGAAAGGCCGCCCCCAGTTTCATGGCATATGGTTTTAGCTCCTCGAACAGCTTTTTATCCCCTTCTGTAAAAATATGGAGACACATTAGACCAACCACTTCGGCCGATCCCAGGATGTACTGTTGGTATTTTTCATCGGTATAATTCACCTTTTCCAAATCCATTTTCATACTTTCCAAAAAAGTTTCTATAAGCTCGTGATCGATCTCATAATCCCGTACAACTTGTTGAAAAGAATTAAGTACAGGATTAGTGGATATCCCGTGGTCTAGTGCTTCATAAGTATCCTTCCTGAATTTATCAAGCAGGAATGCCTGATCAAAGCCTTCAAAACTGTCAACTATCTCATCGGCTACCCTTACAAATCCATAAACTGAATAGATGGGATCCCGCAAGCGATCGTGTAAAAAATAAATACCCAGTGAAAAACTGGTGCTGTAGGAGCGAGTGGTCTTTCTACTCACTTCCACAGATAATTTATCAAACAGTGACTTCATGCTTTTTCTTTTTTAATTCTTTTATTACCTGATCTGCAGCGATCTTCCCTGAAATCAATGAAGGTGGCACTCCGGGTCCCGGTACAGTTAGTTGCCCGGCATAAAAGAGATTTGACAAGTTTTTATTCCTGATCTTTGGTTTAAGTATAGCTGTTTGCTGCAAGGTATTGGCAAGACCATAAGCATTCCCTTTGAAGGAATTATAATCGTTTACAAAATCTGACACACAATAGCTTTGCTTATAATCTATATAACGTCTTACGCTTCTTCCTATTTGTTTCTCGAGACGATCCATCATTATATTGAAGAATTTCTCCCGGGTTTCTTCCTCATCCTTAAGCCCTGGTGCTAAAGGCATCAACAGGAACAGATTCTCATGCCCATTTGGTGCGATGGTAGTGTCGGTCCTGGATGGGCAGCATACATAAAACAAAGGTTTTGAGGGCCATTTAGGATCTTTATATATTTCTACAGAATGAGCGAAAAGATCTTCGTCAAAGAACAAAGTATGGTGCTCCAGTTCAGGAATTCTCTCAGATATTCCTAAATAATAAATAAGGCAGGACGGTGCAAAGGTTTTCTTATCCCAGTATCCTTCCTTATAATTTCTGTATTTTTGGGGTAATAATTTATTTTCAATGTGCTGGTAGTCTGCCGCAGCAACCACGGCATCGAACTCGAGGAACTCCCCTTGGTTAACCTCAATCCCTTTCACCTGTTTTCCTGTTACAGTAATTCTCTCCACAGGGATATCAAAATGGAACATTACTCCCTTCTCCTGGGCCACTTTGACCATGGCTTTAATCACAGTACCAAAGCCGCCTTCAGGATACCAGGTCCCGAGTTTTAGTCCGGCGTAATTCATAAGGCTATAAAGCGCCGGGGTATCCTGTGGCATGGCACCCAAAAAAAGAACCGGAAACTCCATCAACGCAATGAGCTTTGTATTACTGAAAAATTTACGCACGTGTTTACTGAAGGAGGAAAAAACCTGTAACCTTAAGGCTCCTTTCACAAGATCCAGGTCTATAAACTCACTAAAAGACAGTCCTGGCATATAAACCAGTTTCTCCATTCCCTGTTCATACTTGAATCTCGCCTCTTCCATAAAACTATCCAGTTTCACAGCACTACCTGGCTCTATACTTTCGAACATCTCCCTCAACTTTTGATAATTTTCAGGTACACTTAATTTCTCATTACCCGAGAAAACCACTTCAAAGGAAGGATCCAGAAGTTGTAGCTTATAAAGGTCTTTTACCTGAAAACCAAAATCAGCAAAATACTTTTCAAAAACATCAGGCATCCAGTACCAGCTAGGCCCCATATCAAAAGTATACCCATTATATGTATGGAGCTGCCGCGCCCTGCCCCCGGCAGAACTGTTCTTTTCGAAAACATGAACTTCGTGACCTTGCTCACCCAGATAGGTCGCTGCACTCAACCCTGAAAAACCCGCTCCTATAATTGCTATTTTTGACATCTCAGGTTGTGGATTTTAATTTTTTACTTTCGTTAATTGCTTTTTCAAGATCCTCTATATTATGCAGCCATTTAAAGTCACCTTTATCTGAGATCCCTTTAATTAACTCGGTATTGCAGGCAATAAAAATCTTTTTGTTTTTACCCACCACAGACAACTGTTTTAGAAAACTCTGAAGATTTTCCGGCAGATCCCGGTGTACCAGAAACAACAATAGTTGATCTGCCCCGGTATCGTCAAGACAGCCCTGTACGGAAGAAAACGGAACATTCGCACCCAGGTAAATTACATTCTTCCCCCTGCTTTTCAGAAGGTATGCACTAAAAAGCAAGCCTATTTCATGAAATTCATTTTCAGGTAAAAAAAGTAACCATTTCTCATCCTCCTCCACATTTGAGGTCATCGCATCAATCGAAGTAAAAAGCTTTTGCCTCAATAGGTTGGTGATATAATGTTCCTGAGAAGGAGGCATGGAATCACTGGACCACATTAATCCTACCCTGGCAAGCAAAGGGTAAATGACCATTTTATAGGTTCTTTCCAGCCCAAATCTTAATAAACAGTGTGCGAAAAGATTACTGAAACCAGTTTCGTCATAACTAACCCCTGCAGCAACTAACCTGTTCACAAAGTAATCGAAATCACTCTGCTCTTCTGCGGTCATAAAATATTCTTCCAGGAGGGAGAACAGTTCGTCATCACTCATAACGCACAATTGTGATACCTTATGACCGGTCCCGGAAAGACTTACGATATTTAACAGCCTGCGAAGCTGGGCTCCATCGTAATAGCGCGTGTTTCCCTCACTACGCTTGGGTTGCAACGCATTGTAGCGTTGCTCCCAGATTCTAATGGTATGTGGCTTAATTCCGGAAAACTGAGCCAGCTGACTAATGGAAAACTGATTCACTGTTTAATTATTTTTAAACAAATTTAAACATAATTTGTTTGCCGCTTGTTAATTTCTAATTAATTTTACACCCGGTTAATTGAAAAGACTTAATTGCAATCGATTAGAGATAGAATTAAATATATGGAAATTTCATAGTTCATTTTCATATTTAAAAAACTATAACATTATATGAACAAAATATCTACAATGATGGATTGCGTATCTTTGGAAAGAATTTTTCATTATGAAACATACTAATAAGCCACAATTAATGAAAGGCCTAAAGTACCTGGCAGGTGCTCTACCTCTTTCTTTCCTTGGACCAGTAGTACTATTCAGCTCATTTAAGAATCAGGAACATCTATGGTTCATTCCGATATTAATCTTTTCAATCCTGGCCATGGCCGCAGCCATATACCTAATGTTCAAAGGAATTAATACGGTTATGCGCTCTTTGTTTGATTAAGATTGAAAACTAGGTATGAAAGAGATCAGTTATGTTCTATTCTTCTTTTTCTGTTCTTTTTTAAATGCCCAGGAAACTTTTATTCTCAACGGGATCATAAGAGAGGCCGAAAACAATGAAACCCTGAGCGGGGTCAACGTGCTGGTCCCCGACTTGCAACGGGGAGCGGTTTCCAATGAATACGGATTTTACTCCATTAAATTACCTGCAGGAACCCACCAGATTCTCATTTCCTACCTGGGATTTTCGACTATTTCAGCAGAAGTTACCATATCTGAAAATACTCAAAGGAATTTTGACCTCAATCCTGCTTCAGAAAACCTGGAGGAGGTGATCATTGACGAAGACCTGGAAAGATTGAATATTTCGAAACCAGAAATGAGTGTTAACAAACTGGAGATAGCCACTATTCAAAAGCTGCCGGTAGTTTTTGGAGAAGTAGATGTCATCAAATCCCTACTGTTACTGCCGGGAGTTTCCAATGCGGGAGAAGCTTCTTCAGGCTTTAACGTACGCGGGGGTGCTGTAGACCAGAATCTCATTTTGCTTGATGAAGCCACTATTTATAATGCCAGTCATTTATTCGGCCTATTCTCGGTTTTTAATCCCGATGCTATCAAAAACCTGAAGCTTTATAAAGGTGGAATCCCCGCGAATTATGGGGGCAGGGTTTCTTCGGTCCTGGACATTTACCAGAAAGATGGCAACAGTAGGGAATTTGAAGCAAACGGGGGTATAGGTTTGATCTCCAGCCGACTTTTGGCACAGGGGCCAATTCAAAAAGATAAAAGCTCTTTTCTGGTGGGCGGGAGAAGTTCTTATGCGCACCTGTTCCTTAAATTAACCGATAATGAGAATTCGGCCTATTTCTACGATCTTAATACCAAACTTACTTTCAGGCTTGACCAAAAAAACACTTTATTGTTTTCAGGTTATTTTGGAAGAGATGTTTTTCGAATAAGCGAAAGCTTTAATAATGTATACGGGAACGCAGTTTTTAATCTGCGCTGGAACAAGGTCTTAAAAGAGAATATTTTCAGTAATTTTTCAATGATTTACAGTGATTACTACTACGGGCTCACCCTGGATTTTGTAGGTTTCAACTGGAACAGCGGCATCAAAAACCTGAACTTTAAATATGATGTTGACCATTATATCTCAAAAAAGATCAATCTTGATTATGGCCTTCACAGTACATTGTATGAGTTCAACCCGGGAGAAATAGAGCCAAATTCTGAAAGTTCAGGTATAAGCCCTTCAGAATTGACTAAAAAGTACGCTTTTGAAAATGCGGTCTATGTTTCTTTGGAACACAGTATAATTAATGCTCTTTCAGCAGAATACGGCATCAGGTTCAGCAATTTTCTACGCCTTGGTCAGGAGGAACTGAATCTATATAGGAATGGACAGGCTGTAACCTTTAACAGTACCTTTGGTATCTACGAAAAAGCAGAACCTATCGGGACAAAAACCCTGAGCCGCGGGAAGGTGGAAAAGTCCTTTGGCACCTTCGAACCAAGACTAGCCCTGGCCTACTCTTTTAATGATGATCAATCTGTAAAACTAAGCTACAATCGAATGGCTCAATACCTGCATTTGATCACCAATACCAGCTCGCCAACCCCACTTGATGTGTGGACGCCAAGCGGAAAATATATTGAACCGCAGAAACTGGATCAGGTAGCGGCAGGTTATTATCAGAATTTTTCGAAAGATTACTCCCTGGAAACGGAAATTTTTTACAAAATTACTGAGAACAGGCTCGATTATATTGACGGAGCGAATCTAATTGCCAATAATGCCATTGAACAGGTAATTTTACCCGGTGAAGCACGAGCGTATGGTCTTGAATTATTACTTCGGAAGAATACGGGGCGTTTAACAGGTTGGTTTGCCTATACCTATTCCACCTCTGAGCAACGCACTCCGGGAAGAACAGGAACTGAGCCGGGAATTAATATTTCTCAATGGTATCCCACCGCATATGATAAACCCCATGATCTTTCCCTTACCTCGAATTACGAATGGAATAAAAAATGGGATTTCAGCGTTAATTTTGTATATCAAACCGGCCTCCCTACGACCTATCCTACGGCCCAATACAAATTTGAAAATCTAAACATTCCTGTTTACTCCTCAAGAAACAGCAACCGACTTCCCGACTACCACAGGTTAGATATTGCGGCCACCTATACCCCACAAAAACAAAGAAATAAAAAATATAAGTCTTCCTGGAATTTTGGGATTTATAATCTCTACGGAAGAAAAAATGCCGTATCAATGAGTTTTCGAAATAATGAAGACACCGGTGGTAATGAGGCACTGCAGCTCTCACTTTTTGGGATAGTACCCTCTGTCACCTATAACTTTAAATTCTAGATCATGAAAAAGCTAATCTTTCTGTTCTTTTTAGTGTTCAATTCCTGTGAAGATGTAGTAGAGGTGGATCTGGAACAGTCAGCGCCCAGGCTTGTAGTGGAAGCTTCGCTGCTCTGGAATAAAGATCGCGAAAACCAAAGTCAATATATTATTTTAACGACTACTGCACCTTACTTTGATGACGAGATCCCTGCGGCAGAAGGTGCTACAGTATCTGTTTTTGCCCCAGACGGAACAGAATTTGTTTTCCAAGAAACAGAAACGGGCATTTTTTTAAACGAAGAGATCCTGCCAGCTACAGAGGGAACGTTCGAGCTGGTCGTAACATATCAAAACGAAATTTACAGCGCAACAGAGCGATTTATACCCACTCCTGCCCTGGAGGAAATTGTCCAGGTTGACAACAGAGGATTTTCAGGAGAAGAAACAGAATTTAGGATATTTTACACAGATCCGGCTGGTGAGGAGAATTATTATCTCTTCCGCTTTTTTCACGAAAAGCTGTCCCTGCAGATCTATGATGATGAATTTACTGATGGCAACCGTACATTTGCTTTCTTTAGTGAAGAAGATGTAAACCCTGGTGATAAAGTTGGGTTTGAGATCCAGGGAATATCCCAGAGATTTTATAACTATCTCTACCTTTTACGCTCTCAGTCGGGCACTGCAGGAGGTCCTTTTCAAACCCAGCCTACACTTGTAAGGGGTAATATTCTAAATACTACTAATCCCGAGAACTATTCCTTTGGTTACTTCAGGCTCTCAGAAGCCGATTATATTACCTATACAGTAAAGTAAATAAGAGAAGTAATCCAGACCAGGATTGTAGGGATTAAAAATTCGCACTAGAGCTATATTCCTGAAATTTTGATGATCTCGGGTTCCCTCCTACCTGAAGATTAAGAAGGCCTGCCTGTTGCAGGCAGAGGTGGATTTGCATAGACGAGGAGGAGGAGCCGTTGCTAGGAGAATGTTTCTTCTATTAACTAGCCCTAAAGGGATTACAAATCCCCACCAGCGAATTCCTGAAGTAAAATTTCGAAAGGAAGACCCTCCCTAA
>CAZVKA010000051.1:0-17498 GCA_964627595.1 uncultured Flavobacteriaceae bacterium | reverse complement strand
CCAGGTCTATGTGCAGATCCTGCTTATCGAATTCCTCCCACACCTCTACCACGTTCCCCTGGTAAGCGAAGGAAATGGTCTTCTTTTCTGCTTTGGCTTGTTTTACTTTTTCAACCAGTTCATTCAGATCGGTAACCACCTCGTCTACCCAGCCCTGGGAGTGGCGGGTCTCCACAGCCTTGGGATTCACCTCGGCACACACCGTGATGCAGCCGGCAATGTTCCCCGCCTTTGGTTGCGCCCCGCTCATGCCTCCCAGCCCCGACGTAACAAATATTGACCCTTCTCCCAGTTGCTCACCTGTCGGTAAATCGAACTTTTGGGCGATCTTTCTAAGGGCGTTGAGCACGGTGATGGTGGTACCGTGAACGATTCCCTGCGGACCGATATACATATAACTACCCGCGGTCATTTGTCCGTACTGGGTGACGCCAAGCGCATTGAACTTCTCCCAGTCATCGGGTTTGGAGTAGTTGGGGATCATCATACCGTTGGTGACCACTACCCGCGGCGCATCTGGGTGTGAAGGGAAAAGCCCCATGGGGTGCCCTGAATACATTACCAAAGTCTGTTCGTTGGTCATCTCGGCCAGGTATTTCATCACCAGGCGGTACTGTGCCCAGTTCTGAAACACCGCGCCGTTACCTCCGTAAGTGATGAGCTCGTGCGGATGCTGTGCTACCTTCGGGTCCAGGTTGTTCTGGATCATCAGCATGATGGCCTTGGCCTGTTCGCACTTACCGGGGTATTCTTTTATGGATCGGGCATACATATCGTAATCGGGACGAAACCTGTACATGTAGATCCTTCCGTAGGTATCCAGTTCTTCCCGAAACTCCGGCAGCAGCTCGGCGTGGTGCTTCGGCTCAAAATACCGCAACGCGTTTTGAAGAGCAAGCTTCTTTTCTTCGGAATTTAAGATCTCTTTGCGTTTAGGCGCGTGATTTACATTGGGATCGTAACTTTTTGCTGCAGGCAGCGTATGGGGGATGCCTTCTAAAATTTTATCTTTAAAATTCATTTTTTGAGTCGTTAGTTATCAATATGGTTGATAGGTTCCACCTCATCTATTACTACTTCAGAAAGATATTCCCGGGCAGCAGCAATGTGCTTGTACATGATCTCGTCTTTCTCCAGAATAGGTACATGTGTGCGAAATTCTTTGACAAAAGATTCAAGTATAGGTGAGGTCTTTTCGGGTTCCCTGAAATGAAGTGCCTGAGAAGTATTGAACAGCTCGATCGCCAGAACGTTTAGAACATTTGCAGTAACCTTGATCAGCTTGGTTGCAGCATTGGCACCCATGCTCACATGATCCTCCTGCCCATTGGAAGAAACAATAGAATCTACACTGGCCGGGGTGGCGTATTGCTTGTTTTGACTCACCAGGCCGGCTGCAGAATACTGGGTGATCATGAAGCCGCTGTTTAAGCCGGGATCCTTTACTAAAAAAGCAGGAAGATCCCTGCTTCCGGAGATCAACTGGTAGGTTCTGCGCTCAGAAATATTCCCCAGTTCAGCCATCGCTATGGCAAGGTAATCCAGCGCCAGGGCCAGGGGTTGTCCATGAAAATTCCCACCCGAAATGATCTTATCTTCTTTGGTAAAGATGTTTGGGTTATCGGTGACAGAGTTGACTTCTGTAATGATCACTTTTTCCGCAAAAGCAAGCGTATCCTTAGTGGCACCATGTACCTGCGGAATACATCTAAAGGAATAAGGATCCTGCACATGGATCTTCTTTTTTTCGGCGATCTCACTTCCTTTCAAGATCTTTCTTATACGCTCTGCTGTTTTTATCTGGCCGGAATGCGGACGTATTTCATGCACTAGTGGGTCAAAAGGCGACATGTTGCAGTAAAAAGCATCTATTGAGGTAGCGCCTATGACATCTGCTAAAAAGCACAATCTATGAGCCTCGAGCAGAGCATGAATCCCGTGGGCGCTCATAAATTGAGTGCCGTTGAGCAAAGCCAGGCCTTCTTTTGCCTGCAGGCTAAGCTTGTCCCAGCCGAGTTCCTCTAAAACTTCTCCTGCTTTCCTTTTGCTTCCTTTGTAATACACTTCTCCCTCACCTAATAAAGGCAGAGAAAGATGGGCCAACGGGGCCAGATCACCTGAAGCCCCAAGCGAACCCTGTTCATAAACCACCGGAAGTACATCATTGTTGTACATCTCCATGAGCCGCTCTACCGTTTCCAATCTTATTCCAGAATGGCCGTAGCTGAGAGACTGGATCTTAAAAAACAGCATTAGTCTAACTATTGGCTTGCTAACCGGTTCCCCGGTACCACAGGCGTGGGATTTTACCAGGTTTTCCTGTAATTGTTCCAGCCGGGCTGAAGAGATGGTGACATTGCACAATGATCCGAAGCCGGTATTGATACCGTACACGGGCTCCTTCTCTTCCTTCAGCCGATTCGCGAGATATTCCCTGCAGTGAACTATTAATTTTTTTGACTCTTCGCTCAACCGAAGTTTTTTTTCTTTCTGAATGATCTCCCTGATCTTTTCCAGATCCAGAAAATCAGGCGATATATAATGAATGGACATATTTTTCTATTTTCACAACGACTTTGAAGGATTTTCCCCATAGCTGTTCACCAGCACCGGCCATAAAAAAAGCTGTCTTTTGACAGCCTTTTTCTGGCTAATTCAGAATTCCTAAAAAGAGCCGTAAGAATCCCATTTTGAGGGATTATTAGTTAATTTTAAACTCGTGTTTTCTTTTTCTTCTTTTTCTTCGGATTCAGTGCTTTTCGAATAGTGGGAGAAGAAATGTACCAGAGTACAAAACCACTTAGCACAGTGATTAGTCCCAGTAAAGAGAATGCTCTCAATATAATATTGTTGAAATCATCCCGTCCCTCATAATCCATAGTGTGGGTCATCCAAAGGAAATCGAACCATCGCCAGTCCCTGTGCCGTACCGTTCTGAAAGTTCCGTCATTGATAGATACATATGCTTTGATATTTTCTGGGGTATCATAGGAAATCACATATGCAGGCAAAGGGCCACTACGGTATTCATGATGATTGCCGGTTTCGGTTATTCTCTCCACACCTTCTACTGTCAGGCCGTCTATCATATTACTGTCTGCTATAGAAAGAGCTTCAGCTTCTGTGAGCTCTTTTTTCATTTCCCCGGTACGCGCATTGTGCAACATACTGTGATTGATCCAGTAATAAGGTTCCCCCGCGATCTCTTTTAATTCTACGGAATGCACCTCCATTCCTGAAGATTCTGAAGGACTTAATAATCCTTCAAAACTGGAGTGAGTCATTTCTTTGCGATATTGATCTCCATGGATCTCATCAATATCGGTCCAGCTGAAGTATAATCCACTCACGGTCCACATGATGAACTGTATTCCCAGAAATAATCCCAGATACCTGTGAGCCTGCCTGATCTTTAAGGCTGTTTTTCTTTTTACCATTGTTGTTTTGTTGAAGGAGATCAGACCCGTTTTTATAGTCTGATCTCCTGATTTTTAATTTTCTATTTTTTAATATCCATCTGTTTGTTCCATACCTGAAGCTTCCCTTTCACTTGCAGGGATTGGGCAGATAGTCCTGTTATCTGTAGCCGAAATATTGAGATTGGCCGCATCTACACCTGTATTTACATGCTCCTCGACCGGGCGAATGATATCTTTCCCCCTGCGAATGTAATCGTACACTCCATGACCTTCAAGGGCAAGTTCCCTTCTCCTTTCTTCAGCGATCCTTTCTTTAAGGGCTTCTCCGGTTTCGGTTGCCTGGTGAGCGGCAAAATTGGTAGTGCGATTTTCGATAAGCGTGTTCAAATGATCCTGGGCCGAAGAATCTCCTCCTCCGGCTCCATGAGCCGCCGCTTCTGCCGCGATCAGGTACATTTCAGACAACCTCAGTACGGGAATATTATGGGCACTCAGTCCTCCCCCGTCACTCCTGTTGGTATATTTGACAAAAGCCTGCTCGGTACCTTCCTTATCCTCCTCGAGCAGCGCAGCTCTTGGGTCATTCTCATATGCTCCTAATAAATTCACGAAGGTTTGAGTGGCAATCACATCTCCCTGTCCTCCATCTTTTACGTCAAACTGCGCCCCAAGTCCGTTACTCCCCAAAGAATTTTGAGCAGTAATGCTCAATTCAAAAATGGACTCAGAATTATAATCTTCGAAGGCATAAGAATCTACCCCCATCAGGTTCGCTTCTCCCCTGGCCGCAATCACTTCTTCCGCATATTTAAGAGCGTTATTCCAGTCTTGCTTGTACAGATAAACCCTGGCCATTAGAGCTTTCACCCCTGTTTTGGTTAGGTGTTTGGTACTTCCCTGCGCCCAGGTGTTTTCCTCCAGTAGGTCATGAGCCGTCTGCAGGTCTAGAAGGATCTGGTCATAAGTTTCTCCCAACGAGCTTCTTTCAACCACAACTTCTTCCGAAGTAAGTTTAAGAGGCAGACCCTGTGAAGATGCCCCGGCTTTTATCCAGGGGTAAGCAAAAGTTCGCGCCAGGTCAAAATAAACCATTCCCCTTAGACCAAGAGCCTCCCCGCGGATCTCTTGTTTCGCAGCATCGCTACCTTCTGCGGCATCGATGTTGTTAATAATAAGGTTCAGGTTGTTGATGGCCTTAAAAGATTGTCTCCACAAATCTTCACAGCTACCGCTATTGTTGGCGCTTTCCTCATACTTATAAGCAATGGATTCATACTCCCTTGGGTTAAAGATGGTTTTTACAAACCGGAAATCCGTGCCTTTTACAGCCGCCCTTTTGTACAAAACCCTTCCCAGGTACGTGTTCCTGGAAACTTCATTGTAGGTACCGGTAAGTAATTTATCAAGTTTCTCAACAGAATTCAGCACCAGGTTTTCAGAAATAACATGGTCTGGTGTCTGGACGAGTACATCTTCGCTGCATCCCTGAAGAGAGAGCAAGCCTAAGATCATTAAGGTGTTTTTTAATATTTTCATTTTCCTAATTTTTTAGTCTAGAATTGTAATTGAAGTCCCAGCATTAAAGTCCTTGCCGTTGGTACCTGGAAAAAATTCACCCCGTCAGCAACAGCTTCAGGATCATAACCGTCAAGTTCAGTTAACAACAGTAAATTGTCCCCCTGCGCGTAAACAGATCCACCTTTTATGGCGTTCCACATAGCCGGCAGTTTATAGCTCAATTTCACGTTTTTCAGTTTCAGGTAATCTGAATCGTACAGGTGCCTTGTGGAAACGTCATTTGAAAAAGTTGGATTTCCGTTGATCCTGATAGGTACAGTAGAATCTGTGTTATTTGGATTCCATGGGTTTAACTGAGCAATAGTATTGGTGAACTGCGGCGCATATCCATCATCATCACGCTTGAAGGCAGTACGGTCATAGACTTTTCCTCCCATGCCGAAAGTGAAAAGGAAATCGAACGAAAAATTCTTATAATGAAATTCATTAAAGAAGCCTCCCTGTAGGTCCTGTAAGGCATCTCCAAATATCCCGAAACCAGCATTTTGGGCATCTGTGGTAACTTCTCCTGTTCTTTCCCCGTTTTCCAGCACATAGTATTGTGCCATTCCTGTCTCTGGGTCTACACCAGCATAATCCCTGAGGTAAAAGGAATAAATACTTTCCCCTTCTTTAATGATCAAAGGATCCTGCCCGTATCTCGCGCTGTAAGTAGAGACGATGGTATTCTTCAATTTCGTAATCTCATTGTCCAGGATCGTCAGGTTAGCACTGGTCCTCCAGGAAAAATCATCGTTATAGTAAGGAGTGTATCCAACTTCAAACTCCCATCCTTTATTTACCATTTCTCCATAGTTCTGTAGCTGGGAAACAAACCCGGTGGTTTGCGAGACCGGCACGTTCAACAACAGATCTTCAGTTTTCTTATTGAAGTAATTCACAGAAAGGTCAATTTCCCTGTAAAGATTCAGATCCATTCCCAAATTGAAGTTCTTGCTTTGCTCCCAGGAAAGATCGGGGTTTTGCAGTTGTCCATAGGACAACCCAGATTCTCCTCCATATCCTTTCCCGTCAGTTTCAAAAAATGCAAGAGCCGCGTAATACTGCGGAGGCAGGTTTCCGTTGGTTCCGTAACTTCCTCTAAACTTAAGGTAATCCAAGCCGTCAATGTCTATGAAATTTTCTCCAGTTGCTACCCAGGCGCCTGAAACAGACCAGAAGGTACCCCAACGAGCATCTTTTCCGAATCTTGAAGAACCATCTTTCCTAATACTTGATGACAGGTAATATTTTTGATCAAAATTGTATGCGACCTGAGAAAAGTAAGAGAGTAGGGAATAATTTTCAGCGTAGCCGGTATGTGACCATAGGGATCCTATACTACTGGCAGAAAGTAATTCACTGTCCAGTACATCATAACCATACACGTTGATGGAATTCATGTTTGACTCCTGGAATTCATGCCCTAATAAAACATCTAAGCCATGTTGACCAAAGTTGTTGTTATAGTTAAAGATATTTGAAACCGTATACTGAAGCACTTCACTTTTCACTCTATTAAGAACTCCATTCCAAATTCCTCCCCCAGCACCAAACTCTTTATTGTCATAAAGGGTTTCATCAATTGCCTGCTGATCTACACCAAAGGTGGTCTTGAATTTAAGAGGCTCCATGATCTGAAACTCCGCAAAAGCGTCTCCTCTTACTCTGAATTCGGTATTCTCATATTCCCCCACTTTTAGAACTCCTATTGGATTGGCGTTCTTCTCAATGTCATTGGGAAGATTGGCGTAACCTCCATATCCTTCAGGATCATAAATTTGGGCAGCTGGAGGAAGTACCCGAGCCATGTATAACGGGTTCAAGCCGCCGGCATAAGCACCGTCAATATTAGCCGCATCTCTTTCAGATTTCGCTACAGAAAGATTTACTCCCAGTTTGATCCAGTCCTTGGCCTGATTTTCCAGGTTAAGACGGCCGGAATATCTTTTTAGACCGGTTTCGATCACCGTTCCTGCCTGGTCCAGGTAGTTACCTGAAACATAGAACGAAGTGTTTTCATTCCCGCCCCTGGCAGAAAGGTTATATTTCCTTAGTGTTCCGGTTTGGTAAATAGCATCCATCCAGTCTGCATTTGCATGGGTAGTACCATAGATCCCTTCATAATCACTCACCGCCTGATTTTGGTAAGTACTGTACAATGCATTGTCTCCATAAACTCTTCGGAATTCAGCATTTTCATTGTTCTGGATATACTGATTAGTTTGTCCCTCGATCCACAGATCCTTGAATTGCTCATTGTTGATCAGCTTTTCTTCAGTGAGGTTTTCACTCCAGCCGGTCTCAACTCCCAGGGCAATTTCGGTCTCTCCTCGTTTTCCTTTCTTAGTGGTAATGATCACCACTCCATTTGCTGCTCTAGATCCATACAGAGAAGAAGCTGCAGCATCCTTAAGTACGGTAATACTCTTTATATCTTCAGAATTGATCGTAGATAATGGATTATACCCCGTACTACCAGTCATGTAATCTCCCGCTCTTAAATTGGAATCAGTGTTTATCACAACTCCATCAAGGACATAAAGAGGTTGTGTCGAGCCGCTGATTGAACCAACCCCTCGAATCTGTACATTGGATTTCCCTCCAGGTTGACCTGAAGTCGAAATATTGACCCCGGAAACTTTTCCCTGTAAGGCCGTTTCAAAACTGGCGGTAGCCCCTCTGGTCACGGCTTCATTGGTTACTGTTTCGGCCGCTCCAGTAAAGCTTCGCTTGTTAGCCGAACCATAGGCGACCACCATCACCTCATCCAGCGATTCAGCACTTTTCGCCATCTCAACATTGATGATATTAGAAGCACCAACCGTTCGGTTGACCACTTTTTTCCCGATGTAACTAAAGTTAAGTACATCACCAACCTCTGCAGTAATTGAATACTCCCCGTCGAAATTGGTTTGGGTTCCGTTGGTGGTATTCTTGACCACGACATTCACTCCCGGAATGGGCATGCCGTTCTCATCGGTCACCGTCCCGGTGACTGTCTTTTCTTGGGCAATAAGATGCCCCGTTAACCCCAGACAAAGGGTTAACATCAATAAAAATTTACTCTTCATAAAGTAGGTTTAAAATTGGATAATTTAGATAATAAGACGCCACGAGATGTTGTCACCTACTATGAAAGCAGGCTAACATCTCCATAAGTATCAACAAAAATTGATACTCTCGAAAAATCAAATAGTGAATACCTGGCACATGACCTGTACGTCGTATACCAGTTGAGGAGGTTCGTAAGGTGGATAAGAAACGACCTCGGGCGATAGCTCAGGAAGGAGTTCGACCCAGATCAAAGATAATGGGACAATAAAACTTTGGGGTACAAATTCAAAAGAGACGGAGTAAAGATTTAGCTCATCCTGCCCCTTGATGCGTTCTGTTTTATCTGAACAGCAGGAATCTTTTTCCATTTTCATGTGGCTCATTTTTCCTTCTACTCCACAGGAATGTGTCTCAGATTTGCACTTTTCCACAGAAGAAAAAACAGCGTGCCCCACTAAACTCTTACCACAAAAATGCTTTTCCACCGTGAAAGACAGGGTGGAAAAGAGGACCAGAATGGCCATCACGAAAGAAAAAGTATGTAGGGTAACTTTTTTCATGAAAGTCAAATATAGTAAAATGTGAATACGTTAAAGTTTTTTAACATTTTTTCTCCTTTTATTTTTTCTACACGTTATCAACAAGTTGTTATCTTCTCCCGATGTCACTTCCACCTAAATTCTTGGAAAGAGCCACGGTAAAAGTGACACCCACCTCTTTGGTATTGGCAAGTGAAATTTTGCCGTTGTGACAATCTAACACTTCTTTTAAAATATAAAGACCAGGCCATTTATCAGATCGTGTCCCAACCCTGCCAGAAACCAGTTTTTATTCTCGTCTACTTTATTGTGAAAAGCGTTCGAGAGAATACATCCAGGTTTCATCAATGGCTTCCTTAAACTGACTGAAACTAATATTTTCAAAGGTTTAGAAGGACTGCGTGAAAACAAAAAAGGTGACCCTATACTGGGTCACCTTTTAAATTATCAGAGGCTTAAAATCACTTTTTCAGATCAAACCTATCCAGGTTCATTACCTTTTCCCAGGCTTTGACGAAGTCTTGTACAAACTTCTCCTTTGAGTCATTCTGGGCGTAAGCTTCTACAAGGGCGCGAAGCTCGGCATTCGATCCAAAGATCAGATCTACCCGGGTACCGGTCCATTTCAATTCATTGGTGTTGCGATCCCGGCCTTCAAACACGTTTTGGGCATCGGTTTTGGCTTTCCAGGTGGTGTTCATATCCAGCAGGTTCACGAAGAAATCATTGGTAAGCTGCCCCGGCCTCTTAGTGAATACCCCATGTTGGGAACCGTCATAATTGGCACCCAGAACCCGCATACCGCCGACAAGAACTGTCATTTCTGGTGGAGAAAGAGATAAAAGCTGAGCTTTATCTACCAGCATCTCTTCAGCCGAAGCCGAGATATATTCCTCTCTTTTTACGTAATTTCGGAAACCATCTCCCCTGGGCTCCAACGGCTCAAAAGCTTCAATATCTGTCTGCTCTTCCAGGGCATCCATTCTTCCGGGTGCGAAAGGCATGGCTACGTCAAAACCGGCATTTTTAGCGGCTTTTTTAACTGCCAGGCTACCGGCCAAAACAATAAGATCGGCCAGAGAGATCTTTTTATTCCCGCTTTGCGCCTCATTAAAGTCTTTTTGGATCTTCTCCAGTTTAGTGATCACCTCCTGTAGTTGCGGCGGATTGTTCACCTCCCAGTTGCGTTGCGGCTCCAGGCGTATCCTTGCCCCGTTAGCCCCTCCTCGTTTATCGCTGTTGCGGTAGGTGGAAGCCGAAGCCCAGGCGGTGGTAACCAGCTGGGGAATAGTAAGATCTGTATCAAAGATCATTTTCTCCAGTTGAGAGATATCATTTTTATCGATAAGATCATGATCCACCTTAGGGATTGGATCCTGCCAGATCAGTTCTTCTGAAGGAACTTCAGGGCCAAGATAGCGTTCAATTGGCCCCATGTCACGGTGCGTTAGTTTATACCAGGCCTTTGCAAAAGCATCTGCAAACTCATCGGGATTTTCGTGAAAATGTTTGGAGATCTTCAGGTATTCTGGATCCTCCCGAAGCGCAATATCTGTGGTCAACATAAAAGGTGCATGTTTTTTGTTCGGGTCGTGCGCATCGGGAATGGTGCCTTCCCCGGCCCCGTCTTTGGGTTTCCATTGCCAGGCGCCACCGGGACCTTTGTGACATTCCCATTCATATTTAAAAAGATTATCGAAGAAGCCGTTGCTCCATTTTGTAGGGGTACTGGTCCATGCCCCTTCAATCCCACTTGTAATGGTATTGGCTGCGTTTCCTGTTCCCATTTTATTTTTCCAGCCAAGTCCCATTTCGGTTATATCTGCACCTGCAGGCTCTGCTCCTACATTTTCCACGGGATCACCTGCACCGTGGGTTTTTCCGAAGGTATGGCCTCCGGCGATCAAAGCGACGGTCTCATAATCGTTCATGGCCATACGGCCAAAGGTTTCCCTTATATCTGTTGCTGCTCCCAGGGGATCTGGGTTACCGTTGGGTCCTTCGGGATTGACATAGATAAGCCCCATGTGAGAAGCCGCAAGAGGTTGCTCCAGCTTATTTTCATGGGCGTAACGCTCTTTGTTACCTACCCATTCTCCTTCTGAACCCCAGTAAATATCTTCCAGGGGTTCCCAGACATCTTCACGGCCTCCGCCAAAGCCAAAGGTTTTAAAGCCCATAGATTCCAGGGCCACGTTCCCGGTGAGGATCATAAGATCTGCCCAGGAGATCTTTCTTCCATATTTCTGTTTAATGGGCCACAGCAACAGGCGGGCCTTATCAAGATTCGCATTATCTGGCCAACTGTTGAGGGGCGCGAATCTCTGGGCTCCTGTACTTCCTCCGCCACGACCATCTGAAATTCGATATGTTCCGGCGCTATGCCAGGCCATCCGTATGAAAAGTCCGCCGTAGTGGCCATAATCTGCCGGCCACCAATCCTGCGAATCGGTCATAAGTTTATGGAGATCTTTCTTTACCGCCTCCAGGTCCAGGCTTTTAAATTCTTCGGCATAATTAAAATCGTCCCCCATAGGGTCAGATAGATTGGAGTGCTGTCGTAAAATAGAAAGGTTCAGCATATTGGGCCACCAGTCACGGTTAGAGGTACCGCTACCGGCAGTTTTATCAAGCGCCCCTCCCATGAAAGGGCATCTTGCAGATTCATTTACTTCCCAGGCTTTGTGGGTTCCGGGGGAATTTCGATGTTCATTATCAGCCATTTTAATAAGGTTTTAGTTAATTAATTCTCTTAAAAATACGAAAATCAAAACGTTAAACTTTACCCGTTCATTGGAAAAATTGATACTCTAAACGAAAGATCTTTATAGAAGCGCTAAAAAAGTTAAAAAAGACACTATTTCCGAAGCAAAATGGAACAAGAGATTATCTCTTCTTCAAATGGAATTATACACGAGGTACTTCTTCCCCTTGAATAAAAAGGATTTCTTTACACTAAATCAGCTGCCTTCCCGGCAGCTGATTTTATTTACATATTATTTACAGGCAAATTTTGATATTTATTTCTTTGGTGGCAGGTTAAAGGCAACCGCTTCGTGTTCAAAATGCCCTTTGTGAGATCCGTCACAAAACGGTTTGTTTTTGGACAGTCCGCAGCGACAAAGGGTCACAACATCTCTGCCTCCCAGGTCATAAGCATTCCCATTTTTATCCACTATCTCCAAATCTCCTGAAATAATTAGAGATCCATTGTTGTTTACTGTAATTTTTGTTTTTGACATATTTATTGCTTTAAAGTTAATTTGATACTTAAGAGAAAAATAAAAGTACGCTAATGTTAAAGGAACAGGGACGTTTCCCTCCCAGTTTTTAGAAAACTTGCTCACCCCTTTAGAGCTTCTTCTTTCCCATGGAAAGTCCCCATATCTATAAAGATAGATAATTTGAGCCTGCAGGTAAAAAGCCTATCCGGAATTAATAGCTTCTTCAGGTTTTTTCTACCACTTACTTTGCACAATCCACTGCTCCACTACCCGATCCTAAAAATAATTTCCTTTTCTTTTTCACAAACAGACCCTTACCCCGGGGTAGGAGAATTCTTCAAAAGAAATTCTATCTTTAGAGCAAAATTCTTACCTGATGAAAATACGGTTTTTATCCACTTTTTTACTGATATACTTAATTCACTTCGGAATTCCTGCAACTGCCCAGGAACTTAGCGAAGCACAGCTAGACAGCCTGGTGCAAAAGACCATGAATACCTTTGATGTGCCGGGTATCGCTGTTGCTGTTCTTAAAGACGGAGAGATAGTTCACCGGAAAGGCTACGGTACCCGCTCTCTTGACGATGGAGGAAAGGTAGACGAAAACACCCTTTTTGGAGTGGCTTCCAATACAAAAGCCATGACCAGCGCCGCCCTTGCCATGTTAATAGATGAAGGGAAGCTGGAATGGGACACGAAGGTCACTGAGATCATTCCCGAATTTAAACTTTACGACCCATATGTAACCAGCGAATTCACTGTGCGGGACCTGCTCACCCACCGCAGCGGACTCGGCCTGGGAGCCGGGGACCTTATGGTATGGCCCTCGAAAAATGTCACTCAAAAAGATGAACTTATCTACAATCTACGTTTCCTGAAACCGGTTTCCTCCTTCCGTTCGCAATATGACTACGATAACCTGCTGTACATTGTGGCCGGTGTGGTTGTAGAAAGAATTTCAGGTCAGGATTATGAGACCTTCATAGAAGAGAACATTTTTGAACCTTTGGGGATGGATCGTTCGGCTGTGAATTACAATCTCATCGAAGACAAATCTAACGTGATCGACGGCCACGCGCCAACAGACGGAAAATTGGTGACCGTGGGCCTCAGCTTTACCGAAGCCGCAAATCCGGCTGCCGGGGTGTATTCTTCTGTAGCCGATATGAGCAAGTGGGTGCAGGCGCAGCTTAATGCCGGAAAGTACGGCGAAAACCTGGAGAAAGAACTTTTCAGCGAACGGCAGCACCGTGAGATGTGGAAACCGCAAACCCTTACCGGCACCGGAAAAGGGGATTACAACACCCATTTTAAAGCCTATGGCCTGGGGTGGTTTTTAAGTGATGTCAACGGCTATCTTGAGGTTACTCACACGGGCGGACTTTTGGGCATCGTGAGCCAGGTAACCATGATCCCGGAGCTGGACCTGGGAATCATCGTGCTCACCAATCAGCAGTCGGGCGCGGCATTTCGGTCCATTACCAACAGCATCAAGGATGCCTACTTCGGAATTAAGGGAGAAGACAGAGTAAGCCAATACAATGAAAGCCGGTTACGGTACGAAAAAAAAGCTGATTCTGTAGTTGCTGAAGTCTGGAAAAAAGTTAATGAAGTTCAAAAGAAAAATAAAATGAATTCCGAAGCCCTTTCCAACTACACCGGATCTTACCGCGATCCCTGGTTCGGAAATGTGGAAATCAAGTTGCAAAACGGGAAACTGCGCTTTGAAGCCGAAAATGCCCCAGACCTGCACGGGGAAATGAGCTTTTATAAAGGAAATTCATTTGTGGTAAGATGGGATGACCGCAGCCTCAATGGGGATGCTTTTACGGTTTTCCAACTTGATCGCGAAGGCAAACCTGTAGGCTTTACCATGGAACCGGTTTCGCCAATGACCGACTTCAGCTTTGATTTCCAGGATCTGGATTTTTCAAAAGTCAAATAACTGCTCCCTCTAAAGAATGAGTAAAGCGTCTAAAAAGTTCTTTCCGTCAATTGCCCCGAAGCATCGGGAGTGTCAGTTTGAGGATACAGCTTTTTAGACGCTTTGTCTTTCTGCAAAAATGAAATTAGTCTGCCAGAAACTCTGCTTTTTCCAACTTGACTGCAGCACTTTCCCTAATACAGTTAGCTTCACTTTTCTCCTTTTTTAATTCACTATAAAATTGGTCCTGTCAAGCCCGGTATTCCCGCTAACGGGATCATAGGCGTAAATAATCAACCCGTAGAGACCGGGATCTAAAGTAATTTCGGCAGAAAAGGTGCTGGGTTTTTCCTCCGGTCTCATTTCCAGCTCACTTATTTTAGTACCATCCCGGCTGAGCACAGCCCGTATTTCATACTGGTCTGCATCCCAGATCCCGCCGGGGGTGACGGGACAACCGCACATCATCACCACATTGGCTTCTATACTTATTCGGTTTTCACTGTTGATACGCTCATGGGTTTGAGGGGAGAGAATGTCTACTACAAACCCCGGCACCTCCAGTACCAGTCCTTCGCCGATAATATCTTTTCCGGGAATCAACCATAACTGAGTACTACTTTTTACCCGGGCCTGTTTTTTTGAGTAAGGGGCATAGGCTTCCACCGTCACAAACACCGGCTCCTCCAGGTTCAGCCTGGCTAAAAATCCGGCTGTTTCTTCATCGCTAAGCCTCTGATTACGACTGTGGGCCTGCTGCATGATGAGTTCGGTATCTCCAGTACTCCCTGTTGTCATTCCGCTAGCCAGCAACTCTCCTGTTTCTGCATTTTTAATAAGGATCTTTGCACCCCCTATAGAGCTGCCAATAAATTTCGCGTCCTTTGACCGCACTCTTACCATAACCTCTGTTTCCTGAGCCTGAATTGCAGGAGCCACTATAAGAAGTCCCAGCACAATTCCAAACCTGATGTACCACTTTTTCATTTTTCTGTTTTTGATGCTTCTAATTTACATTTCTACCGGGAAAATTAAAAGATATTGACTTTGGCAATCAGCTGAGAGAATCTCTGACCTCACCCCTCTGTATAGAGCACGCGTCTTTCGATAATTAATTCTGGTATAGTTCCATTTTTTTCAAATTCCTCTGCATCTTTTTACAGCCTTCTGCGTCATACTGAAAAAGAATGTATAATTACAAACATCTAGAAATGGAACTGAATATTCAATCAGCAGAGCCAAAGGATCTGGCAGCCGTAACCGATTTCCTCACCGCGCAAGATCTTCCGGTCACAGATTTGGGAGAGGAAAATGTCGACCTTTACCTGGTCCATGATGAAGGAGAGCTGGTAGCTACCATTGGCCTGGAAAAATACGGTACAACAGGACTGCTGCGCTCCCTGGCTGTGAAGGAAACTTTTCGCAATCAACAGCTGGCCGAAAAAATGATCAAAGGATTCTTTGCCGTGTGTGAGGCGAAAGAAATTGCTGAGGTGTACCTGCTCACCACCACGGCAGAGAAATATTTTCTTAAAAGAGGGTTTCTGCCGGTGGATAGGGAAAAGGTACCAACAGTAATAAGGCAGACTCGTGAATTCAAAAGTATTTGCCCTTCTTCGGCGATAGTAATGCACAGGCAGGTACAGAATCAGTGGCAAAAGATTTAAAGATTAGATGAGAAAGTAACCTTCTTACGATACCATAATTTACCGCTTTTCCCGGTCCCCGAACAAGAGGGTATTACTCCCGTTGACCTCCTCCTTTTTTTGGAAATTTATTCCTATAGTATCATTTTCAAGCAGGCGGTTGATCTGCTGTGCATGGACATTGTTTACCCCGGCGTTAAAAAGCACCTTCCCTTCTTCGTGTAATACTTCGCTGATATCTTTCCAAAAACTATCTGAAAAGAACTGCTCTGGCACCAGCAGATCCAGGAAAAGATCGATTATTATAAGACCGAATTTTTCTGCTGTGGAATTTACAAATACCTCAGCATCGGCACAGAGAAGTTCAAGAGGCTGATGTTCCCCAACCCCAAATTCCGTGCTGGCGATTTCAATGATGGCAGCATCAAGTTCCACGGCCAGGATCTTGCCATAGTATCTGTATTTCTTCCGCAGCAAGGGAATGGCGCATCCTCCTCCCAGACCTAAGAGCAATACCGGGGCAGCACGATCTGCATAGACATCACCCAGTCCTTTATCCAACACCTCCTCCAGCGCCCCATAAGAGTAGTTGGCATTAGGGCTGTCCAGCACTTTTCGGTCATTCAACCATTTAACCTCCAGTTTTCCACTATAGTGAGAACTGTAAGATCTGGAGAGCAGTGACTGAATATTGCCGGATTTTTTCATAGCTCTTTAAAGATACACATTTGTAGTCAGGGATCCAGAAAAGGAAGTAAAAATGGAGATGATTTTAGTTCATAAAATACCAAAAATTGGGGTTTATGCCCTCTATATAATTTCATGAACTGGAGAAATTAAAGCAGGCCTTTGCAACACCTGAAAATTCCTCTCGTCTTTAAGAAAAGAGTAACCATCAATCAAAAAACAGAACAATGAAAAAAATCAGTCTAATTTTATTCGTAGTGATCGGCCTTAATGTACAGGCTCAAAGAAGTCTTGAAAAAGAACTTGCTTACCGGGACCAGAAGGTAGAAGTGGATCTCACCTTTGCTTCAAACATTGAAGTCAAGACCTGGAATAAATCGACCATTAAGGTCGAAGCATCTGTAGAAACAGAAGACAAAAAATACACGGAAATGTATGACCTGGAGGTAAGGAGCAATAGTTCAAAAATTGAGATTGGTTCCAATGCTAAAGAGCTGTTTAGAGCCCACCGTAAGGAGCATGACAAGGATCACAGTGATTTGGAACACCAGTTCAATTACACCCTTTTTGTTCCAGAAGACGTAAAAATGGACCTATCCAGCGTTACCGGAAGTGTAATTTCTCAATTTTTGCAGGGAGATATTAAAATTGACCTCGTGACCGGAAATATTAACATTGAAAAATTTCAGGGGCACCTGGACCTGAAATCGGTAACCGGAAAAATAAACCTGCCGGTAAAGGAAAGTTCTTATTCCGCTAAAACAGTAATGGGCACCATTCACGGCAACCCAGACCCAGAAGCTGAACGAAGGAGCAAGTTCATTGGGGAAGAAGTAATAAAAGATCTCAACGGTTCCAAAAACAGGCTCACCCTGAATACGGTTACAGGAGATATTTATTTGAATTAGTAGCCAATCTAAACCTACTTCCCTATAAAGAGATCCCGCCGAATTATTTCAGCGGGATCTTCATTTTATCAGACTCAGCCTTTGGCTGCTGAACATTAGCCGTTGGCAAAAACGGTTGATTGTTAGGATTTTCCCCCGAATGTGGTTCAGGAACCTCAATTCCTTCCGAACATTAAAGGTTATACCTTAAACATTAAACCTTGATTCAGCTATCATGTTTTGGGCGATCCTTCTCCGGGCCTCCTTCAGGTTAAAACTATAGGGTTTGGTGAACCGCGTTAAGGCCCGTAGCAGCAGGCTCTGCTCCTCTCCCTGGGCAAAGCCCAGGATAGCCTCCTGCCCTGCCTGCCTGAGCTTTTCTACCGACTCATACAAAAAAACGCGGCTAATGTCGTGCAGAGGGGCTGTGGCTGTCTCTTCGGAGCCTGTTTCCTGTTTTTGGGTTTTGGCCAGGACGCTTTCCAGCACGTATGACTGAATGATCATGTCTGAAATATGCATCAGCACCTCCTGTTCTTCCTTAAGCTTCTTTCCCAG
>CAZVKA010000050.1:0-17570 GCA_964627595.1 uncultured Flavobacteriaceae bacterium | reverse complement strand
CTTTGTCTTCAGAATTAAGCAAAAACATTAAAAAAGAACATGGAACAGGTAATTAATAAGCAAACCGGCAGAGCTTTCAAGCTTCAAAAAGGACAAAAACTGAAGGTCATCGATCCACAGGGAGAACAGGTAAGCGATATGGTGCTTTTCAATGCTGATGACACCCGGGAGAAGATCTCTTCAGGTAAAACACTTGACTTTGAAGAATCTATCCTGATCACAAAAGGCAATTTTTTATGGAGCAACCGCAGCCGTAAAATGATGGAAATTCTGGAAGATACGAATGGTCGCAACGATTTTCTGCTGGCGCCCTGTAGTCCTGAAACTTTTCAAATCATGTACAATAACCACGAATACCATCCCAGTTGCTTCGAAAACCTGTACACCAGCTTAAAACCTTTTGACATAGAACCAGATGATGTGCCTACGGCTTTTAATATTTTTATGAACGTACAGTTTGATAAAAAAGGAAATTTAAGTGTTGACCCGCCACTGAGTAAAGCCGGGGACCATGTGCTTTTCGAGGCAAAAATGGACCTCATAGTGGCGCTTACCGCTTGTTCTGCAGAAGACAGCAATAACGGAAGTTTTAAGCCCATCCATTACGAGATCATTGATTAACTCAAACTTATAAGAAAAGTCCTGTTTTTTTCGTTAAACAACTACAAAGCATTCACAATTAACGATTTAGAAGCAAAGCTGCCTGGTGCTTTTTATATTTTATAAAGGAATGGAAAAAAATAATTTTTCAACCTAAACTAAAATATATGAAAGCACTTGTTTATCCCGGAAGAAACGATGTACGAATAGACAATGTCCCCAATCCCAAAATAGAGGAACCGGGTGATATTATTGTAAAGGTCTCCTGTACCGCAATATGCTGATCTGCACCTGCTGGACGGGATACCCACCATGAAAGAAGGCGATATCCTGGGGCATGAATTTATGGGGGAGATCGTGGAAGGGGGCACCGGCGTCAACAAATTCAAGAAAGGAGATCGTGTCGTAGTTCCCTTTACCATTGCCTGCGGACATTGTGATTATTTGATGACTCCCATGCCCTTCAACCGCTAATGACGAAAATTGAAGCGGGAGAGATAGACCCTTCCTTTGTGATCACTCACAGAATGAAATTGGATGAGGCGCCAAACGCATATGAGATCTTTAAAAAGAAACAAAACAAACCGTAATAGTGGATGAGATCGTGAATATTGAATTTTCCGTAGTCAGTGGCTGCGGATTTTTTTAAAAAAAATTAAAAGGATGGCTTATTAAATAGAAGAGAACAGGTACTGCAAATAAAGAAAGGATGCGACACAAAAAATTATAATTGCTAAAAGAACTACTTTATTAATCTTGAAATTCATTATCCTGATAAAATCAATTTTTTTGGGGAGTTAAATGTAAACAAAATGATCACCTTTCTATGAAGCTTAACATATTTTAAGTATTTCCTTCCCTCTACTCGACGGCAGGCAGAAAAACATCGATGGAATTCTTTTTTCCTTATTTTTTTACGAAATCGCTGGCTATACCAGCTCTTTATTTTTTTCTGTAGCCACTTCTACTGCCCTATATTTATTCTGCTCAATACGTTGTACTTCCTTTTTCATCAGGAAAGAAAGGAATAAGGATGTAGCCAGTAAACCGGCGAAAATATATAAGGTTCCGTCATAACTGTTGGTCACTGAGCGAGTCCATGCAGCAAATAAAGGACCTATCATACCGGCAGCGGCCCAAGCCGTAAGCATGTAACCAAAAATGATTCCCAGTTGTTTGGTTCCGAAGAGATCTCTGATAAAGGCTGGCATACAGGCAAAACCTCCACCGTAACAGGAAAGGATCAGAAAGATCAATCCCTGAAATAGTAATTCATTCTGAATATTTGGAAGCAGAGTGAAAGCAAGGATCTGCAGTAAAAAGAAAGCCATAAAGACCGCAGGTCTTCCTATTCGGTCAGAAAGGCTGGCCCATGCTATTCGGCCTGCGCCATTGAAGAGTCCCATAATGCCCACCATGGTAGCTGCTGCCATTGCAGGCATTCCGGTGTATTCCATAGCAATAGGGGAAGCGACAGAGATTATGGCTATCCCGCAGGCAATATTGAAAAAAAACATGAGCCATAGATACCAGAAGCGCCTGGTTTTAACCGCCTCCCCGGCGGATAAGGCTGTAGAGATTGGCTTTTCTTCTTTGGCATTGTTCTCTACCGCTGCCGCCTCTTTTCGGGGAGGAAGTGCAAGGTAGAGTGAGGATAGTAGCATGATGAGAAAATACCCTCCTCCCATTACAAAAAAAGTATTGGCGATCCCAATTATTGGCAACAGGTAAACGATCACCGGACTACTTATGAAAGCGGCAAACCCGAACCCCATTACCGCCATTCCTGTGGCCATTCCCGGTTTATCTGGAAACCATTTTATGAGGGCAGAGACAGGAGCGATATACCCCAATCCCAGGCCTATTCCTCCAAATAGTCCGTAAAAAAGGTAAAGTAAATAGATCGATTCCAGCTTTACCGCCAAACCAGAACCAAGAATGCCAATTCCAAAGAACACAGAAGCCAGTAGTGCTGAAGTTCTCGGCCCTTTCTTTTCTATAAAGTGACCCAGAAAGGCAGCTGAAATTCCAAGAATAAAAATCGCAATGCTAAAAGTTAACTGCGTTTCCTCAAGCTCCCACCCTAAATTTTCAATCAAGGGACGGGTATAAACACTCCAGGCATACACAGAACCAATACAGAGGTGAATTCCAATTGCCGATGCAGCAATAAGCCAGCGATTTTTCTCTTTCTCCATACCTTAAAATTTTACTCTATAAAGGAAAGTCGCAAAATACTATTTAATTATGACCTCTATCACCTGAAGTAAAAATGGAGAAACGGGATCTTCTAATACCATTGAGAATAGGAAGTTGGCCGCTCACTTTATAACAGTAAGATTTATCTGATGAACTGAAAATTTTAAGACGTTCTGGCAGGAGTTTGAAAAAGGTTCTTTTGTTTTATCATTTCTGCAGTTTTCTCTGGCAGCATATTTTCCCAGCCACTGTGACCTTCTGAGATCATTTCAAATACCTGTTTGGATTGGATGTCGAGGATAGCAGGATCATAGTCGGTGATATCTACCACACGACCATTCTGTTTAAAAAACTTGTACAACTCTTTCATCCGCGGATGCACCTTTAGGTTTTCGCTTGTTATTATTTCCTGAGTTTCAGGATCCTTAAGAGGCTGTAGATAGATCTTGAGATCTCTAAAAAACAATTTTCCGAAAGCTTCCAGAATGCCCCCGCTCAAGTGTCTATAGTATTTTTCATCGAAAATTTCGAGAAAGGTGTTCACACCCATGGTGAGCCCCATCCTTTCACTGGTATGCTGCGCAAAATACTCCACCACTTTATAATATTCCTGAAAATTGGAGATCATTACCGTTTGTCCCAGGGAACCCAGCAGGTCTGCGCGATCCAGAAAATCTTTCTCGTCAATCTCGCCCTCGCCTCTGAGATTTGAAAGTGTGATCTCAAAAATGACCACAGTTTTTTCTTTTTCCACCTTTTTCTCTTTCAGAAACAATTCATACGACTTTTCATACATATTCAAATGTACCTTTGTCACCGGTCTAAAGCTTCCCCTAAGAGTAAGAATATTCTTTTTATAAAGTAAACTCGCCGGTAAAATGTTGTTGCCTCCTGGTGCAAACATTACCGCATCTGTCATTCCGTTTTTCACCAGCTGCAGGCTCATAAGACGATTGTCTACCTGTTCAAATAAGGGGCCTTTAAAATTGATCGTATCAATTTCCAATCTATCTGCACTAATGTGATCATAAAGGCTTTTCAGGAGAAATTTTGGATCATCATGAAAATAATAGGCTCCATAAATAAGATTGACGCCTAAAATTCCCAGTGTCAATTGCTGATGTACTGCCGAATTCTCGTGAAATTGAATATGAATGAGTATCTCGCTGTACTCCTGTCGCGGCTCCGCCTGAAACCTGATCCCTAACCAGCCGTGTCCTTTGTACTTCTTGGCGAAATCGATGGTTGCTACCGTATTGGCATAGGTAAAAAACAATTTATCTGGATGTTGCTCACGAGAGATCCTTTCTTCAATAAGTCTACTTTCAGTATCCAGCATGCTCATCAAACGGGCTTCGGTAACATATCTTCCCTGTGGTTCGAGACCATAGATGGCATCACTAAAATCCTTATCATAGGCACTCAGAGTTTTTGCTACAGTTTGGGAGGCATCTCCCGAGCGAAAAAAATGACGTACCGTCTCCTGTCCCGCACCAATTTCGGCAAAGCTGCCATATATGTTCTCGTTAAGATTTAGTCTTAAAATTTTGTTCTTTACCGAAGGAGGTCCTTCAAATTCCTGCTCTTTTATCACAATACTTTGGAAGTTTAAACAGATGAATTATAAAGGTATAGGATTAATTTCTAACTCAACGTTAGAAGATTATTAAACTCTGTGGTCGGCATACCAGCAGGAAAATCCTTTTTTGTGGTGAAACACAACGAATGTCAGCTACTTTACTCCCCGCTCTGTTTAACAAGATCCATATTGGGCCATCAAATGATTTAAGGGTATGTCCTGTTATCCTTGAAAAGTTTTGACAGGAGCCACAATACAACAGGAAAAATTTCGTTTCACTTATAAAGCATAAAATCCCCTACTTAAGTCCTGTTAATGAAGAGCCGTGAATCGTTTACGGCGTTTCTCTGCTCTTCTTTCAGGCACCAGTTACTCCAGGTATTTTCTTTCGCGAATCAAGATAGAGTCCAGTGCTTCTTTTAAATAGCTGAGGCCAAGATCCCTTTGCTCCATCACTTTATTGGAAACTTCAGAGTTACTTTCCAGGGTCTCACTTATTTGGATCGACTTTTTTAACCAGTTGATCTCCTGCTTGTCATCTACTTCCTCGCAGTAGCCTAAAGCTTCCTGTGACAGGTCTTTGAGATCTTCCGGGAATTTTTTATTTCGTGGATCCAGGTCTTCACTTCTGTTCCTGATATCTTCAAGTTTTTCGATCTTTTCTTTCATAGCGGTGAATATTTAGGTGTACGAACTTTAATCGGGAGCGCCTGTTTGATCGAATTCCGTTGTGTGCGTAAAATTATTGGGGTCTTTAGTAGACCGGGAATCTGTTCCTCCCTTTTTCATGATGAACACGGCCAAAGGAATAACTACGCCTATAAGAACCATCAGGTACAATCCATATTCCACAGTGGCCACTGGACCATCTAAATCTAGTATTTTCCACACACCAATTCCCGCGGCTAAAAAGCTTAAGACAATCACAGGGTATAGTCTAATTTTAGACAGGTTTGCGGTCCTGTCTCCAATAAAAGCAAAAATGAAGATTACGAGATAGATCGCAAAGGTAAGCCATCCGTTATAATCAGTACCCATCATATGACCAAGGACCGGTAATTTCACCCAGGGCATAAAGGTGGTAGCCATACCTGCTGCCGATAATATTAAGATGGACAAACGCTGATCGTTCATGACTTTAAGTTATCAACTTAAAGTTAAGAACTATTTCCTGCTTTTTACTGGAAGAAAGTATTTTCTTTTTTAAAGAACATTCAACTGGCAGAATAATCTATCACAAAAGGTAAATAGTCTTTTTTGCTTTCGTATTCAGAGATCAGCATTTTTTTAAGCTGCTCATTATTCCTCATCAGTGAAAACATTGCCCCCTGTGCCCTGAGAAGGCGGGACTCCCTGTCAACTCCAAGATCCTGGTTGTACAGTTCCCGAATGGCAGCGACGAATTCGTTATACATATTGTATTCTTCCCCCTTCAAATTTTGAAGGATAGCTGAAAAACAAAAAGCTTCGAGATCAGGTTTTCTTTTTGCGAGGGTTTCAGTTATGCCGTTAAGCCCGGCGCAAACTTTTCCTTTGTAAGATCCCTCCTCTGTAATCCCCAGAATATTGAAATATTTTACTGCGACGTTCAGCACATCATCCATGGAAACTGTATCGGCCACAAAAGAAGGATTGATTACTTTTTCAGAAAATCTTACCATCAAAGGATTGAACAAGGTATCCTTTTTAAGAAAATCTATAAATTCTTCCTGTAGCTCATCTTTTCCTTCGAAGGTTTTTAACTGATGAAAACCTTCGTGATCCATGAAATTGGTGAGCCAGTACTGTAAAAACATCTTGTTGTTGTTCACTATACCGGAAAGCTGATGGTCCTTTGGAAGTTCATTGATAATTGTCCTTAGATATTCCTTGTCCCCATATCTTTCTTTTGTTACCGCAAAAATATCCTCATAATTTTCCTGAACCGTTGAGGAGGAATTTTGCCCAAAAAGACTGAAAGAAAAAGCTAAAAATGGAATTAGAAATAAAAATTTCATGAATATATTTTTTCAAATATAACTAAGTTTTTAGTTTCACCTAACAATTTAGTTTAAAAGTTTAATCATTTCTGAAAGGTCTGAGAAGAAAGTATTCCGCATTGAAAAAGGGTAAAAAGCCTTTGAATCCCTTTTAAATAGGTGAGAGGTGGATCTGAATATTCTGTTTTCTGCTGCTCCCTTTTCTGTCCCAATAATGATTTGTGACTAGTCCTTTTTGCTCATTTAAAACATAACGTTGTTTTCTTTTTAATCAATTACTACACGGTCGCCTTTGGTATGCCCCGAGAATTCTGGTGCGTACATACTCTCTATGGTGGTAATACCATTGGAAAATTTACCGGCGTTGTTCGCTCTTACGGTGTACTCTAATACATAGGTGCCTTTTCGAAGTTCATCAAAGAAAAAGTGCGTTGCGGCATCACGAGTACTTTGGTAATAGGCTGTACCGTCCTGGTATTTATATTCACTTAATACGTTTGTAGGTTCAAAACCGCTGGAACGCATATCTTTTAAATGAATGAAATCCATATCTGCCGTGGTTCGTACCACGAGCCTGACAGTTACCAGGTCTCCCAGTTGAAGAGAGGTTTCCGGAGTTATCTTTTTCAAGGTTTTCCCATTCTCACCGGAAACATTTAGGTACAGTTGCTTTTCTATGTTAAGCGGATTGCTGCCGTGATCCTGTATTTTGTCCAGGTTCTCAAAGTACTGCCAATAGGCGCCTCCGTAACCTGCAGTTGAATTGTGATTTTCCACAGTGATCTCGCTAAACTCTTTGGTGATCTCCTCGGCTTTCCAAACAAGTTTTCTGTAACCTGTTCCGGCTTCCTTTTGAGTAGCCGAAAGTTTGGCAGCTGCAATAGGTTCCCCGCCCAGCTTCAGCACGGTTTGATCCTCCACCTGCAGCCAATCCTTTCCTTTCATCAACAAGGCATAACTAGCTTCGGTAGTGGCTTTGGTGGTAGGCCAATGGTTTGTGCGCTTATTCTGGAGCAACCAGATCCTCATCTCTTCCACTGTTTCCGTTTCTCCCAATTCACTAAAGGCTTCAATGAGAAGCGCCTGGGTTTCCACCGGTGCACGATACCAATACCAGCTGGAGACGTTTTCTTTCCAATACATGCCATAATCTTCAGATTTTACTGCTGTTTCCTTTAGAGAGGCACCTATCCTCTGCGCGAAATCAGTTTCGCCTGTCCTTGTGAAAATGAGCATCAATAAACCTTTGTTATACAGGTCTCTTTGCAGCCAGTCTTCTTTATTCACCGTGATCGCTTTTTTCATGAGTTCCCTGATCTCTTCGGAAGGAGGGAATTCCTCCAGGTAAAAACTTCGGGCATAGAGATAATGCAGCAGGTAATGGCTGCGGTAAAAATTCTCCTTTTTAAAGCTTTCTCTTAAGCTGATTAGGATATCCCTATCCAGGTAAGCGATCGCCTTTTTTGCCATTTCTGAATCCTCCAATTCAACACCCAATCGTTCGAGGTGGCCAAGGCCTGCGACGATATGCCTGGTGATGAATTGACTTGCGCGGCCGCCAGAAAACCACGGCCAGGCGCCCGATGACTGTTGCATTTGTTCCAGTCGTTGCAGGGCTTTTTTCTCCTCTTGTTGAAGCCTTTCCCTGTCAAAGAGTTGCGCCAGAAGCAGTTTTTGAGCTGTTTCGGAAGCTGCATCACGAATCCACGGGGTTTCTGCCAGGATAAGATCCTTTAATTCTTCCCTTTTTTGAAGGTCACTTACTAAGGACGAATCTTTTTGCCAGGCTTCAAAAACCTCCCTGATCTTTGGTTGTGAATTCATGATCTTTCCGCCTACCGTATTGGCATACAGGCGGGCAAAGGTCTGTTCAGAGCATTCGTGTTCAAACTCAATGAGGTAAGGCAGGCTCTGAATGGCATACCAGGCGGGATTAGAGCTGTATTCTAACGTATACTTGTGGTGCTCCAGAGTATTGGAATTGTTTTCCTGCAGATTCTTAAACACATACGTTTCTGTTTCCCCGGCCCTCACGAAGAACGGCAGGCTTTCTTTTACCAGCATTCTGTTGGAAAGCACTGGCAGGAAGTTCTCCTCACCGTCAGAGAAATTCCCCGCTTTTGCAATTACCCGGTAGGTTAGGGCCTGCACTCCTTCCGGAATAGTAAGATTCCAGGAAACGACTGTATTGCCTGAAGCTTCGGCCCGGAAATTTTTCAATCGGTCCTTGTTGCCAAGCAACCTGTCTATAGGTTTCATGGTAAGCGCGTCATACAATTCGAGCATAGCCGTCCCGGTCATGCCTTTTGAAGAAAGATTGGAAATTTTTGCCTTAAAAGTAATGGTATCCGTTTCCCGAAGAAAACGAGGTGAATTGGGTACCACACTCAATTCTTTCTGGGTGCGCACGGTATTTTGATAACTTCCTATGGTCCAGTCTTTGGTATGAGCCAACAGTCGTAATTTCCATTGAGTCAGGGCTTCTGGTGAGGTGAAATTAAATTCCAGCTTTCCGTCTTTTCCAAGTCGCAGGTCTGGAAAGAAAAAGGCGGTCTCATCAAGATCTTTTCGGGCCTTTACATTTTGCAGGGCCTCCATGCCTTTTTTAGTGGTTATAATAACTACCCCGTTTGCTCCCCGTGAACCGTAAAGCGCCACGGCCTCTTCAGCTTTTAGAACCTTGATCGAAAGCACTTCTGCACCCGCGATCTCATAATCTGTTACCACATCGCCATCTACAATGAATAATACATCACTGTTAGAAGCGGAAACCGAAGAAGCTCCCCTTATCTTCACGGTATTATTGGCAGTTATGGAAAGACCTGCAACTTTTCCCTGAAGCGGAAGGAGACTTTCTGCATCCTCCACGGCTTCTATTTCCTCTTCCACACTTAATTCCGTTACCACTACTTCTTCCAGCTGGGCCGAATCGGCGACCAGTGTTACATAGATCTCCCGCTTTTTGTTGATGAGAACTCTTTCGGGCATAAATCCTATAAAGGAAAAGACAAGCTGATCTCCCGGCCTGGTATCGAGGGCGAACTCCCCGTCGAAGTCGGTGCTGACACCAATTGTGGTGCCATCGATAATTACATTAACTCCGGGAAGAGGCAAGCCCTCCTCATCTGTAACTTTTCCACGGGTATTGCCAACCAATTCCCCGGAAGTTTTTTCATTTTCCTTGTTTCTCAAATAACGTCTGTACTGGTAAGAATCAGGATTAGACATCTTAAAACCAAAAAGCCGCAGTTGGTCAAATCTCCTTTCCCGAGGACGATATCGCCAGGGGGAAGGGAATCTGTTATAGAGCTGTGAAGTGCCACCCATATTTGGGAGTCGATAGGAAGGGAAGGAACTGTAGGTGTAAGAAAAATTCGGTTGGGTATTCCATTCCTGCGTCTTGAACTGGTCCAGGGACATATCATACATGGAGGCCAAAACTTCGGCATCGGGTGTTTCCCCTTTGGAATTTTCGATCTTAAAACTCCACGTCTCCTCCGTGCCGGGTTGTATTTTACTGCGGAATGTCTGGGTAGTGATCTTTAGAAAATCTTCTGTTTTGGGTAGCTGAACCCGGAAGGTCTCATTTAGGGCAGCGTTATTTTTGACGCCGGTAACCTGTACCTGCAGCTCTTTCGCGGTAGTTTTCCTGAAGGGTATCTCCAACACTTTATTGCCGTTAAGCTGCACATAGTTTGCATAAAGCGGCATATCATTATCGAAGACCGCCACATGTACCATCAGGTTTGAATATCCCGTTTGTAGCAAGAGCCTGAGTTTTTCAGGATCTTTTTCAAGCAGGGAAACTGCAAAGCGCTGGTTATCGGGCAGGCTAAGATCGGCAGGATCATTGACATCAAAGACCTTTTTTCCGGCGGCAATGTTTTCATTGTTTTTGGCTTCCACGACAGCTATATATTTGCCGGTTTTCCAGTCGGCATGAAGGGGAATTTCCGGTTCGTAACTGCCATCGGTATCAAAAGTGGCTTCATAGACCAACTCTTCTTTCGGCCAATCCATTGGCTCGGGAATGTCTTCATAAGGTTCTTCCGGGAAAAGCTTTTTGAACTCTTCTTCCGGGATTTCCTGAATTTCCGGTGCCGGCCATAATCTGTTCCGCAGTATCCTGTCAGGACCTTTCAGTTTATAGATCTTCAGACTTCCAGAAACGGGCACCGGCAGGTCGTTGAGATTAGTGGCCAGGATCTTTGGTTGTAAAGTATCGCCGCGACGAATACTTTCCGGAAGGTTCAATTTCAGCAACAGGTTCTTTTTCCCGATCTTGAGGCTGCTACTGCCTTCACGCGTTTCCCCCGAAACATCGGTAATTGCCGCTTCAATGCTGTATTCGTAAATGAGTTCCTGCTTTTGTTGATCGCCTGCAGCAATTTCCGCAGGGAAAGTCAGAGAAAAATCACCTTTTTCACCGGTAAGCAAGGTGTCTGTTTTAATGTTGGTAAAATCTCCCCGATCATAATACCACCAGCGATAAACAACTTCGCGCCTTTTCACGGTGTACGCCAAACGGGCCCCGCTCACGGGAGAACCCATAAAGGCACGGGCGTTACCGGTCACGCGAATGCTGTCTCCAAAGCTGTAGCTCCTCTTGATGGTATCAAAACTGACTTCAAAACTGGGACGTTTATATTCCTCCACATTAAAATACAGCTCGTCATACATATAATCACCCTCATCCCAAACCTCCTCCCAAAAAGGGGTTTCAGCTTGGCTGTCTTCTTCGGTATTAATACTGAAGCTGCCGGTAATGCCATTTTTTGGAAGTAAAAATTCCCCGTTAAACGAGCCGAACTTATTGGTTTTTAATCTGAAGTTGACAACTTCCTCATCATTGGGATCATTAACATAGACCTCCACAAATTCATTGGGAACCGTTTGAGTCTTTCCATTCTTATGGCTTAGGAGCACCCCTTTGAAATACACTTTTTGCCCGGGACGATAAATTGCACGGTCAAGGTACAGCAGCGTTTTGGCTTTTATAGGATCGTCCTTTTCATCATTTCCACCATAATAACCCACCCAGAAATCAGAGATGAGCGTATCGCCGGCCTTAGTAGCCATTACATAGTCGAGCCGTGGAGAACCGGATGACTTTTTCACAAAGACCTCTCCATTTTCATCGGTTGCCCTTTCTCTGGAGGTGCCTTTTTCAAACACCCATTTCAGGCGGACGCCTTCTTCGGGAAAACCTGTTTTTCGGCTTAACACACGATACAGGTTCGTTTTTTCAAATGAGGTTTGGGAAAGACTTAGGTCGGTGACCTTCACATATCCATAACTGTAACCTTTTTTCCCGAAGCTGTTCCGGCCCGAGACATACAACAGGTAGGTTCCCTGCTCCAGCGCAGGAAGTAGTGCTTCGGTGGAGTGAAAATTGAAATCTTCAGAGAGAGGGAGTTGCAAAGTTTTGCTTAGAAGAGCTTTGCCTTTTTTCACCACTTCCTCTATTTTATCAAAACCCTGATATCCTGGATCTTCCCGGGGAAAATGGACGGGTACTTTAAACACCTGCAGCTGTACAGAGTCAATACTTTTATAAGAAAGCAGCATTCTGCCGGCATTATTGGGAAGCAGGTAATCGGGAATCTGGATGTTAAGCTCTACGGCCTTAATGGCGCTAATGAGGGAGAATGCCCGTTGTTCCAATTCAGTATTAGGGTAATCCTTACTGATCTTTTCCCCCAGCTCTACTGCTTTTCGGTTGAAGTCGGGATGCAATAACTCCCCGTCTTCTCCCCTATTACCGGCTTTTTCAAAATATGCCTGGGCCCTGGTGTAAAGTAGCAGAGGCTCTGCCCTGGTTCCCTCGTATTTAGTTGAAAGCCTGTCCAGGGTCTGCATGTATTTTTCCCATTTTTGAGTATGGGTAAATACAAATTTCAGCCGTTGCAGCTGTGCAAAGACCAGCGCGGTAGGATCTTTTTCTTCGGAATGCACGCCTTCCAGTTCCTGCAGGGTCTTTAAGACTGCTATTGCGGAAGTTTGCTGTGCCGCCTGCGGAAATTTCAGCTGCAGGAACTGTGAGGTGGTGCCAAATAATTCCGAAGCTTCAAAATCGTATTCTGCCGAAGGTTTTACAGGCGGAAAATTAGAGGTGTCTGTAAAGTAATCCAGCGCTTTATAGGCCAGCAGATCGTAAAGAGAAGGTTTGTACTTCCGGTTGAGAGGCTCCGGCTCCAGTAATTCGGCAATTTTATATACCGGGGTCTTTTTAAGTTCCTGCTTGTTTAACAGGGAACCTTCAAAACTGCTTCTTATACTATCCTGTAAGGTGGTTTCACTCCAGGTTGCAATGTCTTTAGCATCCGTATCATCGATCTCCTTACGCCTTTTGATCCTCCAGCGGTGCCGACTAAAATATTGGTGTAGAAATTGTCCTTTGTAACTCAGCAGTACATTGCGGTAAGGTACCGGCAACTGAGAGATGGTTTGGTTGAGATCTCGCAGAATATATTGATCTGAATCTTCATGGTTGACTTGGTAAAACTTGTAATGATAGATCTTCGCCTTTATGAGCTGATCAAAATCTTTGTTTTTACGGGCGGTTTGAAGGATACTAGAAACAAGTTCATCGGCCGATTCAATCCGACCTGTTATTTCGAGGGAATCTACCTGTTGCCATTGGCTGGAGAACTGTGAAAAGGAAAGAGCCGAACATAACAGAGCAGCCCCAAAGAATAAATTTTTCATGTCGGGGGATTAAGTGCTGCGACGGCAGGGGCAACGCAGAGCAGATGAAGATACTAAATTTTAAAAAGATATTTAGTAAGGGAAAACCCGTCGCAAAAAAATAATGTAAAGAATTAAAGGAGTTTGGCAGAAAGATGTTTTTAAGTAGTACAGAAATCGTACATTTCTAAATAGCAAAAAACCGTAACAACTTGATTTTTCATCAGTGTTACGGTTTTTTTAAGGTGCGGGCGGGGAGACTCGAACTCCCACACCGTAAGGCACTAGATCCTAAGTCTAGCGTGTCTACCAATTCCACCACGCCCGCTTGAGTTTTCAATAAGATCACTTACTTCCCGTAAGCGGATGCAAATATAAGTATAAGTTTCAATTTGCAAATAGGAAAGGAGAAATTTTTAGAAAAAATTTCTCCTTTCAGATATGAGTCCTTAAGGCTCAGATTTTAGATCCCCTACTCTGTCCGGTAAAGCCTAAATTATTCTGCTTCCATTTTCCTTATTGAACTCCTATAATCATATTATTTTTCACATTTCATAATCCAGGTCTCACGTCTCACGTCTTATTTCTCACATCTAAATTTCTTACCTTTACTCAACTTCAAAATGACCAATATGAAAGATACCAGAACATATGTGGAAGAGAACAAGCAACGCTTTATTGACGAACTTGTTGATCTTCTGAAAATTCCATCTATCAGTGCCGATTCCAATTATAAAAACGACATGCTCAAGACTGCCGAGGCAGTCAAAAATAGCTTACTGGAAGCAGGCTGTGACTTAGCCGAAATAGCCGAAACACCCGGTCATCCCGTGGTCTACGGAGAAAAGATCATCGACCCCAACCTTCCTACTGTCCTGGTTTATGGACACTACGATGTGCAGCCGCCAGATCCTGTAAATCTTTGGGACAGTCCGCCGTTCGAACCCGTCATCAAGGAAACCAAGATCCATCCCGAAGGAGCCATTTTTGCAAGAGGCGCTTGTGATGACAAGGGCCAAATGTACATGCACGTGAAGGCCTTGGAGTACATGACCAAAAACGACAAACTTCCTTGCAATGTCAAATTCATGATCGAAGGAGAAGAGGAGGTTGGCAGTGAAAACCTGGGCTGGTTTATAGAACGCAACAAAGAAAAACTGAAAAATGACGTGATCCTTATCAGCGATACTGGTATGATTGCCAAAGACACCCCTTCCATTACCACCGGGCTTCGCGGCCTTAGTTATATGGAGGTAGAAGTAACTGGTCCTAATCGTGACCTACACAGCGGACTCTACGGCGGAGCCGTGGCCAACCCTATCAACATCCTTTGTAAGATGATTGGCTCCCTGCAGGACGAAAACAACCATATCACCATTCCCGGTTTCTACGATAAGGTGAAGGAATATTCACAGGAAGAACGGGCAAAAATGGCCGAAGCTCCGTTTGACCTAAAAGAGTACAAGGAAAAACTCAACATTGAAGATGTTCACGGGGAAGAAGGCTTCTCCACTTTAGAACGCGCGTCGATAAGACCCACTCTTGATGTGAACGGGATCTGGGGAGGTTATACAGGAGAAGGTGCGAAAACGGTGCTTCCGTCTAAAGCTTATGCAAAGATCTCCATGCGACTGGTGAGTGATCAGGACTGGAAGGAGATCAGCGCACTTTTCAAAGCTCATTTCCAAAAGATCGCTCCAAAGAGCGTGAAAGTTGAGGTGAATACCCACCATGGCGGACAGGCCTATGTGACGCCAATTGACACCCTTGAATACCAGGCGGCAAATGACGCTTATGAAGAAGCCTTCGGAAAAGCCCCAATTCCGCAGCACAGTGGAGGAAGCATTCCCATCGTTTCCCTTTTTGAGCAGCAACTGGAGAGCAAAACCATCTTGATGGGCTTTGGACTGGATACAGATGCCATCCACTCCCCAAATGAACATTTTGGAATTTGGAATTACCTGAAGGGAATCGAGACCATTCCACTGTTCTACAAGCATTTCACCAAGCTGAAGCAGGCGGAGAAATAATATTAAGTGATCAGTGAACTTAAATCGAACCCTGTCAGCGGCTTGGTGCCCTGACAGGGTTTTTTACTTAAAATGAATGATCAAACCTAACAGGTCTCTGGAACCTGATAGGTTTTTTTATGCGTTAATTCTATATTCTATGTTTGTAGAATTAAATATTTATTCTACATTTGTAGATATAAATCTAATCTTGTAGAACAAATGCAATTATCCAAAGCCGAAGAACAACTCATGCAGATCCTCTGGAAAAAGGAAAGAGCATTCATGAAAGATCTCATTGACGCCTATCCCGATCCCAAACCTGCCCAAACTACGGTTGCGACTTTATTGAAGCGGATGCAGGATAAGAATTTTGTTGATTACAAGCAATATGGCAGGTCTAGAGAATATTTTCCGCTTGTTAGAAAAAAGGATTATTTCTCCAGGCAGGTAAATGGAATGATCAAAAATTTCTTCAATGATTCTGCCTCACAATTCGCTTCTTTCTTTGCCAAAGAAGCCAATTTGAGCAAAGAGGAGCTGGAAGATCTACGGAACCTGATTGACAGGGAAATCGAAAATAAATAGACATAGAGATGGATATTTACCTTTTAAAATCAACCGCCTGTCTGGCGATTATGTTATTTTTTTACAAGCTGCTACTGGAGAAGGAGAACATGCATGTCTTTAAAAGATTTTACCTGCTGGGTGCGGTATTGGCTTCATTGATCATTCCCTGGATCACTTTTACCTCTTATGTGGAAATGCCGGCACCCCAGTATGCCAATCTTATAGAATTTACAGAAGGAGCTCAGGGAGAGGTGACTTCTGAAAAAAAAATTTCATTACCAGCAATCCTGTGGACACTTTACGGCCTGGGAGTACTTTTTTTCGGCGCCAAATTCTACCGTAATCTCAAGGAAATTCTGCAAAAAATCAAAAGGAATCCCCATGTCAAGAAAGAAACCGTCACAAATGTGCTGCTACAGGAAGAGGTTGCGCCGCATACCTTTTGGAGATATATTTTCTTCAATAGATTGAATTATGAGAAAGGACAAATTCCTTCTGAAGTTTTTGAGCATGAACAGGCACATGCGGTGCAAAAGCACAGCTTTGATATTTTGCTAATAGAGTTGTTACAGGTCATCTTCTGGTTTAACCCCTTGCTGTTCCCCGTAAAGCGGGCCATAAAATTGAATCATGAATTTCTTGCCGACCAGGCCGTGATTAAAAAAGGCGTGAACAAAACTACTTATCAGGAAACGCTGCTGGCATTCTCATCAGGTGCACCTGTCAACAGCTTTGTCAATTCAATCAATTATTCATCCATCAAAAAACGATTTACAGTCATGAAAACTCACACCTCAAAAAAAAGAATATGGCTAAGAACGGGTTTGCTGCTTCCGTTGCTAGCGATATTGCTCTACAGTTTCAGTTCAAAAAATATTGAAATTGCATATTCTGCCTCTGCTTTTGAAGATTCCCGCACTAAGATTCTGGAAATTTCAATAGATGAAAAAGGAAGTATCTCAATTGGAGGGAAAAAAACTACCCTTGAAGCCATGAGAGAATATCTAACCCCAGAGAAATACAGCAGTTACGCAATAACTGCTTCTCCCACGGCTCCTAAAAAGGTCATGGATGAACTTATGCAGGTTGTTCTACAGCTGAGAGTTGAGGGTACGGTTGGCATTTGTTCTACAGGAGACGAAGCTAAAAAAAGCAAAAGCACTTTGGGCGAAATTTTCACTCATACTGAAGAGCAGGAAAAAGCCACTGCAGCAATGGTTACAGAATACAATGAATGGGCAAAAGAATTTAAAACAAAGAAAGGTGGTAAAGGCGTGACTCAAGAAAAGCTTGACCGCATGCGGCACATTTATAAACTTATGACTGCAGAACAAAGGCAGAATTCTGAAGCATTCCCGGATATTGAGAAAGAAGAAATTATTGTGATAAAACAGGACCGTCAAAAAAAACGAGCCGCAGCTCTTCGCGAAAAAAGAGCAGCACTAAAACGAGAACGTGAAGTCGTCAGAGAAGAAAGAAAGGCCAAAATAGGTAACAAGGAGATCATTAGAGAAGAAAGACGCACGCAAGAAATAGAAAGAAGGAGAGTTACTGGTGAAGTTCCACCTCCCCCTCCACCACCGGCGCCCCCTGTAACAAAGGATGGAGAGGTGCCTCCACCGCCTCCGGCTCCAAAGGTTGGAAAAGCAGGTGATGTTCCGCCTCCACCACCGCCACCTGCGTCTCCTATTGAAACGTTTGAAGATTGGATTCAGGAAGGCGCAGAATTTTACCTTAACGGACAAAAGATATCAGGACAAGAAGCACTTCAAGTGGTTCAGAAAAACAACGGCAAGAATTTACATATCCGGGTAAATGAAGATGATTCCGGGAAAACTGTAAAAATATCTACTAAAAAGAAAGAAACGAGTCCACCACAGGCTTCCAAAAACGTAAAATCAGGCAATCTTAAAAGTACCTTTATTGGTCCCCCACAGGAGCAGGATT
>CAZVKA010000049.1:0-17688 GCA_964627595.1 uncultured Flavobacteriaceae bacterium | reverse complement strand
TGATAATTTTTCACCAAGAGTAAAAGATGTAATAGCCTACAGCAAGGAAGAAGCCCTGCGGTTAGGCCATGATTTCATAGGAACAGAACATTTAATGCTGGGGTTGTTGAGAGATGGCGACGGGAAAGCGATAAATATCCTGAACGCTCTCGATGTAGATCTTAGCCACCTGAGAAGGAAAGTTGAAATATTGAGCCCCGCGAACCCAAATGTTACCGTTGAATCAAACGAAAAAAGAAACCTGCATTTAACCAGGCAGGCAGAACGTGCCTTAAAAACCACTTTTTTGGAAGCCAAGCTTTTTCAAAGCTCTTCCATTAACACGGCTCATCTGTTATTATGCATCTTGAGAAACGAGAACGACCCTACCACCAAACTTTTAAATAAGTTAAAAGTAGACTATGACGGGGTCAAAGACCAGTTTAAATATATGATAACAAACGAGGACGATTATATAGACTCCCCTACTGCGGAATCCTTTTCAGATGAAGACGCGACTTCAGATGACGCCGGAAAAAGCAATCCTTTTGCCGGAAGTCCAGGAAAGTCCAGTAAAAAGTCTAAAACTCCGGTTTTGGATAACTTCGGAAGGGATCTAACTGCCCTTGCAGAACTAGATAAACTCGACCCTGTAGTGGGTCGTGAAAAAGAGATCGAAAGGGTTTCCCAAATCCTTAGCAGAAGGAAAAAGAACAACCCGCTGCTAATTGGTGAGCCAGGTGTGGGTAAATCTGCCATTGCTGAAGGTCTTGCCCTTCGAATCGTAAAGAGAAAGGTTTCCCGAATTTTGTTTGATAAACGAGTGGTAACGCTTGATCTTGCCAGTTTAGTGGCAGGTACAAAGTACCGTGGTCAATTTGAGGAGCGCATGAAAGCGGTAATGAACGAACTGGAAAAGAACGAAGATATTATTCTTTTCATTGACGAGATACACACTATTGTAGGAGCCGGGGGCGCTACAGGCAGCCTTGATGCGAGTAACATGTTCAAACCTGCACTTGCAAGGGGTGAGATTCAATGTATCGGTGCCACTACTTTGGATGAATATCGCCAGTATATCGAAAAAGACGGAGCTTTAGAAAGACGTTTTCAGAAGGTGATCGTTGAACCAACCACTGTTGAAGAAACGATCCAGATCTTAAATAATATAAAAGACAAATATGAGGAGCACCATCATGTAACATATACAGATGAAGCTATCCAGGCCTGTGTGAAACTTACCAATAGGTATATGACCGACAGGTTCCTGCCAGACAAGGCTATTGATGCTTTGGATGAAGCAGGATCACGAGTTCATATCACCAATATCGATGTACCCAAGCAAATACTGGAATTAGAGAAAAAACTTGAGGAAGTAAGGGAGCTTAAGAATACTGTGGTTAAAAAGCAGAAATATGAAGAAGCAGCTAAACTTCGAGATGATGAGAAGAATATCGAAAGGGAACTGGCAAAAGCCCAGGAGAAATGGGAAGAAGAATCCAAACTTCACCGGGAAACAGTGACTGAAGATAATGTCGCCGATGTAATCTCAATGATGACCGGAGTGCCAGTGAACCGAATTGCTCAAACCGAGATCAACAAACTGGCTAAATTGCCGGAACTTATCAAAGGAAAGGTCATTGGTCAGGATGAAGCGGTAGGCAAAGTTGTAAAAGCTATTCAGCGTAACCGTGCAGGTCTTAAAGATCCTAATAAACCAATTGGTTCATTTATCTTCCTGGGACAAACAGGGGTGGGTAAAACCCAATTGGCAAAGATCCTTTCAAGAGAACTTTTCGATAATGAAGATGCCTTGATCCGTATTGACATGAGCGAATACATGGAGAAGTTCGCGGTCAGCAGATTAATTGGTGCACCTCCGGGATATGTCGGATATGAAGAAGGCGGACAGTTGACGGAAAAAGTGAGACGCAAACCTTATGCGGTGATCCTGTTGGACGAGGTTGAAAAAGCACACCCAGATGTTTTTAATATGTTACTACAGGTTCTGGATGACGGATATCTGACTGATAGTTTAGGTCGTAAGATCGACTTTAGAAACACCATCATAATAATGACCTCCAACATAGGAGCCAGAAAACTGAAGGATTTTGGACAGGGAGTTGGTTTTGGAACCGCTGCCAAGAAATCGCAAGTTGATGAGAATGCGCGTGGCGTGATCGAGAATGCACTTAAAAAAGCATTTGCTCCTGAATTCCTTAACAGGGTTGACGATGTTGTGATCTTTAATCCGCTTGAACAGGAAGATATTTACAAGATAATTGATATTGAGCTTGAAAAACTATTCGGAAGGATCGGCGCCCTTGGCTATGACCTCAAGCTGACCAAGAAGGCAAAAGATTATATTGCCGAAAAAGGATTTGATAAGCAGTATGGTGCGCGACCACTGAATAGGGCGATCCAAAAGTACATTGAAGACGCCCTGGCAGAAGAGATCATTACTTCACATATCACTGAAGGAGACAAGATCTTTATGGATTTTGATGAAGATAAGAAGGAGTTGACTATCAAGGTTGAAAAAGCCAAAAAGGAAACAAATTCTTAAGCTTAAGAAAGATAAAAAGGTAAAGCCTGTGATGAGAATCACAGGCTTTTTCATTTTTGAAATGAACTATTAATTCCTTTTCTACCCACCGGTTATTTCTTCTCATGTCTGCTCTGCAGTACCTTCAACACATCTGCCAGGTTATGACCCTTTGCCTGCAGCAGGATAAGATAATGAAACAATAGGTCTGCACTCTCATTAAGAAAGAGATCCTTATTATCATCTTTAGCCTCGATCACCACCTCTACTGCTTCCTCTCCTACTTTTTGAGCGATTTTATTGATCCCGCTTTTAAAAAGAGAAGCAACATAACTGTTTGTGTTTTCCTTATTTTTCTTTCTGTCTGCAATAATATCCTCTAACTCCCCTAAGAATCCCGGAATCCCTTCATTCTTTTCACCCCAACAAGTATCAGTTCCTTTATGACAGGTGGGCCCTGCAGGGTTTACCTTGACCAGTATACTGTCTTTATCACAGTCCAGCTTTAGGTCTACCAGGTAAAGAAAGTTTCCGCTTTCCTCGCCTTTTGTCCAAAGTCTCTGTTTGCTCCTGCTGAAAAATGTCACTTTTTTAGTGTCCTGTGTTTTCCTGAATGCCTCTTCATTCATGTAACCCAGCATGAGTACATTTTTCGTCTCTGCATCCTGAATAATTGCAGGTACCAGGCCATCAGGGTTTTTATTAAAATCAATATTCATATTAATCCTGTTTTTACTAATTATCATCTTCGGAAAAAGTAAGCACCGAATTTCAAGTTTTACATCATTCAGGTGATCTGCCAATATCCACCGGATTGTTCTAAACTGCAACGGGCAACTGGCAACTTCCTGTGATACTTCTATCTTCTACAATCTAACTTCTATCCCCTGCTCTTTCATCGCCTTCTTAAGATCGTTAATTTCGATCTCCTTGAAGTGAAAGACACTGGCTGCCAGGGCAGCATCAGCTTTCCCTATAGTAAAGGCATCGCAGAAATGTTGCGCGCTTCCCGCACCTCCCGAAGCGATAACAGGAATGGAGACCTCTCTTGATAACCTCTCCAAAGCTTCATTAGCAAAACCCGCTTTGGTGCCGTCGTGATCCATTGACGTAAACAGAATTTCGCCGGCACCCCTTTCTTCGACTTCCTTGGCCCAGTCAAAAAGATCTATGGTAGTAGGAACCTTCCCCCCAACCAGGTGCACAAGCCACTTATCATTGACCAACTTGGCGTCAATGGCCACTACAATGCATTGCCTGCCAAATTTTGCGGCTAATTCATTGATCAATACCGGATTTTTTACTGCGGAAGAATTCACAGCCACCTTGTCGGCACCGTTCTGCAAAAGGATATCCACATCCTCTACCGAAGAAATTCCACCACCAACAGTAAACGGAATATTCACTCGAGCCGCAACATTCCGTACAAGTTCTGCCAGGGTTTTCCTTTTTTCCTCGGTCGCCGATATATCCAAGAAGACCAACTCATCTGCACCAGACTTTGAGTAAATCTCGGCCAATTCCACAGGATCTCCTGCATCCCTTAAAGAGACGAAATTCACTCCCTTTACAGTTCTTCCGTTCTTGATATCGAGACAGGGTATTATTCGTTTTGTAAGCATTATTAATATTGTTATTAAGTATTGAGAATTGAGAAAATTCAGACTCTATTTTGTTCTCTGTTCGTGGCTCTTATAGAGTAAATTTCTCCAGTTGTTTTAAGCTTATTTTATTTTCATAAATAGCTTTTCCTAAGATCGCGCCCTCACAACCAATTTCCTGAAGTTTAAGCAGATCAGCAAATTCGGCTATTCCTCCCGAAGCTATCAATTTTAAACCCGATATTTCTGCCAGGATTTTTTCATAAAGCTTAAAGGAAGGTCCTTCCAGCATCCCATCTTTGGCAATGTCGGTACAGATCACATATTCTACCCCGTTTTGGTTATACGTCTTAATGAATGGAAGCAAATCTTCTTTGGAATTCTCTAGCCAGCCGCTTACAGCTACCTTTTCATCTTTAGCATCTGCGCCAAGGATAATCTTTTCATTTCCGAATTTTTCGAGCCATGACAAGAAAATTTCAGGATCTTTGACAGCTATACTGCCCCCGGTTACCTGGTAGGCACCACTGTTAAATGCTATTTCCAGGTCTTTGTCTGATTTTAATCCGCCGCCAAAATCAATTTTAAGATCAGTTTCCGAAGCGATCTTTTCAAGAACTTTATGGTTAACGATGTGCTTAGACTTGGCCCCGTCCAGATCAACCAGGTGCAGGTACTCTATCCCGTGATCCTGGAACAGCTTAGCAACCTCCAACGGATTTTGGTTATAAATTTTCTTAGTGCTGTAATCTCCCTGGGAGAGTCGTACACATTTACCGTCTATTATATCTATGGCTGGAATTATACGCATCTTTTTAATTTTCATTAATCATTTGTTGTCCCCTCGAGCGGCCTATCTTGACCCTTCGACTCCGCTCAGGGAGACAAACCTTTCTAGAATTCTATTAAACATTATCATAACTTCAAAAAATTCTCCAGGATCTTCTCCCCTGCACTGCTGCTCTTCTCCGGGTGGAATTGCACTCCGTAGAAGTTATCTTTCTTTAACGCAGAAGAATAATTGACTCCGTAGTCGCATTTTGCTATGGTTTCTGAACAAACCGGAGCATAAAAACTGTGTACCTGGTAAACAAACTCCTGTTCTGCTACCCCCTCAAAAAGGTCAGTTTTCAGGTCTTTTATCCTGTTCCAGCCTATGTGAGGAACTTTTAATGTTTTTTCAAAATGGATCACTTCCACATCAAATATCCCCAGGCCTTCGGTTTCTCCTTCTTCAGATCTATTGCACATCAATTGCATCCCAAGACATATTCCCAGTACCGGCTGCTTTAACTGTGGAATCAATGTATCCAGACCCGTATCTCTCAGCTTTTTCATGGCCGAACTCGCCTCACCCACACCGGGGAAAATGACTTTATCGGCGGCTTTTATTTCTTCAGCATCGCTGCTCAATACTCCCGAGTAGCCAAGTCTTTCCAAAGCAAACTTTATACTCTGAATATTACCCGCTCCATAATCAATGATCACAATCTTCTCAGGATTGTTCTTTTTCTCAATATTCATATCTCAATTCCAGTTAAAGCATTCCTTTGGTTGACGGCAGAATCATTTTCTCCGGATCTCTTTTTAATGCAACTTTTATGGCTTTGGCAAAAGCCTTAAAAATTGCTTCAATTTTGTGGTGTTCATTGGTACCCTCAGCTTTGATATTGAGATTTGCCTTTGCCCCGTCTGTAAAAGATTTGAAAAAATGGTAAAACATTTCCGTAGGCATTTTTCCTATCATTTCCCGTTTAAAATCAGCCTCCCAGACCAGCCAGTTCCTTCCTCCAAAATCAATAGCCACCTGTGCCAGGCAGTCATCCATTGGTAGTGCAAAACCATAGCGTTCAATTCCCAGTTTATTCCCCAGAGCTTTCGAAAAAACCTCTCCCAAAGCGATGGCTGTATCTTCAATGGTGTGGTGCTCATCAACCTCCAGGTCTCCTTTCACTGTGATCTCCAGATCCATTTGCCCATGACGGGCGATCTGGTCAAGCATATGGTCAAAGAATTTTATCCCTGTATCGATTTGGCTTTTCCCTGTTCCGTCAAGGTTCAGGGCGATATAAATGTCGGTTTCATTTGTTTTTCGGGTGATGCTGGCAGTTCGCTCCTCCAGTTTCAAAAATTCATAAATATCTTTCCAACTGTTTGTCTCCAGGCGAATAAAATTTTGAAGCTCCTCCTTCTTTACCGAGAGTTCATCGCTTCCCAACTCTTCATGTCCTGTAATAAATATCCCTTTTGCTCCCAGGTTTTTTGCCAGCTCCATGTCTGTAAGCCTGTCGCCCAGAACAAAGGAATTCTCAAGATCATATTTTTCGGAATCAAAATAGGATTTTAGAAGTCCGGTGCCGGGTTTTCTGGTGGGTGCATTATCTTCAGGAAAAGTGCGGTCAATGACAATTTCAGAAAATTTTACGCCTTCATTTTCGAAAGCTTTCAGAATAAAATTCTGTACCGGCCAAAAAGTATCTTCCGGAAAGGAGTCTGTCCCCAGTCCATCCTGGTTGGTGACCATCACAAGTAAGTAATCCAGTTCCTTAGCTACTTTGGATAAGTAGAAGAAAGCTTCTGGATAAAATTCCAGTTTTTCAAAACTGTCAAGCTGGTAATCGCCGGGTTCAAAAACAAGCGTCCCGTCCCTATCTATAAAAAGTACTTTTTTCATGAATCTATTTCCTTTAAAATCTTTAGTAAATCATCATTTTCCAGGGCTGTTCCCACGGTAAATCTCAGGGTATTTTCGCACAATACCTGATTGCTCCTGTTCCGCACCACGATTCCCCGCTCCAGCAATTGATTATACCTTTCTTCTGCATTATCCACACGCACCAGCAAAAAATTGGCGTCTGAAGGGAAGATCTTTTTCACCATTTTCAAGCTGCCTAATTCTGCGACCAAAATTTCCCTTTGTTCAAGTATCTCCTTAACTTCCCTGGCCACTTCTTCCCGATTTTTCAGCCTTTGGGCTGCCCGTTGTTGGGTTAGTTCGTTTACGTTATAGGGAGGTTTGATCTTATTCAACACCGTAATTATTTCCTCGGAAGCATAGCAGATCCCCAATCGTATTCCAGCAAGCCCATAAGCTTTGGAAAGGGTTTGGGTGATCACCAGGTTGGGAAATTCAGCTAATTTATGAAGCCAGCTTTTTTCTTCTGAAAAATCTATGTAAGCTTCATCAATGATCACTAATCCTCTGAAGTTATTTAAAAGTTTGACTACTTTTTCTGTTGAAAATGAGTTTCCAGTAGGATTGTTCGGGGAACACAGGAAAAGTAACCTGGAATTCTCGTCCACCTGCTCCAGGATCCTTTCTTCATCTGGCTGAAGATCTTTATTCAGAACAACTTCTCTGTCCTCTATCTCATTAAGATTGGCCAGTACCTTATACATACCGTAAGTAGGCGGTAAAGTGATCACATTATCACATCCGGGGCGGCAAAATGCCCTGAAGATAAGATCCAGCACTTCATCACTTCCATTTCCCAGCAAAATATTTTCAGGGGAAATATTCTTTAAAGCGGCTATTTCTGCCTTTAAAGAAGACTGCTGCGGATCGGGATACCGATTCACTCCGTTCTCGAAGGGGTTTTCATTGGCATCCAAAAAGGTCATTTTTTGCTGTGCTTTATACTCATCCCGTGCAGAGGAATATGGCTTCATTTGAGCAACATTTTTCCGTATTAAAGTATTTAGGTTGAAATTCCTACTCATGATTTTTCCCGTTTAAAGCATTAAGCCTAAGACTTATTGCATTTTTGTGGGCCTGTAGGCCTTCAGCATCGGCCATAAGTTCCACTGCCGGACCTATTTTTTGAATCCCCTCTTCTGAAATTCTCTGGAAACTGATGGTTTTCTGAAAGCTGTCCAGATTGACCCCGCTGTACTGTTTGGCGTACCCGTTAGTGGGTAAGGTATGATTGGTTCCCGAAGCGTAATCCCCGGCACTCTCTGGCGTGTTGTTACCAATGAACACGGACCCCGCATTGGAAATTCCGTTGACAAAGAAATCGGGATTTGCGGTACAAATAATAAAATGTTCAGGTGCGTATTCGTTGATGAGCTCCAGTGCTTTTGCCTTTTCAGGAACAAATATAAGCCTGGAACTCTCGATCGCGGTACGGGCCACTTCCTTTCTTGGCAACACCTGCAACTGCTTTTCCACCTCCTTTTCAACCTTCTCCAGCAAAGATCTTGACAGGGAAACCAGGATCACCTGGCTATCTGCTCCGTGTTCTGCCTGTGACAGCAAGTCTGAAGCTACAAACGCGGGATTCGCAGTATCATCGGCCACCACTAGTAATTCTGAAGGACCGGCCGGCATATCAATGGCGACATTGTATTTTGTGGCCATTTGCTTCGCCACAGTAACGAATCGGTTACCTGGGCCAAAGATCTTATATACCTTCGGAAGTTTTTGGGTGCCAAAGGTCATGGCGGCAATCGCCTGTATTCCTCCTACTTTAAAAATTCTGGTGATACCGCATAACTTTGCGGTATAGAGGATCACAGGGTTAATGGCTCCCTGCTTATTGGGTGGGGTACACAGGACGATCTCCTCACATCCGGAAATTTTAGCCGGTACCGCCAGCATAAGAATGGTAGAGAACAATGGTGCAGTTCCCCCGGGAATATAGAGACCTACTTTTTGAACAGGCCTTTTTTCCTGCCAGCATTCCACTCCCGGAATTGTTTCTACATAAACCTTTTCCGTCTTTTGGGCGGCGTGAAATTTTTCGATATTGTTCTTTGCCAGCTGGATCGCCTTTTTAAGTTTTTCGGAAACTATGGCTTCAGCAGCTTTGATCTCTTTAGCTGAAACTTCAATATCTTTTGGAGTCACTCCGTCGAACAACTGCGTGTATTTGGCTACAGCCTCATCTCCCTGGGACCTCACTTCAGAAAAGATCTGTTCTACCGTGCGTTCCACATCTTCAAAATTAACAGCTGGTCTTTCTAAAAACTCCTGCCAGTCTGCTTTTTTTGGATCTATTATTTTTTTCATTTTCTAATTTTTACAGGACCATTTTTTCAATAGGAGCAACCAAAATCCCTTCAGCTCCATTTTCCTTAAGTTCATCTATTACCTCCCAAAAACGTTCTTCAGAAATAACAGTATGTAAAGAACTCCAGCCTTCTTCGGCTAAAGGAAGAACTGTGGGGCTACGCATTCCGGGAAGGAGTTTAATTACCGAATCCAGTCTGGAATTTGGAACATTCATGAGGATGTACTTGGATTTCCTGGCCCTAAGCACTGCTCTGATCCTGAACTGCAACTTCTTAAGGATTTCCTCCCTTTCCGCCGAGATCTGCGGGGAAACGGCCAATACCGCCTCACTTTGAAGCATTACTTCTACTTCTTTGAGATTATTTTTGAACAAGGTGCTCCCACTCGAAACAATATCACAAATTGCATCTGCAAGCCCAATATTTGGAGCGATCTCAACAGAACCGTTGATGATATGAAGATCTCCTGAAATTCCCTTTTTGGAGAGATAGTTATTTACCGTATTAGGATAAGAGGTAGCGATCCTCTTTCCATCGAGATCCTGCAGACTGGAATAATCGGCAGATTTTGGAACCGCCAGGGACACCCTGCACTTGGAGAAGCCAAGTTTCTCTGCCGTAATAATATCCTCTCCTTTTTCAATAAGTACATTTTCTCCAATAATGGCGGCATCCACTACTCCATCCCTTAGGTATTGCGGGATATCTCCATTTCGCAGATAAAAAACTTCGAGAGGGAAATTACCCGAAGTCGCTTTTAACTGTTCCTTGCCGTTATCGATTGAAATTCCGGCATCTTTTAACAACTTCAGGGAATCATCGTGAAGCCGTCCTGACTTCTGTACTGCTACTCGTAATTTATTCATTGGTTTTTGAAATTTAATTTGAGCAGGCCAGGTGGGAAAATAAAAAAACCCGTTTGAGCTGCTCAAACGGGTTTAAAAATATATGGGTTATACACATATCAATCTCACCTCGCAAGAGCGAACAAATGAGAATGATGATGATGTAGTTGTTGTGCTTTCATTATTTGAAGCGAAATTACTGAATAATCTTGAAAACCAAAGAAAAAATCCAAGTTTTTCAGATTTCTTTAGTTGTTACCGAGAATCAACGGCATTCCGTCGTCGCCAGAGCCTATTACAACCACTTTGGCATTAGGTGATTTGGCAAGCTCAACCGTTGCTTGTATTCCTTTTTCACGCAGTACCAATGGAGTTAAAGAGGCATCCAGAATTCTATTGGCACGTGCCTTACCTTCAGCGTCTATACGCTGTCTTTCGGCTTCCTGTTGGGCCTTTGTCAAACGAAATTCATACTCCAGGGATTCCTGTTCCTGGCGTAGCTTTCTTTCAATAGCATCTTTAATAGTGGCGGGTAAAGAAACGTCACGAACTAAAACTTCGTTTATTTGCACGTACTGATCTTGAAGTAGTTTTTGCGTTTCTTCAAAAATTTCCTGTTGTATGGCTTCTCTTTTACTGGCGTAAAGCTGCTCAGGATTATATCTACCAACCACAGCCCGTGCTGCAGAACGTACCGCCGGCTGTAAAACCCTTTGTACATAAGCTTCACCTCTTTCTTTGTGAAGCGATCCCAGGTCTTCATAATCTGGCTGAAACCAAATGGAAGCATCGAGTTTAATCTCCAAACCATTAGAAGAAAGCACCTGCATTTTCTCATCGAGTGACTGCTGTCTCACTTCGTATACAAAAACTTTGTTCCAGGGTGCCACAAAATGAAATCCTTCACTAAGTGGAGGCTCATCGGTCACCACACCGCCACCAAAAGTTTTATATAGAACCCCGGCTTCCCCCGAGTCTATCGTGACAGTAGATTTTGCAATAACGATAATTAAGATAATACCTAAAAATAAAATTGGTAACCCAATTTTGGGTAATTTGTCCATAGTAATAATGTGTTAAAAATTAAATATACCCGTAATATTTACGAAGAAACCATTCTGCTCCTAAAGAAATGATAATGATCCCCAGTAAATAATACCAGTCGATCAAAGGTACGGTGTTTTCACGGCTTTTTTGTACTGGAAGATAAGAATTGGTGTTAAGTAATTGTGTTTTGAGCTTTTCCGAGTTATCTAAAAAATATACCTGCCCTCCTTCATCTTCTGCCAATGAGCGCATTGCGACAAGATTAGCTCGTGAAAACTGTTTTTCTACATCAAATGAAGACAGGCTGAAACTTCCTGCTCTGGCCAGGCTCTCTCCAGAAACAATTACTGTAAACGAATATTCACCTGGGGAAAGAGCACCAGGATTCACCTCATAATGGCTGTTCCTAAGCAAAAAGGGAATTTGACGTACCTTCCCCGAGGCTTCGTCCATAATTTCCAATATAATCTCAGCATCAGGATCAAATACATAATTACGGTCAAAAAACTCTGCCTTGATCTTTATATCTTGATTGCTGTGATAGAGGGGTTCATACGAGATAACAAGGCGGTCTTTTCGTTTTCCTGAGGTCAGGAATTGCACCACTTTCCCTATGAACCTGTCAAAAGGTTCAAAGGATTCCTGTTCCCTGAAAACATGGCTTCGCCATTGCCATAGCCCCGAACCGAGTAAAAATGCTGATTTTAGACCCTCTTCTTCTGAAATAGCCCATAAAGGTTCTGTCGTTTTTATTCCCTGTTGTTGCCTAAAAAGTAAAATGTTCAGGTCCCTTATTATTCTCAATTCTCCAAAACTACCGGTTAAAGGTGGAAAATTAGAAAACCCAATATCTTCATTCTGAAATAACCCGAAATTACTGTTGTACACCGGCTGAAATTCCTCGGTCTGGCGGGTGATCTCCTGCTTTAAGACCTTCTGCCCCTCATTGAGCATTCGCCAGTCTGTATCAGGTCCGGTAATGATCCAAAGGTTTTTACCTTTCTCCCGTATACTTCCCATAATTGCTGAAAAACGGGAATTGGGCTGGTAAAGGATGATCAATTGATAATCGTCAAGCCTTACCTGTTCTTCTCCTATTTTTTGAAGGATGACCTCACGTTGTTCGTTCGTTTCTATCGATTTCTTTAATGCCCCCAAATCAGGATGCAAAATATCATATAATAAGAGGATCTTCGTCCTTTCATCTACTACTTCAATAGCGAATTGTTTGCTGTTGTTGAGGGTATTTTCTTCTTCGGAAAAAGGCTGAATCTCTACAGTATATTTCTGCACCCCCACAGCAGAAGCCGGTAGATCTGTTGCTATTACTGAAGCATTGTCCATCTCATTGAAGGAAATCTCCCGTGAAAATAGAGTTTGACCATTCCGGCTAATTTTTAATCGGCTGTCCACGGCTCCCTTTCCTACGTAGGAAAGCATGACTTCCACGGGAAACTTGTTTTTAAAAAAAGCATATTTGTTGGTATTCAGCCCAGTGACAAGTAGATCCCGAAATGCACTGGTATCTCCTACCACTACAGGATGAACCGGTTGGGGGTATCCTGCCGCCGAATAAACAAATTCTTCTCCCAGGGTTTGATTACCGTCTGAGATTAGAATTGTCGGCGCCCTTGAATTTTCATAGAGATCCCTCAGTTCTTTAAATACGCGAGGAATATTCGATTGCTGATCTGTAAACAGAAGCTCAGGATCTTTGGTGACATCTTTTCCAAAACCAAAAACCTGCACATCAAACCGTTCTTTAAGTTCCTGATCATCGGTAATGGAACTCACAAAATCCCGAACCCTCCCAGCATTTTCAAGGTGGGCAATAGAAGCTGAATTATCGACTGCAACCAATAACCGTGGTTTTTCGGTAAAATACTCTACATTTCTAATTTTTGGGTTGATTAGCAGCAACAACACCGAAAACAGGCTGATAAATCGAAGCAACGTAAAGATTGAATTTTGCACCCTGCCTCCTTTCGCCTTGTAGAAATACTGAAAAGCTGCAAGTGCCAGCGCCACAAACAGTGCAAGAATAATCAGTAATACAGTAGTTGTTGGCATTTAGATTGTATTAAAGCAGAGTGGTTTGCCAGGGAATGCCATAAAAATCCCGCCTTTACAAAGCAAAGGCGGGCAAAATTTTTAGGTAAGCATTCCACCGTCCACGTTAAGCACCTGGCCGGTAACATATGCGCTCAGGTCACTTCCAAGGAAGACGCAGGCATTCGCGATATCTTCTGGTGTACCTCCTCTTTTCAAAGGAATAGCTTCTCTCCAGCCTTCCACAACTTTCTCGTCAAGTTTTCCGGTCATTTCGGTTTCAATAAAGCCGGGAGCGATCACATTGGTTCTGATATTTCGGGAACCTAATTCAAGGGCCATAGACTTGGAGAACCCGATCATTCCTGCTTTAGAGGCTGCGTAATTCGCCTGACCGGCGTTTCCTTTCACACCAACCACACTGCTCATGTTGATGATGCTTCCATGACGCTGTTTCAACATGGTGCGCTGTACGGCTTTGGTCATGTTGAAGACCGATTTTAGGTTCACCTCGATCACCTTGTCGAAATCCTCTTCGCTCATGCGCATCAAAAGATTGTCTTTGGTGATCCCCGCATTGTTCACAAGAATATCAATGCTTCCAAAGTCATCAACTACATTTTTCACCAACTCCTGAGCTTCCTCAAAGTCGGCTGCATTTGATTTATATCCTTTGGCTTTTACCCCTAATTCCTGGAGTTCTTTTTCAAGTTCATTGGCTGCCTCGACCGAAGAGCTGTAGGTAAAAGCAACATTAGCTCCATGCTTGGCAAATACTTCTGCGATCCCTTTACCAATACCCCTGCTGGCACCGGTAATAATGGCATTTTTTCCTTCTAATAATTTCATATTGTTTAATTATGTTTTCCTGGTCAGGTTTTAATTTAATTCAAATATAGTAAAAGCGGGGTTTTACTATAAAAAAACCTCCGTACGTTCCCAATTTCTCAATCAGCAAACCACGGAGGTTTATTCTATTTTGGAGTCAGTCAGGGAAATTATCCCATCACTTCTTTCACTTTTTTTCCGATCTCTGCAGGAGAATCAACCACGTTAATTCCGCATTCACGCATGATGGCCTTCTTAGCTTCGGCTGTATCATCGCTTCCGCCAACGATGGCACCTGCGTGCCCCATTGTTCTACCTTTTGGTGCAGTTTCACCGGCAATAAAACCTACTACTGGCTTCTTATTCCCGTTTTCCTTGATCCATTTGGCCGCATCGGCTTCCAGCTGTCCGCCAATCTCACCGATCATTACAATGCACTCTGTTTCATCATCGTTCATCAATAATTCAACAGCTTCTTTTGTGGTGGTTCCAATGATAGGGTCTCCTCCAATTCCAATGGCGGTGGTGATCCCTAAACCTTGTTTTACAACCTGGTCTGCTGCTTCATAAGTAAGGGTTCCAGACTTTGAAACGATTCCTACTTTACCTTTTTTGAAAACGAATCCTGGCATGATCCCAACCTTAGCTTCTTCAGGAGTGATCACTCCCGGGCAGTTAGGTCCTACCAATCTACAGTCTTTGTCTTTAATATAATCTGTAGCCTTGATCATATCGGCAACAGGAATACCTTCTGTAATGGTAATGATCACTTTGATACCCGCGTTGGCGGCTTCCATAATAGCATCGGCTGCAAATGCAGGCGGAACAAAAATAATGGAAACATCGGCCCCGGTTTCTTTTACTGCATCTTCCACAGTATTGAAAACAGGTTTGTCAAGGTGCTTTTGACCCCCTTTTCCAGGAGTCACACCACCTACTACGTTGGTTCCATATTCTATCATTTGCCCGGCGTGAAAAGTACCTTCACTTCCGGTAAATCCCTGAACAATTATTTTTGAATCTTTATTAACTAAAACGCTCATAGTTGATTTTTGAATTTTGTGTTACAAAAATAGGTTTTTATAAAGGAAAACCTAAAGGTATTTTCTAATTAATTGGGAAGGAAAGAATCGAGGTTTTCGGGGCTGTCATCAGCCTGCTGACTAATTTGGTGCCCCTTGAACATCTTTCCGTCCTTCAACTGCCAAATGGCAATAAAATGAGCCATGGGAAGTTCTTCATCAGGATTTTCAATAGTTCGTACGTAATACGTAAACCTGATGGTCACTGTACTGTCTTCTTTTAACAAGTGACTGATATCTGCCCTAAGTGAATCAAAAGAACGGGTAAGTTCCTTAGAAATGTCACAGATCTCCTGAAACTTCAGCTTATGAAAACCGGCACTACTGTTCCAGAATAACTCTGCGTCTGGATGAAGATATTCCTTGATAGTTTCCGGGTTCTTGTAAAAATCTGATGTGTAAAAACTCTCTACGCATTCTTTTGCATCTACGCTCATATCAACCTTTTAAATTTTCGATCAATTTAGGCAATTGCCGCAAAAGTGCCAACTCTTTAAGCTTTGCCCTTGATTCCATTGCTGGATTCCCTGTGTAAATGGTATTTTCTTTTGTTGATTTGGTAATGCCGGCCTGCCCCATCATCACACCGCCTTTTTTAACGGTAATTCCACTGCGGAACCCAACCTGTCCCCAAACAGTGACCTCATCTTCGATCACTACAGCACCTGCAATACCTACCTGCGAAGCAATAAGACATTTTTCACCAATCACCGTGTCGTGCCCCACCTGGATCAAATTATCCAGTTTGGTTCCTTTTTTAATCGTAGTATCACCGGTAACGCCCTTATCAATGGTACAGTTCGCACCAATCTCCACATCATCTTCAATGACTACCCTTCCGCCGGAGATCAATTTATCAAAACCTTCGGGACGATTTTTATAGTAGAAAGCATCACCTCCTAAAACTGTTCCTGCATGGATGATCACATTATCCCCGATCATCGTATTGTCGTATAGACTCACATTGGAGTGAATAATGCAATTTTTCCCGATCTTCACATTGTTCCCTACAAATGTATTAGGCTGGATCACGGTACCTTCCCCAATTTCTGCGGAAAGAGCAACGGAAGCAGAAGCACTTTCGAAAGGTTTGAAATACTTCGTAAGCTTATTGAAATCTCTGAAGGGATCATCTGAAATAAGCAAAGCTTTCCCTTCAGGACATTCTACTTTTTTGTTGATAAGAATTACCGTCGCAGCTGAATTCAAAGCCTTGTCGTAATACTTCGGATGATCAACAAATACGATGTCCCCCGGGGTCACGACATGGATCTCGTTCATTCCGTAAACTGGAAAGTTTGCATCGCCCACAAATTCCGAAGAAATAATGGTCGCGATCTGCTCGAGTGTATATTTTTGTGGAAACTTCATTTACAGTGTAAAATTAAGAAGCATGAAAAAAGGCATTTTTCAATGCCCTTTCCTCTTATTCCTTGATCCTTTCTTTATAGGTGCCTTTTTCAGTCTCGATCTTGATCTTATCGCCTTCGTTGATGAATAAAGGTACGTTCACCTCTGCCCCGGTCTCAACGGTTGCAGGCTTGGTGGCGTTGGTAGCAGTGTTACCTTTCACACCGGGCTCTGTATGAGTTACTTCCAGGATCACACTGGCCGGCATCTCTACAGAAAGCGGCATTTGATCTTCGGTATTGATCAAAATAGTTACCACTTCCCCTTCTTTTAAAAGTCCGGGTGCATCCAATGCGCTTTCGGTAAGCCTGATCTGCGTGTAATCTTCAGTATTCATAAAATGATAGAATTCCCCATCATTATACAAGAACTGGAATTTATGAGTTTCCACCCTTACATCCTCGATCTTGTGACCTGCAGAGAAGGTATTATCGATCACCTTTCCGGTTGTCACACTCTTGAGTTTGGTACGAACAAAAGCGGGTCCTTTCCCGGGTTTTACGTGTAAAAATTCAATGATCTTAAATATATCGTGGTTGTAACGAATGCAAAGACCGTTTCTGATATCGCTTGTACTTGCCATTATTTTCTGTATTAATTAGAACTAAAATAACCTTTCATGATCCCTCGCTGGGAATTCTTTATAAACTCTAAGATGTCATCTCTTTCGGGAGTAGCTTCCATTTCAGCTTCAATGATAGCTACAGCCTGGGAGTTGTTGTAATTCTTCTGATACAGGATACGGTAAATATCCTGGATCTCCCGGATCTTTTCAGTAGAAAAACCTCTTCTTCGCAATCCGATGGAATTCACTCCCACGTAAGAAAGCGGCTCTCGCCCGGCCTTCACGAAAGGAGGTACGTCTTTACGTACTAAAGATCCCCCAGTCACAAAAGCGTGACTTCCAATGCTGCAAAACTGCTGAATGGCGGCCATTCCCGCCAAAACCACATAATCACCGACATTAATATGGCCGGCCAGGGTACTGTTGTTTGAAAATATACAGTTATCGCCTACCACACAATCATGAGCGATATGGCAGTAAGCCATGATCCAGCAATTCTTCCCGATCTTGGTGGTCATACGGTCTGTAGTACCACGGTTAATGGTAACACACTCCCTGATGGTGGTATTATCCCCGATCTCTGTGGTCGTATCTTCGTCATCAAATTTCTTGTCCTGCGGAACAGCAGAAATAACGGCTCCCGGAAAAATATTACAATTTTTCCCTATACGTGCCCCTTCCATAATCGTCACATTCGATCCTATCCAGGTACCCTCTCCAATCA
>CAZVKA010000048.1:0-17764 GCA_964627595.1 uncultured Flavobacteriaceae bacterium | reverse complement strand
GCCTGCTGTAATGCTGACAGATGTCTTGTCCAAGAACGGATTAGAAATTCCTCATTTAGAAGGTAAAGAAAGTGAGACCCTATTGGATCAACTCTTTGATGGCTCCTCGGTCTCCAATCCAATTGATTTTTTGGCTACAGGCAATGCCGGGCAGTTAAAGGCAATTCTTGAATATTGTGAATCCAGTCCCCGGATTGATGCTATGATAGTCATTTTTGGAAGTCCTGGTTTAACAGCTGTGGATGATGTTTATCAAGTGTTGAATGAGAGAATAAAATCTTCTGAAAAACCGATCTATGCAATTCTACCATCTGTGGTCAATGTGAAGAATGAAATTGAAAATTTCATAAAGATGGGAAATGTTGCCTTTCCTGATGAAGTGCTCTTCGGAAGTGCTTTGGCTAAGGTCTACAACCATAATCCGTCAAATGGAAAAGCTAATGATCTAGTTTTCGAACATTTTTCGGAAGTCAGGGAACTGGTGGACAAACTTCCGGATGGTTACATGTCAACTGAAGCTGCCATAAGTTTGCTGAAATATGCCGGAGTGAAGTTTGCCACTCCACATGAGGTCAGGAATGAAGAGGATCTTAAAAAGGCAATAACTTCGGTCACTTATCCTGTCGTTCTAAAAGTTGAGGGGCCATTGCACAAATCTGATGTCGGCGGGGTACTTCTGAATGTGTCCAAAGAATCTGAACTACAGACAGGCTTTGATAAGCTGATGCAGATCGAAGGAGCAACTGCTGTAATGATACAGCCGATGATCAAGGGAATGGAGCTATTCATTGGAGCCAAAAAGGAAACGAACTATCCTCATGTCATTTTATGCGGACTCGGAGGTATTTTTGTGGAAGTATTGAAAGATGTAAGTGCTACAATGATCCCTGTTTCAGAAGAAGAGGCTTTAAAGATGATCACAGATCTAAAAGCAGCTCCGATCTTAAAAGGGATTAGAGGTCAGGCCGGTATCAACATTAAATTATTTGCTGAAACCATCGGAAAGATCTCCAAACTGTTGACGGTGGCGCCCGAAATTGCAGAGCTGGATCTTAATCCTTTAATGGCAACTAAAAAAGACCTGACTGCTGTAGATGTGAGAATACGTTTAGAAAAAACAGATAAAAAGGTAGAGATTTATAAAAAGAATGAGCTCGCGTAAGGTGATCATAAAAAGGATAAGAAGGCTTATTTTTCCTTGGGTTTTTTGTTCGTGGCAGCTGGTTTGGGCTCAAGCCCTTAAGAATGAAACTTCAGTTGAAGGTGGAGGTGATTTGTGACAGCATTATGGTTGAAATCAAAAATGGAGATTTGGTTGGGAAATAGATTTGCAATAAATGAATTGCTGCCAGATTCATTTGGAGGCACTAAAAGATTATCCTTTTACAAGGAACTTTAGCCTGATATTTTTAGGTAGATTTTTATTTATCCAGTAGGATCCATCGATTACCCGCACTCTGTATCATCATCTTTTGTCCGCCGCTGATGGTGGTAACAGTAGAGTTGGTGGTAATGTCAAAAAGATCGTTGCCGTTCAGGAATGTCAATGTCTTTACAGAATTTCCAGGCCAGTTGATCAGGTAAATAACTCTGCCTTTATTGGCGGCGGCATCCGGAATGGTCACTCCGCTTACCTGGTTATTTATTCGCAGAGTAAAGGTTTCATCCGGGATGGAATAATTACCCGTTGCCGAAGTAGTTGAGGTGTAAGTCCTGGTATTATTATGCTTCCAACTTACGGTGCCTGATGCATCTGTCATTAGAATTTGGTCCTGGGTTCCCCTGGTGCCGGGGAGGATATACTCAACTGCCGGGTCTGTCCCAATTCCTACTCGCCCTGCAAAATAGCCTGCAAACAGCTTTTTTGGATCATTCCCAAAGGCTGCACTATAAATGCCGTAGACAAAACCGGTTCCCTGCACGGTTCCTATTTTGTTGTAGATGCCATAGTGATTTTTTGTAGCTCCAAATGTTTTTCCCACGTCATTGTAAATTCCGTAGATCTCTTCATTGGTATTCTGGTTGGTTTCGTTGTAGATGCCGTAATGTATCCCTGTTCCACTGGCTGTTACCGTATTTTTGATGCCATATTTCCTATCGGCAGTGATAGTTTTATTGGTGCTCAGGATCCCATAAGTAACATTCGTGGGAGTGCTGCTGGCATTTTCGACCTCCAACCCGGTTTTGGTGAGGAAATCTTCAGTAGGACTAACAACGACCTTTAACTTTACATTTTCCGCTTCCCCGCCAATGTTCACATTTCCAGTTCTGAAAATAGCCTCCTTCTGACTTGTGGCAGCAGCTGTTGTACCCACTTTGTAAAAGTCGGAAGTCGCTTTACCTGTTACCGCTGTCCAGGTATTATTCACGGCATTCCAAAAATAGAATCCCTCAGGGAAATCTGTTGTTCCTGTTTTCAGAAATAGGAGCATTCCATGTTGTTCTGCGGAAGGGTTGTTCGCCGGAAACCGGGACACCCTCGGAATTAAGATCCCATCTGTACTGCCCGGTGTATCCGGATCAGCTATGGCGATATCCAACTGTGCTTTTGGGTTTGTGGTGTTAATCCCAACCTGCGCCTGCCCTGTAAAAAAGGACATAAGTAATACTGCTCCAAAAATGAAGTTTCTATTCATGCTCGAAAAATAAAAGGGAGGCGGTTGTTAGAAAAAAGAATGGGATAAATATAATAATTTATCCCATTGATTTACAACTGATTAAAATTATTTTCAAGAGGCTTCCTGTACCTTTTCCTGCAGCATTTTAATCTCATCCCGAAGCTTCGCGGCAGTCATGAAATCCAATTCTTTTGCAGCGGCTTCCATGGCTTTTCGTTTCTCACGGATCCTTTTCTCGAGCTGTGGTTTGCTGAAGAATTCCGTTTCGGCTTCCGCAGCTTTGAGATCAGGAGCGACCTCATAAATATAAGGTTCCGGCTTGCTCTTAACCAAAATGTTCTCAAAAGACTTTTTAAGGGCGGTAGGAGTAATGTTGTTCTCTTCGTTGTACTTGAGCTGTTTTTCCCTGCGATAATTGGTTTCGTCGATCGTTTTCTGCATACTGTCTGTGATCTTATCGGCATACATGATCGCTTTTCCTTCCAGATGACGGGCGGCCCTACCAATGGTTTGGGTGAGGGACCTGTTACTGCGCAGGAATCCTTCCTTATCAGCATCCAGGATGGCTACCAGCGAAACTTCCGGCAGGTCGAGTCCTTCTCTTAACAGGTTTACTCCAACAAGAACATCAAAAATCCCCTTTCGAAGGTCCTGCATGATCTCCACCCGTTCAAGGGTGTCAACATCTGAGTGGATGTACCGGCACCTTATGTTGATCCGGGTTAAATATTTTGTCAATTCCTCGGCCATTCTCTTAGTAAGAGTGGTCACCAGGATCCTTTGATCTTTCTCTATCCTCTGCTGCATTTCCTCGATCAGGTCATCGATCTGGTTGAGACTCGGTTTTACTTCTATCACAGGATCCAGTAATCCGGTAGGACGTATCACCTGTTCAATGTATATTCCTTCTGATTTTTGCAGTTCGTAATCTGCAGGGGTAGCACTCACATAGATCACCTGATTCTGTAGCGCCTCAAACTCCTCGAATTTTAATGGTCGGTTATCCATTGCTGCCGGTAACCTGAAGCCGTAATCCACCAGGGTTTCCTTTCTCGACCTGTCCCCGCCATACATGGCATGTACCTGCGGAATGGTCACGTGACTTTCATCTACCACCATCAGGTAATCATCAGGGAAATAATCCAACAGGCAGAAAGGCCGTGTGCCAGGAAGTCGCCCGTCCAGGTACCTCGAATAGTTCTCGATCCCCGAGCAGTACCCAAGTTCCCGAATCATTTCCAGGTCAAAATTGGTCCGCTCATCCAGCCTTTTCGCTTCCAGGTGTTTTCCAATTTCTTCAAAGTAACCCACCTGTTTAACAAGATCATCCTGGATCTCTGTAATGGCTCCTTTTAAAACATCAGGAGAGGTCACAAACATGTTGGCGGGGTAAATATTGAGGCGATCGTATTTCTCAATGATCTGGTTGGTCGCAGGGTCAAATGCTTCGATCTCTTCTATCTCATCCCCGAAAAAGTGTACTCTGAAGGCATTATCGGCATAACTGGGATAGATGTCCACTGTATCTCCTTTGATCCTAAAATTTCCGTGGGAGAACTCTGCTTCTGTGCGTGAATACAGGCTTTGTACCAGTTTGTGAAGCAACTGGGTCCTGGAGATCACCATATCCCTCTCAATTGAGATCACGTTCTTTTTAAATTCCACCGGGTTTCCAATCCCGTACAGGCAGGAAACCGAAGCTACCACAATAACATCTCGCCTTCCAGATAGCAGGGAAGAGGTGGTGCTCAATCGCAGTTTTTCAATCTCTTCGTTGATGGAAAGATCTTTTTCTATATAGGTGCCTGAGGTAGGGATGAAAGCTTCAGGCTGATAATAGTCATAGTAACTCACGAAATACTCCACCGCATTATCTGGGAAGAATTGTTTAAATTCTGAATAAAGCTGGGCCGCGAGGGTTTTGTTGTGGGCCAGCACAAGGGTAGGTTTCTGTACTTCTTCTATTACATTAGCAACAGTAAAGGTTTTACCCGATCCTGTCACCCCCAGCAATGTTTGATATTTCTCCTTACTGTCTATTCCCTGAACCAGTTGCTCTATGGCTTTAGGTTGGTCTCCTGTAGGACTGAATTCTGATTTTACTTTGAATTTCATGTAGGTGTTTGTGTGGCTGCAAAAATAGCCATTTCGCTTACCTTATCAAAAAGGAGACCACACCTAACTCATTTGTTTTCAGAATCCTTCCGAAGTAAAAAACCGGCTACAGGTCCCGCTTTTTCAGCAGTGCATAAGAAAGATATACAAATGCTGCTGTCCAAAGGCAAACGACGAGTAACTGGTACCAGTGGATCGCGTAATCTTTGGAGATCTCAGAGCCCAATTGTGTAGCGGCAGACTGTATGACATTAAGGCGTGAAAAAGGTTCTTTTACCAGCAGACTCATGGACTCCAGTGGGAAGAACTGCGCAATATTTTCAGCAATATCACTATCCCGGAATATTTTATACTCCATAACTGCCCGGGCAATATTTTCCATGATCCACCAGATAAACAAAAAGCCAAGCGCAAAAGCTGAACGCTTGACCAGCATTCCCAGGAACATGCAAAAAGCGAAAAACCCGGTAAGTTTTATGAAGTATGCCAGCAGGTACTCAAGATCTGAGAAAATGATAGAAAATTCGGTGTAATCAGAAAAAAACAGCCCCAGGATCATTGATACGATGAACAGGAAAACGGTAGAGAGGAAAGCAAAAGAGACTACTGTCAGGAATTTTGATAGCACAAATTCTTTCTTGCTCAATCCATCAATAAGATTCTGTTTTAAGGTGCGGTTAGTATATTCGTTGGACATCATGGAAACGATCACAATGGCCAGGAACAGCTTAAGTATCGCGGCAATATAACTGTTGAAATGCCAGATGTAAGGAAAATTAAAGATCCCCTGGTCTGCCACGCGAAACTGTACTCCTCCAAATTTAAATTCAATTGAAGCGATAAGAGCAATAAAAGTGATCAGAATAAAATAGGTGGCGACCAGAATCCTGGCAGATTTGCTGTAACGCAGTTTATGGTATTCTATAGTGAGCAATCGTAACATTAGGCGGAGATTTGGTTGGTTAACTGTAAGAATTGTTCTTCAAGGCTTTCTTTGCGTTTTACCAGTTGCGAAAGCACCAATCCGTTTTCGAAAAGGTATTTATTAAGAGCTTCTGCTTCCAGAGGTTCATTTAAAAAAGCCACCAGGATTTCTCCCTTGTGGGTGATCTTTCCGAAAGAAGGATGATCCTCCAGCAGTTTACTCAGTCTCTCATTGTCCGCAGCTTTTAATTCGAAGAACCCAAAACTTGCGTTCATCTGGTCCACGGGGCCACTGTATAATTTTTCACCTTTTCTAATGATCACCACGTGGGTACATACCTTTTCAACCTCGTCCAGTAAATGGGAGGCTAGAAGTATAGTTGTACCGTTTTTGGCAATTTTCGTAATGATCTCTCTTATTTGATGGATCCCCTGGGGATCAAGCCCGTTAGTGGGTTCGTCCAGAATAAGGATCTCCGGGTCATTGAGGAGAGCAGAGGCAATGGCCAGGCGCTGTTTCATTCCCAGTGAAAAGGTCCGGAATTTACTGTCTTTACGATCTAACAGCCCTACAAGTTCCAATTTCTCGTTGATCTTATCAGAAGGAACATTCTTGATCTTACAAACCAGGTCGAGGTTCTGAGCTGCGGTCATGTAAGGATAGAAGTTAGGTCTCTCAATAATAGCTCCTACTTTTTTTAAGGCGTCGTGGGTGCTCTCTCTCCCGTCGAACCACTGGAAATCTCCGCTAGTCTTGTTTACCACGTTCAGTACCACGCCCAGGGTAGTGGATTTCCCGCTCCCGTTGGGGCCAAGAATGCCATACACATTTCCTTTCTCTATAGTAAAAGAAAGGTCCTTTACGGCTGTCACCGGGCCGTACTTTTTCGTGAGGTTGTTGATCTGTAATATCTTGTTCAAAATACTTACCGCTTTTAACATTCGACGCCCAAGTTAACGTTTTGTTACATGGCTAAACCAAAAGAAGTCTTATTTTTGAGGAAAATCAAGGAATGGAAGAAAAACTGATGTCAAGAAAGAAGCCGTCCTTTCCCGTGAACGAACGGTTTCATAAATATTTGGCAAAATATAACCGCAACATAAAAATACCGGTGTTTTATGATGATCTGCTGCGGTTTTCAGGTTCCATAGTCGTTTACGATCAGCATGAGGAAGATACCTTTTGGGTGAGATGTTATTATGCCGATCATGAACGAAATGATATCGATATCAGCCTAAAGCAGGTGTATACTATCCTGCATTCAGACGGAAGTGATGATTCCCTGGAGTTTCTCAATGTGGATGCTATAGACTACTGCACGTTCGGAAATTCAAAACCTTTCAGAATAAAGATCAGAAATGTCTTAAATGACAGTTTCACTTATTTCTACGTTAAAAAAGCTGATGCTTCTCGTATTTACGGACTCGAGTTTGAACACATACTTTCCCCGCACCGTATCAACTTCCTGGTTTACCGGGATACACTTATTGAAGAGCACATAGCCGGGATTCCCGGAGATGTTTTTATTGATGATGAACTTCCACATTGTGATGAGCGGGCAAAGACGCAGATCGCCAAACAGTTCGTGAAGTTCAATGAGCGCTGTACAATCAGGTTGCTGGGAGATATGAGATCTTATAATTACGTGATTATCCCTACCCACGATTTTGATCACGTGGAATACCAGATACGTGCTATCGATTTTGACCAGCAAAGTTTTGAAGGAAGTCTCAAGGTGTATCGTCCCCAATTTTTTAAAGAGAATTTCAAGATGGTGCAGCTGGTTTCAGATAAGCTTCAGGAATCTTCCATAGAACAATACAGGAGGGAAGAACGATCCCTGCTGGCAAAGAGGATCATCAATGCCCAAAGCAGGTATAAAGAATTGATGCGATGTATTCTCAATGACGAGATCTCGAACGAGGATAATGTGAAGCAATTGCGCAAAGAGCTCTATGAATTTTCTAATGATATGAAATTCAAAAGAGCGCGCTCCATGGGGCAGATCCTGAGAACCGCTCTGGATTTTGTAAAAAGAAATTATGAAGACGTAAACATGAAGCGACTTGTTTAAAGGTCTTTAAGGTTTAAGGAAATACAAAAAGTAAAGGCTTCCAAAAATGACATTTTTGAAAGCCTTTACTTTTTAGTCTTACTTTTGATTCTTGTTTCTTGCAGCGTAGCGGTCTTTATTCTTTTTCTAGCTTTTATTTTCCTTATTGAAGTACACCAGGTAGTAATACATCTGCCTTTCTTCATCCCAGCCTTTCTCCACGAATTTTTCAGCAGATTCAGGATTGATGAAATCCATTTTGATCTGTATGTTCGTATCGAGGTTTATGGTGTTCTTTATTGATTTTCGGGCAGCCGAAACCGCAGTATTGGAAATAGGAAAATTTGTGAGGTCTTCGATTTTATATTTCGGAGCTTTCTCAGTTTTGTAGTTCTGGAATTCAGGAATCAAAGCCGGGTTGTCAATAACCGAATTCAGGAACGCGCTCTCTTCAAAATCATCATTCTTGGCAAAGTAATCCACACTTCGGTTCATGAACATCACTTCTTCCTTTTTATCTTCCGCAGGAAGGACCACATCTTTGGCGAAGTTCTGGCAGAACTTCAGGTATTTTTTCGTGTTGAAATTCTCATCAGCAAGAACATCCACTCCGAGGAAATTTTCTAACCAGTACTTGGTATCATATTTATTTGAATCTACCGAAAGGATCTTGTAGCCTTCCTCCCGGTTCTTGTTGAAGATCAACGCGCCCTTGTCAAGCTTGTTCAGGTTAATTCCCTGCTGAATGATCATCTCCAGGATACTTTCCTTTTCCTGGAACTGAAGGAAATCGTGCTTCAATTCAGATTTAAAGATCCCGATGGCGGTGGTCTTTTCATTATCCAGCATCATGTTGTCAAAGAAAACCACGTAAACTTCTCCGCTTTTGATATGCGGATGGGCCGATTGTTCAAAAAGCAGCGTGGTGATTTTTTTTGACTGGGCGTGAATGTCCTGCGGATTGTCAAAGATCTTGTTACAGATGTCGTACAACGGATTGAATTCGATATCAACCTCATTCGAAAACTGGAAGTAATTCTCCTCTTTTTCCCGAAAAGGCTTCAGGAAATATTCTTTGATAAGGGGAGTGATCTCATCGTTCAACTGGAAAGGTTGTGCAGAAAGAAAAATATTCTCGTTGCGACTCTTGTTTCCCACGCGGTGAATAGATAACGAGTCAATGTGAGCGTTATATAAATTGATCATATAAGGTTAAATTGAAATTGCCGATTAGGCACAGGGATTTCCCGGCCGGGCAGCAAGATATTAAAAAAGAAAAGAAGATTTTTAACTAAAATTTACCTTTGGCTAGTTCCAGTTCTCATCAAAAGAAAGGTCGTCGTAATCATCCACATCATAGTCGTCGTCAAATTCCAATCCGAGTTCATCGTCTTCTGCCTGGAATTCTTTTTCTGGAGCTGTAGTGGGCAACTGCCCATGAACGAACATGAGGTTAGGATAGTCCATTTGAGGATCGGGTTCAGCAATTTCGGCAAGTTCTACCAGGAAGGTCCACATGCTCAGGAAATCATAGACATAGATCAGTTTTGTCTGTGATTCATTTACAACGTCATCAAGTGTGGTTTCATTCATCAGGCGAATAGAGCTTCCGCCTTCAGCCATGTCAAACTGCGAAATTTCTTCGCCCTGGTTCCAGTCGTCGTCACTAATGTAGAAAGAGGCCATCTCGGTTCCGTCAAAACCAAAGGATTGTAAAATAGTGTTATGCAGATCCTCCAAAGTGTTATCGGCCATGATCTCAATGTCCCGAAACACATCCTCTTCCGCATCTAAAATAACTCTGAATCTGTATAGCATAAATCAAAAAATTGGTTTGCAAAGATACGTTTTTAGATGGGAAATCCCATCTATCTGCTAAATCTGTGCAGGGTAAAGGTCATTGCCGTTAAAAGAAAAAATGCCCCCACCTGGTGGGCCACTCCCAACCAAACCGGTACGGCATAGATGAGGGTTAATACCCCCAACAGGAACTGAAAAAACACTAAACCTACCAGCCACTGTATTCCTCTTTTCTGCGGAAGGGTAAGAGCCATATCTTTTGATTTGTACCAAATATAAAGGATCACGGCCACCACAATATAGGCGAGATATCTATGCACGAACTGAACCCCGCTTTTGCCTTCAATAAAGTTTCGCCACACCGGATTTTGTTCGATGTACACGGTCTCATGTATCCATTCCCCGCCGGTCATTTTTGGCCAGGTATTGTGGATCCAACCCGCATCAAGCCCGGCCACGAAAGCACCCCATACGATCTGCAGCAGGAGTATGATCATTCCCACCCATAAAAGGTTTCTAAAACTCTTATTTACTAATTTCTTCTTTGGGTAGAGCAGGTCCATAGCTACCCAGAAGGCGTAGGCGAAAGTAATGAAGGCAGTCATGAGGTGAGCTGCCAGCCGGTAATGGCTTACCGCCGGGATGTCTACCAGGCCACTTTTTACCATATACCATCCCATGAACCCCTGGAAAGCGCCCAGGGCCAGGAGTACCAGTGATTTTCTGATTGTGGGGCCAGACAATTGTTTGGTAAACAGGAAATACAGGAAAGGAATGATGAAAACCAGGCCAATAGCCCTTCCAATAACCCGGTGCAGCCATTCCCAGAAATAAATACCCTTAAAATCCTCCAGGGTAAAATGAGAATGCAACTTTTGATATTCAGGGTACTGCTTGTATAGGTCAAACGCTTCGTTCCATTCCTGTTCGTTCATAGGGGGAATGGTACCTGTAATGAGCTTGTAGTCTGAAATGGATAATCCCGAGTTGGTTAGGCGGGTGATCCCGCCAACGATGACCATGATGAAGATGAGGAAACAGCCGGTAAACAGCCAGTAAACCACTTTTTTATTGTCTTTCATTGCTTTAAAAAAATAAGATAATTCATAGGGGAGGGCGTTAACCCGTTATTTGGGTATTAAACCAATTTCTTTACCTTTTTTAAGCATATAACCTCTGGCAGCTTCGTATTCATTTGGGATTTCCCCTTCAAGTATAGCTTCTTTGATCGCGTCTTTTATGATCCCGATCTCGCGGGAAGGTTTGATGTCGAAGGTCTCCATGATCTCTTCTCCCGAAACTGGCGGTTGAAAATTTCGTACATGGTCCCGTTCTTCAACTTCTTTTATCTTTTTGCGAACCTTTTTAAAATTGTTGTGGTACTTTTTGAAACGTCTCGGGTTCTTTGTCGTAATATCAGCTTCACATAAGGTCATTAGATCTTCAATGTTATCTCCTGCATCAAAGATCAGTCTGCGCACGGCAGAATCTGTGACATCCTGAGCCAGAACAATAGGTCGGGAACTCATTAGTACCATTTTCTGAACGAATTTCATTTTTTCGTTCAGTGGCATTTTAAGGCGTTTGAAGAGTTTGTACACCATTTTTGAACCCACGAATTCGTGACCGTGGAAGGTCCATCCCAGGCTTTCGTCAAATTTTTTGGTTGGGGCTTTTCCAATGTCATGTAAAAGTGCAGCCCATCGCAACCACAGGTCATCAGTATTTTCCGCGATATTGTCCACTACTTCCAGGGTATGCCAAAAGTTATCTTTGTGACGCTGTCCTTCGATTTCGTCAATTCCTTCCAAGGCAGTGAGTTCTGGAAGGATGAATCGCAATAATCCGGTTTTGTGCAGCAGACTGAACCCTACGGAAGGTTTTTCAGAAAGCAGGATCTTGTTGAGCTCGTCTACAATTCTCTCTTTCGAAATTATTTTAATTCTATTCCTGTTCCGGGAAATTGCCTCCAGGGAACCTTTTTCGATCCTGAAGCCAAGCTGTGATGCAAACCGGATAGCCCTCAGCATACGTAACGGGTCATCTGAATAGGTGATATCGGGGTCAAGTGGCGTGCGAATGACTCCGGCGCTAAGATCTTTCAAACCCTCGAAAGGATCAAGCAGGTCGCCGTAGGTATCTTCGTTAAGACTCAGGGCGAGGGCATTTATGGTAAAATCCCTCCGGTTCTGGTCATCTTCAAGCGTTCCGCTTTCCACCTCGGGATTTCGGCTTTCTTCAGAATAACTCTCTTTTCGGGCCCCTACAAATTCTACTTCCAGGTCGTAAGCGCGCAGCATGGCGGTACCGTAATTCTTGAAGATCTGTACCTTGGGTTTATGTGGAAGTAGTTCTGAAACCTTTTTTGCCAGTTCAATGCCACTGCCAACAGCAACAATATCAATATCTTTATGTTCACCGCGTTGCAATATATAATCGCGAACAAAGCCTCCTATTACATAGCTCTCCAGCTGAAGTTCTTTGGCTGCAAGAGAGATTACCTTGAAAATATTGTTGGTGAGGGCTTGTTTGTAGTTATTCACGTTGTTGTTCTTTTTCAGCTTCTTAGCTTTTTTGCCACGAATTCACGAATGATATTATAAAATGATTCTTCGATGGTCAAGCAGGTCTTTGTGGAAATTTGCTAAAATAGCCAGTCGGCAGCTTGATACTTTTAAATAATTTAAGCACTGTAAAGATGTTTGTCATGTAAATTTTCTAAAGATTTCACTTCAAAAATAATTTCGTCCTCAATAACAAAATCAGCATAAAATTTATGAGGGAGTACTTGATCTTCATAAATAACAGCATATTCCTTTTCTCGGGAATATTTTATATTCCTAGCCCGGAATTCATACTCCAAAGCATCTTTATAAACTATTTCCGAAAAACCACTTCTAATATGATTATACACTTCAAACAGAGCCCCAACAACAGCATAACTTTCATCTTTGTACAGGATGTTGGCCATATTTATTCGTGTATTCGTGGCGTATTTATAACAAACAGATTCTTTACTTCCTTATCACCTGAACCTTTCCGTCATTGCTCAGCTTAATGATAGCCGAAGGTTTGGCCGTCTTTTTTGACTGCTGCAAATTTACTACATAGTCTACACCTTTTAAAATTTCCGGGGAGATTTCATGGAAGGATTCTGGGGTAGGTTCCCCACTGAGATTTGCTGAGGTGGAGACCAGAGGACGCTTCATTTTCCTGATAAGTTTCTGACAAAATTCATCTTTGGTCACGCGAATTCCGAGGGTGTTATCTTCACCTACTAAATTCTCTGCCACACGAATAGGTTGATCATAGATTATGGTTGTAGGTTTCGCGGCATATTTCAGGATATCATAAGCAACTTCAGGCACATCTTCTACATACTGGTTCAGCATTTTGAAATCAGAAACTAGGCAGATCATGGCTTTGGTCTCACTTCTCTTCTTCAGCCTGTAGATCTTATCTATGGCATCTGCATGGGTCGCATCACAGCCAATTCCCCAAACAGTATCTGTAGGGTAGAGGATGATCCCCCCTCTTTTCATGACGGTTAACGCATTGTTTATTTCTTCATTAAAGTCCATAGATGATCTTTTTATATTCGTCGAGTGTTCTTTCGGCCATTTTTAGGGTAGTAAAATTTTCAAATAACCTTTTATTTGAAAGCCCCGTCATTTTCTTTATTCTTTCGGGTTGGTCATGCAAAGATAGGATATGCTGACTTAATTTCACATGGTCGAATTTCTCGGCCAGTAATCCCGTAACCTCACTCTCAATTACTTCCGGAATACCGGCCACATTTGTGCTTACTACAGGAACCTTATGATAAAATGATTCGTAGATCACCTGTGGCATACCTTCATTTGAAGAAGTAATAAGGGTGATGTCAAACTGTGGTAAGAAATTAGAAGCATTAGGTGTATATCCCAGAAAATGGACATTTTCCTCCAGCTTGAGCTCCCTTACTTTTTCTATTAAAGCAGGAGTACGCTCTGTAAAGGTCCCTATTTGAACAAAATGGAAGTCTGTTTTTTTTCTTTTGTTTACAAGTTCATTTGCGACCTCAATAAAGGATTCTAATTTTTTAGCCTTGTGGTGATTAGCAATATTTCCAATTATGGTTTGCTGCGGAAAAATGTTGAATTTCTCTCTCAATAAAAATGGAGTCTGATCACTTTTGTTGTCAATCCTGGTGCCGTGATAGATAGTGAGCAACTTTCCCTGATCCTTTACTGCTTCTGCCACTATTTCCTTTGTATGGTCTGAGACGCACAAATGTTTCTTGATCTTAGGGTAATTGTATTTGTACAGGGTTTGCTTTCTTCTTTTTACAGGAAAAGAGATCTTCTTGCTGAAAACAAATGGAGGCAGGCTAGAGAATTTATCAGCAAGTATAGCCAGCGCCATTGCCCTGGGGTCATGAAGATGGATAAGGTCAATTTTTTCTGTTTTACAGATCCTGATAATTCTGAAAAGAAATCGGGGATCAAAATTGATCTTTAAGGGAGCAGTTATAAAGTCAAGACCAGAAGTTTTCAATCTGTTGTGGAACTTCTTACCTCTGGAACACAGAATCAGGTTCCGAACCTCAGGATGCGATCTTTTTAGTTCAAAGCAGAGATTTTCAATATGATTCTCACCTCCACCCCAATTCTTGACTGCCGAAATATGTAAAATGTTCATTGATGAAAAATTGCTGGGGACTTTTTCGACCATTAATGTGGAAATAATACTTTCTGTCTGTAGGGTGCAGTGGGCAAATATACTATAATACCATACAATTCTGTTTTTTTCCAATACTTTTAACCACAGGAATGAAATTCACCTTCCTCTTATTGTAGTGGAGTGATAGCGTTTAATTTGGGATTGTAAACAGGAGGAATCCTATTCAGTGGTTTTCCTGACAGAACCCGATCATAGAGCCTGCAATAATCTTCAGCCATTCTTCGGGAGTTGAAATTATCTACTGCATAGTCATGACATTTTTGGGGGTCGTGCTTAAAAGAATCAATTGCTTTGGCAATTTCATTTAAGGAATTTCCTGTAAAACCTACTTCCGGAGTGACCAGTTCCTCCAGGGATCCATATTTGGTTCCAAAAACGGCGCAACCTGCATACAGGCTCTCAATTATAGCCAAACCAAACGGCTCGTGCCATAACACCGGGAAAATCAGTCCTTTTGACTTTTCCATGATCCGGGTCTTGGCATTATCATCTAGAAAACCTTTAAACCTGATCCTGGGATTGAATAAATGGCGAAAACTGCTTTTAATGTTTCTTTCCGTCCATTTCTTGCCTCCTATGATATTCAGCCGGAGGTTATTTTTGCTGGCAATCTTAATAGCTCCTGCAGCATTTTTTATTTTCCAGGATGCCTTTCCGAGGAAATGAAAAGAGTTTCGGTTCCGGGTGAGATCTGGTTGGGGGTAATCCTCCCAGCTCAGGCCATTATATACAAACACTTCTGAGTTGTGCCGGGCAGCCTGATTGCGTGAAATGAACACCGTATTGACATCGATTTCCTCTGCAGGGGCAGGGTTGCCGTGCATGGTGATAAGATAGGGTCTTGATATCCTGTCCTGTGGTTTGAAATTTAAATGAACCAGGTCAATGTCCTTCGGGATCTGAGTTTCTATAGGAGCGTTTCTGTCCAACGGAATAATTCGGGCAAAATCAGAAGTGGAACCTTCGGGTACAAGGAAGGTGATGTTATGGCCCATGGCTTGTAATTCTTTACCCAGTCCCCATATCACTCTTTCTGTGCCGCCGTATTTTTGTGCTGGGATCTTACCTCCCCGATCTACAATGCAGATGTTCATTCAAGTTTATTTTATCCTGCAAAACTAAGCAATAAAATAACCATCCTTTTTCAGGTTTTTCAGGAACCTGAAGAATTTTCTGGCTCACAAAATAAATCCTTTACCTTTGTGGCTAAAGAATGACAATTTGAGAGTCTTACATATATCGGGAGCAAAGGCCTGGGGAGGTAATGAACAACAGCTAATGTACCTTATTGATGAACTTCCAAGGTTCGATGTGCAACAGGTGTTATTTTGTTTTGACGATACTCCTTTACATCGGGAAGCTACTGCACATCCTGTAAAGATACGCTCAATCGAGAGGGTGAAACCTTTTTCCGCAGCATATCGCAATGCCCTACATCAAATCCTCAAGGAAGAAGAAATTGATGTGATTCATCTTCATACCAGTGACTCAGTTACCGGTTATGTGATGACAGATATTCTTAAGCCAATAAAAATTCCGACTGTATTTGCCAAAAAAGGCATTAGGGAAAAAAATAGTTTTTTGAGTAAGTTTAAGTACAACTATAAAGGAATTGACAGGATCATTTGTATTTCTGAATATGTTAAAAAGAACTTTAAAACCGTTCTTAAAAAGAAGAATCACGATAAGCTGGTAACAGTTTACAACGGAATAAAAGAACCAGAGCAAGTTATCCCGGGGAAAGTAGATCTTAGGCGTAAACTTGGAATAGATGATGATGTTATTCTGTTTGGGAGTATTGCCAATCATACACGTGCCAAAGATTTAATGACACTGGTGCGGGCAGCAGATAGGCTATTGAAGAGAGGGAAAAAGAACTTTCACTTGGTCCAGATGGGAAGTTTCTCCAAGTTATCTCCCGAATTAAAGGAAGAAGTGGAAAATTTGAATATTGGATCCTATTTTACCTTTTTAGGATTTGTTGAGAATGCTTTGTCTCACATGCCTCAATTGGATGCATTGGTGATCAGTTCGCAGCGGGAGGGAGGACCGTCTTCTTTAATGGAAGCATTTTCAAGAAAGACTCCGGTTATTTCTACACGTGTGGGTGTGGTGGAAGAGGTGATAGTAGATGGAGAGAATGGTTTTTCAGTTGAGGTGGGTGATGCAGAAGCCTTAGCAGGGAAGATGGCACATTTCATGGATGACCCTAACCTGGCGATCAAATTTGCAGAAAAGTCTTATACTAAGTTCACAACGAAGTTTACTTCAAAACATCTTGGAGAAAATACTCTTAGGGTATATGAGGATCTACTGCTTGAAAAAAATAAAAATTAAAGTTGCTTTTTAATTTAAATGAAAACTGTTCTTTTAATATCTACTTATAACTGGCCCGAAGCCTTGGAATCTGTGCTTCGAAGTGTGCTTTCGCAATCCACAAAACCAGATGAGATATTGATTGCCGATGACGGATCAGGACCAGAGACCCGAAAGATTGTTGAAGATTTCAAAAAAACAGCGGGTCTTCCTATGAAACATATATGGCAGGAAGACAGTGGTTTTAGAAAATCTGCAGTGTTAAACCAGGCCGTGGCAGCTACTGAAGCAGATTATATCATACAAATTGACGGGGATTGCATTTTGCATCCAGAGTTTATTAAAGATCATCTTTCGGGTATTGAGAAGGATACATTTTTGTACGGCTCAAGGGTCAATATTAAACCTGGTGCCGTGCAAAAGGTTCTTGAAATGAAGGAACCTAGGTTCAGGTTATTGTCTGCCGCCATTAAAAATAAATCCAGGAATTTACGTATTCCGCTTTTTCAGAAGTTATATAACTCTGAAACCCGGTTTTCTGAGAAAACACGGGGGTGTAATTTATCCTACTGGCGTAAGGACTTTCTGGCGGTTAATGGTTATGATGAAACTATAGAAGGCTGGGGCCGGGAAGACTCTGAATTCGTACTGCGCATGTTAAATAATACCACTAAAGGAAAACGGCTGCGTTATGGGGGGATTGTATATCACATCTACCACCCTGAAGAATCCAGGAGATTTGTAGACAAGAACACGAAAATACAGCAGCGAACCATACAGGAGAAAAGAAAATGGTGTAAGAACGGAGTGGACAAATATTTAAAAGATGCTGATCAAGTATGAATTTAGAGATTTCTGAAAAATATCTGCCCCAAAAAAATGAGGTTCTTGAACTCATCAATAGCTTTGACCATAACGGTACACTTTTCGGCAACGGCGTACGAAACAAGATCAAGATTTTTGATGTAGACGGACGCGAGGTGAACATTAAGTCTTTTAAGATCCCTAACCTGATCAATAAAGTAGCATACCGTTTTTTTAGAAAATCTAAAGCTCAACGTTCTTTTGAATACGCTCACCAGCTGCTTTCCCGCGGAATAGGTACTCCGTATCCCATTGCATATATCGAAGAAAAGGAAGGACCGTTTTTTAAAAAGAGCTTTTATGTAAGTGAGCACCTGCAAAGTGACCTCACCTACCGCACCCTTGTGCAGC
>CAZVKA010000047.1:0-18040 GCA_964627595.1 uncultured Flavobacteriaceae bacterium | reverse complement strand
TTTCCATCTTCAGGCTGGTTAACTCCTCTTGAAGATCCTGCTGTTTTTGCTCCAGATTTTTATAGTTCTGAAGCAACTTAACGAGCCTACTTTCAAGATTGTCAACTATTTCTGTTAAATCACTCATTAAAGCTATTCCTGCTGCTTACCATTACAAAGTTAACATACCTCCCGAAATATCCCAATATTTTAGAATCTATTTTCGGCTGGTTGTTAAATAAATTTTAAAGGTCTCATAAATAAGGGTTTAATATTTGCCGCCTGTTTTTTATCTTTAACCCGCTATAAAAAAGTAAAATTGCTCCTTGCTATGAAATGGACCTGTTTCGCCGTATTTTTTGTTTTTATCCTAAATGCATCCGCACAATACAATCTTCCTGAAGATTATTTTGATGACCCGCTAAAGGTTCCCCTGGTCTTATCGGGAACTTTTGGAGAGTTACGCTCCAACCATTTTCATAGCGGGCTGGATATTAAAACCCAACAACGAGAAGGATTGCCGGTTCACGCTGCTGCGGAAGGACGCGTAAGCCGCATCAACATTTCCCATTATGGATATGGTAAAGCTCTGTATATAGAACATCCTAACGGGTTCACCACTGTATATGCCCATGTAAAGAACTTCTCGCCAAAAATTGAAGAGTACATAAAAAAACGTCAGTATCAGAAGGAAAGTTACGAGATAGAATTATTCCCTTCTGTGGGGGACTTACCCGTGGAGCGAGGCGAACTTGTTGCCAGTAGTGGTAATACCGGAGGCAGCGGAGGACCTCACCTTCATTTCGAGATTCGAGATGGCCAACAGCGCCCAATGAACCCTCTAATGTTTGGTCTTGAGATCAAAGACACCCGTGCCCCCCTTGTTAAGGGTGTTTATGTGTACCCCCTGGGGCAAGATGCGCATGTAAACGGTTCGGCAAAAAGACAAAAGCTCAGACTCATTCCGCAGAATGATGGCTCTTACAAGACAGAGGAGATCAATGCCTGCGGACAAATAGGCTTTGGAGTGAACACTGTAGACCAGCAGGATGCAGCTCCTAACCAGAATGGAGTTTACAGGATCGAAACAGCGGCCAACGGCCAAACACTATTTCAGGCTAATTTTGAAAAATTTTCCTTTGCCGAAACCCGTCATTTGAACCAATTGATCGATTATGGGTACTATACCCAAAACAGCAGCCGCATTCAGAAATTATTTGTGGAACCTTCCAATCCTCTCAGCATTTACAGTAATGTGGAGAATGAAGGCTATCTTGAGGTTAAAGACAGCCTATCCTATAATTACAACATCAGGATCACAGATTTTGCCGGGAATGAGCGTATTGTTCGCATTCCGGTCCAGGGAAAATACGAGGAGAAGATCACTCCAAAAGATGACAAAACCACGCAGTATTTTGTAGCTGCCAATGAAGTCACGCATTTTGAGGACAAGGGAATCGATGTTTACATTCCTAAAAACAGCCTGTATACAGATACCCATCTTGACGTTATCTTTGAACAGGAGAAAATAAGCCTGCATGAGGATAATATCCCTATTCATAGCAATATCACTATTGGGTTTGATGTAAGCCATTATAAACCTGAAGATCGGGAGCAGCTTTTTATTGCTCAGCTCAATAAATGGGGGAAACCTCAATATTCCACTACCTACAGAGACGGCGACAGGTTGACCACAAAAACACGCACTTTTGGCACCTATACCCTGGCTACCGACAACCAGGCACCGACCGTAACCCCGGTTAATTTTCGTAACGGGCAATGGATATCTAACAATAAAGACCTTAAAGTAAAGATCTCTGATGACCTCTCCGGAATTAAAAGTTACAGGGCTACCGTAAACGGAAAGTTCATCCTGATGGAATACGAGTACAAACAAAACCTCCTAACCCACGATTTTGCAGACAGCGTAGTAACCGAAACCGAAAACCACCTGAAAATTGAAGTTGTTGATAATGTAGGAAATACCACTATATTTGAAAGTACCTTTTTCAGAAAATAATCCCGGTTGAAAACAGCTCAATTCCTCTTTTTTTGCGGCCTCCTGTTTTGGAATAACTCGTTTTCCCAACAGGCTGTTATAGAAGGGGTGATCCTCAACGAGCAACAGGAACCGGTTTCTTCAGCAAACATTACCTATTCCGGTGATTTTGGCACTCAGACCAATGAAAATGGATATTACCGACTTAAAATTCCGGCTAATGAAGAAGTAAAGGTGACGATCTCCCATCTTGAGTATCAGAACATAAATTTCAGGGTGAAACTTACCCAGGGTGAAACTTTTGAATTCAACCCTGTACTCAGTAGCAATGTAGAGCAGATAGCTGAAGTGCTGGTCACCTCAGAAAAGCGCGAACAATTAACCGGCATTACTGTTCTGGATCCGAACGTGATCCGGAGAATACCCGGGGCCAATGCAGGGGTTGAAAATCTGCTTAAGACTTTTCCGGGAGTTAATTCCAACAACGAACTCAGCACACAATATTCGGTAAGGGGTGGTAATTATGATGAAAACCTCGTGTATGTAAATGGAATAGAGGTTTACCGGCCGTTTTTGGTGCGCTCGGGACAACAGGAAGGTCTGAGTTTTGTAAATCCCGATCTGGTAAGGAAGGTGCATTTTTCGGCAGGGGGTTTTCAAGCAAAGTATGGGGACAAACTCTCCTCTGTGCTGGATATCACGTACAGGAGACCGGTAAGTTTTGCGGCTTCGCTTGATGCCGGATTACTGGGTGTGAATATGGCTGTGGAAGGAATTACTCCAAATAAAAAACTTACACTTCTGGGAGGGCTTCGGTATCGCGACAATAGCCTGTTTGTCGAGGCAAAGCAAACAGAAACCAATTTTCGCCCCCTGTTTGCAGATGCACAGGCAAACCTGATCTACCAACCCGTCGAAAAACTGGAAATAAGCTTTTTAGGCAACCTTTCCCTTAACCGCTATAATTATAAACCTCTTACCCGGCAGACCAATTTTGGAACGTTACAAGACCCCAAGGCCCTGCTGATCTACTACAGCGGACAGGAAGAGGATTCTTATCGCACCTGGTTTGGAGCCCTTAAGGCCTCCTACCTGGTCAACTCCAATTTTACCACGCACTTCATAACCTCTGCCTATAATACCCGGGAACAGGAATATTTCGATATCATCGCAGCTTACCGGCTGGGACAGGTGAATACAGAGATCGGCGGAAAGGACTTTGGAAAAGTGGAGTTTTCTGAGGGAGTTGGAGCACAACTCACCCACGCCCGCAATAAACTGGATGCCTTTATTGTAAACGCCGAACACACTGGTAATCTTCGGCTGGAAAAAGACCAGGTTGACTATGGCGTAAAATATACTCACGAGGATATAAAAGACCGCATAAGGGAATACGAGATAATAGACTCTGCCGGGTTTTCCATAAGACCTCCACTCCCAGATTTCAATAATAACCAGCCTTATCAACCTTATGAAGCCCCGCTGATTCCCTTCACCTCCATACGGGCTTTTAATAAAACCCAGGTCCAAAGACTGCAAAGCTTCCTGCAATGGAGCAGGCGAAATGAGCTGGGAGCTCACGAGATTTGGTACAACATAGGCATAAGAAGCCATTTTTGGCACCTCACAGGAGAAGGTGTCACCTCCCAATCCCGGGTGGTATGGAGTCCCAGGGCACAATTCGCTTTAAAACCGGCCTGGAAAAGTGAAATGATATTTCGGCTTTCTGGAGGCTTATACCACCAGCCGCCTTTTTACAGGGAATTCAGGGGGGTTTCGGGAGAATTAAATTCCAAAGTGAAATCCCAACGCGCGCTGCATTTGGTACTGGGCCATGATTACGGTTTCAGGATATTTTCCCGCCCTTTCAAGCTTACTTCAGAAATGTACTATAAAGATATGGATGACGTGAATCCATATACTCTCGAAAATGTAAGGATAAGATATGCAGCTCAAAATAATGCCGAAGCTTATGCGTATGGATTGGACCTGCGGCTCAACGGGGAATTTGTGCCGGGAACTGAGAGTTGGCTGAGCTTTGGCTACCTCAAAACCGAAGAAAACATACAGGAGCGTGGCTACATTGCCCGCCCCACAGATCAACGCCTTAAATTTGGATTGCTTTTCCAGGATTATGTGCCCAGGGTGCCCGATCTAAAAATGTACCTGAATCTGGTTTACAACACCGGACTTCCCGGAGGATCTCCCGCTTATGCCGATCCTTACCTGTACCAGTCACGCCTTCCCGATTACAAACGAGCAGATTTGGGTCTCTTTTACCTCCTGAAAAGTGAAAATTCTAAAGGAAATTTCCTTTCCAGTTTCAGGGAGCTGTCGATAGGACTTGAAATTTTCAACATTTTTGACACCCAAAATTCCATTACCAACACCTTTGTACGAGATGTATACTCCAAGGTACAGTATTCGGTGCCCAATTACCTCACGCCCCGCGTCTATAACCTGAAGCTGGGAATTAAACTATAAGAAAAGCCACAGGTTAATTCACCTGAGGCTTTTCTGAATAATTTCATCTGAAAGTTATTTTTCAATAAAATCCTTCAGCATTTTGATCACGTAGTCCACTTCTTCTTTAGTGTTATACCTGGAAAAGGAAAATCTCAAAGATGGTTTTTTCAGGTCTTCTTCAGAAAGAAAGGCATTGAGCACATGGGAACCCTTATCGCTTCCGCTCTGGCAGGCACTGCCTTTGGAACAGGCGATCCCGTTAAGATCAAGCTGGAACAACAGCATCAGGGCTTTTTGTGAAGAAACAGGCAGGCAAACATTGATCAGTGTATAGGTACTGTTCTTAAAATCATCACATTCCCCATTGAATTTTACCCCGGGAACTTCCTTTTGCAGTTGCTCAATAAAGTAACTTTTTAGAGAGGTAATGTACTCCCGTTCTTCATCAAGATGCTCATAGGCCAGTTTTAATGCCTCTTCGAGACCTACAATGTTGTGAACAGCTTCAGTTCCAGCTCTGAATCCGCGCTCCTGCTCACCTCCAAAAATAAGAGGTTGTAAGCCGCTGTTCTTTCGAATGTATGCGAATCCCACTCCTTTGGGACCGTGAAATTTATGAGCGCTCACCGCAGTAAAATCTACAGGAACTTCAGACAGGTCCAGGTTATAGTGTCCAATGGACTGCACGGTATCTGAATGAAATAAGGCATTGTGATTTCTGCATATCTCTCCTGTTTTTTCAATGTCCAGTAAATTTCCAATCTCATTGTTAACGTGCATAAGACTTACCAGGGTCTTCTCATTTGAAGCATACAGAAGTTCTTTAAGATGCTCAAGGTCCACCCTTCCGCAGTCATCGAGATTGACATACTCTATACTGATACCATATACCTCGTGTAATTTATTGAGAGGATAGAGCACCGCGTGGTGTTCAATTTTTGAAGTGATCACTCGTTTGACCCCAAGATCTCTCACCGCACTGTTAAGGATAAGATTATCGGCCTCGGTGCCTCCCGAGGTGAAAATGATCTCAGATGCAGCTACATTAAGGATTCTAGCCACAGTTTTGCGGGCCTGTTCAATAAGGGTCTTGGCTGAGCGGCCATAAGCATGCGTGGAAGAAGGATTTCCATATACATTCTTCATGACCTCGGCCATCCGGTTCACCACTTCCTCCCTCATTTGGGTGGTTGCGGCATTATCAAAGTAGACTTGTTTCATGGTCCACAAAAATAAAGGATTTAAAATAAAATAGTAACAGACCCGGTTTAAATTATAGAATACTTTTAATTTTGTTGAAAACCGGAATAATGAAAAAATTCGTTTATCTCTTTGTTGCCGTTTCCCTCCTAACTTCTTGTGATGACGGAGACCTGATCGTGACCGATTTCAACTTTGAGAACAGGAACCTGCAGTGGTGCGGAGATACAGAGAATCAAGTGCTCTTTAATATTAACAACGACCTCGTGCACGAGGCTCTAGCATTCCGGTTTAACCTTGATACTCCAAACCCGCGATTTTTCTCTACTGAAACTGGGCAGATAACCATTCCTCTTAACGCTGAAAACCAGGTGATCTACCGGGTTTTTGACGGGGAAGTAACTGCTGATTACTTCTGCAATTCTATTCCGCCCGTCTCCCCTTCGGTTACAGAAGAATTCCGAAGCACGAGCGGTGGAGAGGTTAACATTATCACCACTCTTAAAAACGCTACAGATCACGACGGTGATGGCGTACTTTCAGAACAGGAAGGCATGGCTTCCAGCCGGGATACAGATGGCGATGGGATACCAGACTACCTGGACATAGATGATGACGGTGATAATATTCTCACTCGGGTGGAAATCGCAGTAGAGGCAACAAACAATGTAAATAATTATCCAGATTCAGACAATGATGGTATTCCCGATTACCTGGATGCAGATGATGACAATGACGGAGTTCCTACCCGCAATGAAGACTGGAACATGAATAACAATCCGGCAGACGATCGCAACGAGGAGGGTTTACCTCATTACCTAAATCCAGAGATCACAGACTCCTTTGATGTGACAACTGTGCGGGAGAATGTCATTTCAAGAAGTTTTCGCTATCTCATCACGGCAGAAAATCTTACGTTGCTTAAACAAGGAGGTGACGGGGAACAAATAAGGCTGGAAAATTACGAACTGGGTTTCTATGACTCCCCTATGCAGCAGATAACTTTGGAACCTACACCACCCGAAGAAGAAGAAGAAGAAGAAGAAGGAGTTTAATAATTCTGAAAAATATAGACTTCAGTAGCACCGAGGCCGTATTTTTGATAATCGGCGTCGTAGAATTTTAGGTTATCATACCGATTGAAGAGGGTTTCCAGCTCCGCTTTTAAGACGCCTTCCCCTACTCCATGGATAAAAACCACTTTCTGGATGCGCTTTTTCATCGCGAACTCCAGCTGTCGTCTGGCAGTTTCCATCTGTAAATTGAGGATTTGAAAATTACTCATCCCGCCACTCTTTGGAACCAGTTTATGAATGTGAAGATCCACCTCCATGGGAGGAAGATTCCTTTCTTTGGGTTTGATCCTGCGGGATTTCGGCTTTTTACCTGATTCTTTTTGCTTTATAACTTCTGAAAGATCATCAACATCTGCAGGTAATACATCAGGGAAGGATTGAACGATCTTCACCAGGTCTTTCTCATCAAAACTGAGAACAAATCCTTCAGAAGTTTCAATCTCCACTTGAGTACCATTCATAGAAATCACCTTCCCTTCCAGGTCCTCGTCCAAAACGGCTATGCGGTCTCCCGGTTTAAACATTATGATCTGTTTTCATCAGTTTCATCCCCTTCTTTATGGTCATCTTTGGTCTCCACCCAATGATTTGTAGCTCTGTACAGACCAAACATTAACATAATTATCCCGGCTACCAAAAAGTAAACATTCTCTTTGCTTTCTGAAATTTCAAATATCAATAAGGCAGCTCCAGCGATGATCAAGAAAGTATTAATGACCTGGGAATTACTTTTTTTCATAATTATTTGTTTACCAGACAACTACGAGTCAAAAACTGTAGTATCTTCATCTGTAATTTAAACTTCTGACAAATTTCGGTAAAATGATAAGATTTTTCCTGCTACTGGCTTTTTTATTTAACAGCCAGACCACCTTTTCTCAATTATTTGTAGGACCAACGGCTCAAAAACAAGATAATTTCCTGTTTGTAAAAGGAAGTGTTCTTTTTGTTTCAGACCATGTTCATTTGAATAAAAATTTCAACGATGATACAGAAGCCAGCCTTTACCTGCGTAGAGAGGGACAACTTATACAGGGAAACAATCAAAGCTCACCAAATACCGGCAATGGATTGCTCTCTGTTTTTCAAATTGGTTCTGCAAACGCCTATAATTACAATTATTGGGCAGCCCCTGTGGGGAACAGTAGCGGGAAGAACGGCTTGTTTGGGATAAATATGTTGCACGTTCCCCATACCGAAACCGCTAGTAGTCCGGCAGGGATCACCTCTTCCCTGGATGGAACTGCCAAACCTCTCCAAATTTCTAACCGCTGGATCTATACATTTTCCGGCCACAGCTATTCAAACTGGCATTTTGAGGGAAGCGAAACAAGTATTCAGCCAGGACATGGCTTTAGCATGAAGGGAGTGAATGGTACAGATCCCACTTTGGTGGAAGACAGGGTCAATAATCCCGGAAATGCTCAACGGTATGACTTCAGGGGGAGACCTAATTCAGGAACCATAGAGATTCCGGTGCCACCAAATGATTTTGTGTTAATAGGCAATCCATATCCCTCCTCGCTTGACCTAAGCCTCTTCCTTTTACAGAATTCAGGATCTGGTACGTTTAACACAGAATGCTACGGCCAGGTTACCCGGCGAAATGCCACCACAGGAATAGCTTACTTCTGGGACTCGGATGAAAACGGAAACTCCCACTATCTCCAGGATTATATAGGAGGATATGGCACCTTCAGCCCTGTGGCACCTTGCACTTCAGGACTGTATGAAGCTCCATTGTTTAAATCATATAATTCTGAAGAAAAGTTGAGTGGTCAAAAAGGAAAGCAATTTGACCCACGTTATCTCCCCATCGCACAGGGATTCATGGTTATGGGAACAGAGGGAAATCCCGTGGTGTTTGAAAATTCACAAAGAGTTTTTGTTCCGCAGAAAACCGAAGCAGGATCAAAATCCTCCGAAGTTCAATCCTCTAACAAGAACAGGGAAGGAGTTGCAACAATCCCCAATCTCAAATTACAGGTAGAGATCAACGAAGAATACATTCGCGGGCTAACCTTAGGTTTCTGGCCAACAGCGACTGCGGAAGTTGATGAGGGAATGGACGCCCTGGTATATGATCTTTCCTATACAGATGCAGGATGGCTGCTCAATGAAGAAAGCTATGTGATCAATGTTAGACCCTTCAATATAATGGAAGAAATCCCGCTTTATCTGAAAATAGAGCATCACCAAAGTAAGTTCATATTTACCGCATTCCATATGCAGGATGTTCAAACAGAAAATATTTTTATCTTAGACCGGCAAACCAACACCTATCACTCCATTCTGAAAGAGCCATTTGAAATAATACTTGACCCCGGAAATTATCATGGCAGGTTCAATCTTGCTTTCATGAAGAAGGTCAATGAAGCTGAACTTCCTGAAAATTTAATTACCGGCAATGCCGAACCCGGGTCTACCATCTTTCAGAATAACAGACTGGGAGAACTGGAGATCATTAGTGACTCTTTTGCGCCGGCAAGATCTGTAGGGCTTTATGACCTGCAGGGAAAAAGGATCTTTTTTAGAAGCACTTTTAGCAACAGGCGATCCATAAGTATTTCCACAAAGCACCTTGCCAGCGGTGTTTATGTAGTGAGGGTGACAGATATGCACAACAATCAAAGATCACGCAAAATTATCGTGCTAAACCCTTCATAATTTATGGAAGAATTTATGCTCCCGTGCCTTAACAAACAGCTCTTTGGCTTTGATTGCCTGGGATGCGGTGCACAAAGGGCGTTTGTCCTGGTTTTTCAGGGAGAATTTACAGCTGCCTTCAAAATGTACCCTGCAATTTACACCATTCTGCTCCTGCTGGTATTCTTAGTGGTTAACCTTTTTGTGAAATTCAGGGGAGACTGGTATGTTAAAGCGGGGCTCATAATTTTCAATGCGTTTCTAATAATTACAGCTTACTTTTATAAGTTAAGTTTCATTTTCAACTAACCAAAACCAAACTTTATGGAAAGACAAAATTTACCTAATTCTACATTAATTCTAGTCTTCGGCATCCTTTCAATCCTTACCTGCTGCTGCTACGGGGTTATAGGTCTTATCTTCGGGATCATTGCCCTGGTAATGGCGGGGAAAGCTAAACAAATGTATCTGGCAGAGCCCGAATTGTACAAGGGGTACAACAATGTGAAAACCGGGAGGATCCTGGCTATTATAGGAATTGTTTTATCTGCCCTTTACCTCATAGCTACAATCATTGCCCTGGCTTTCTATGGAATTGAAGGTCTGCAGGAAATGCAACAGGAAATGATGAGAGAATATGGTGGCGGCGGTACCGATTTTTAGGTTCTGATCACCATAAAACAAAAGAGGCTGTTCGCATGAACAGCCTCTTTTACTTTAATATGATATGATTACTTCTCAAATTCTGCAAGCGTCTTCGTAATGATCTCCACACAGTCGGTCAACTGGTCTTCGTTCATCACTAACGGCGGTGCGAACCTAATGATATTACCATGCGTAGGTTTAGCAAGCAGGCCATTATCCCTAAGTTTCATACAAATATCCCATGCAGTAGAACTCTCTTCAGAATCGTTAATGACGATCGCATTTAACAATCCTTTTCCTCTAACCAACTTTACAATATTAGAAGAACGAATGTAATCATCTAACTTTCTGCGGAAGAGGTTCCCCAGTTCTTCAGCATTCTTTGCAAGTTCCTCATCTTTAATTACCGTCAACGCAGCCATTGCCACGGCACAGGCTACCGGGTTACCACCAAAGGTAGATCCATGCTGCCCGGGTTGTATCACATTCATGACATTATCGTTCGCCAGAACTGCAGATACAGGATAAACCCCTCCAGAAATGGCTTTTCCAAGGATCAAAACATCAGGCTTTACATTTTCATGATCTACGGCAAGTAATTTTCCGGTACGGGCGATTCCCGTTTGTACTTCATCAGCTATGAACAGTACATTATGTTTTTCACACAACTCCTTTGCACGAGAAAGGAATCCTTCGGTAGGAACGTATACTCCCGCCTCTCCCTGGATTGGTTCCACGAGGAATCCGGCGATATTGTCATTATTTTTCAAAGCTTCCTCCAAAGCGTCAGTATCGTTATATGGGATCTTCAGGAATCCAGGAGTGTATGGTCCAAAGTTCCTTCGGGCTTCCTCGTCATTGGAAAAAGAGATAATTGTAGTGGTTCTTCCGTGGAAGTTATTTTCACAAACAATGATCTGTGCTTCTGTTTCCTTTACATTCTTCTTCTCGTAAGCCCACTTCCTGGCGATCTTAATAGCGGTTTCTACGGCTTCTGCCCCCGTGTTCATGGGTAAGAGTTTATCAAAACCAAAATATTCTGATGCGAATTTCTCATACTGTCCTAACACATTGTTATGAAAGGCCCTGGAGGTAAGAGTTAATTTTTGAGCCTGCTCATGCATGGCCCCAACGATCTTTGGATGACAATGTCCCTGGTTAACTGCAGAATAAGCCGAAAGAAAATCGTAATATTTTTTCCCTTCCACATCCCAAACATATACGCCTTCACCCTTTTCGAGCACTACAGGCAGCGGGTGATAATTATGGGCTCCATATCTATCTTCTAACTGGATTGCTTCTTCTGAAGAAATTTTTTCTGAAATCGACATTCTTTAAATTTTTACTAGTTATTAAAACGAAATTCCTGCTTTCCGGAATTACCGCTGAAACGGGTAATTTGAGGAGAGAAATCATCCTGAATTCAGAAGTCGCAAATTACTAAATGTTTCCCGAATTTTTCAACCACAGCCCCAATAAATCTTAGCTTTTATCCTATTTTTGCGGCATGGGAAGAAAGAACAGAAATAAAGAATTTTCCAACCTGGAAGTGATCGATGCCGGGGCAAAAGGAAAAAGCATTGCAAAGGCGCCAGATGGCAAGGTGATTTTTATTGGAAACGCCGTGCCCGGTGATGTGGTTGATGTACAGACCACAAGAAAGAAAAGAGCTTATTATGAGGGTACAGCTACTCAATTTCACAAGTATTCAGATAAACGTGTGGAGCCACCATGTATTCACTTCAGTGTTTGCGGCGGATGCAAGTGGCAGTTCATGGGATACGAACACCAGTTATATTACAAACAGAAAGAAGTAACCAACAATTTGACCAGGCTCGGTAAAATTGATCTGCCCGAGGTCACCCCTATTTTAGGTAGCAAAGAGATCTATTTTTACCGCAATAAGATGGAATTCTCTTTTAGTGACAGTCGCTGGCTCACCCAGGAAGAGATCCAAAGCGGAAAAGACATTGAAGACCGTAACGCTCTTGGCTTTCACATTCCGGGCATGTGGGACAAGATACTTGATATTAAGGAATGTCACCTGCAGCAGGTGCCCAGCAACGGGATAAGAAATAGTGTAAAAGAATTTGCCATTAAAAATGACATTCCGTTTTTCAACACCCGCGAGCAAAAAGGAATGTTGCGTACCCTTATGATCAGGACATCTTCTACAGGAGAGATCATGGTTTTGATACAGTTCTATGAAGAGAATAAAGAGAAAAGAGAAAAACTACTGGATTTTGTAGCCGAAGAATTCCCCGAGATCACTTCGCTTCAGTACGTGATCAATCCAAAAGGTAATGATACGATTTACGACCAGGAGGTGATCTGCTACAAAGGAAGAGACCACATCTTCGAAGAAATGGAAGGTCTTAAGTTCAAGATCAACGCCAAATCTTTTTACCAGACCAATTCGGCACAGGCCTATGAATTATATAAAATAACCCGTGATTTTGCAGATCTTTCAGGAGATGAGCTGGTGTATGATCTCTATACTGGAACCGGTACCATTGCCCAATTCGTGGCAGCTAAAGCTAAAAAAGTGGTGGGAGTGGAAGCCGTGCCTGAAGCTATTGAAGATGCCAAAGAGAATGCAAAGAATAACAATGTCACCAATACGGAATTCTATGCGGGAGACATGAAAAAGGTTTTTACAACCGATTTTATAAAGCAGCACGGGCAGCCCGATGTGATCATTACAGACCCACCGCGTGATGGCATGCATAAGGATGTAGTTGCACAAATTATTGGTATCTTGCCACAACGAATTGTCTATGTGAGCTGTAATTCGGCTACCCAGGCCCGCGATCTCGCGTTGCTTGATGAGCATTATAAAGTAACCCGAACACAGGCGGTAGATATGTTTCCGCAAACTTTTCACGTAGAGAACGTGGTATGTTTAGAAAGAAGAAAATGAAGCAGGTCCAAAAATGGCTTTTTTTAGCGGTCTTTATTTTTTTGGCCCAGGGGTGTCAAAAAGATGACATTTGCCCTGAAGGAACTGAGACCACTCCCCTGCTCATCATTGAATTTTATGACGCAGAAGATCCTTCCAGGCTTAAAGCTGTACCAAATCTGGTAGTTCAGGCTGCAGGCGAGGAAATCTTCCTGGGTCCCACTACCACCAATAGCATAAGAATTCCTTTAAGAACAACTGAAGCTGTTACCGAATATCAACTTGTTTTCGACAGCGGGGGGAGTTCAGAAAATGAAGATCGCATTAGCTTTAGTTATGATCCGGCACCCCGTTACCTTAATCGTGCCTGTGGATATGTGGTACATTTTAAGAATATTGATGCCAATACCCTGCAGGATGAAGACAACTGGATCATCTCCGAGATCATTTTACAAGAAAATATAGAAAATGAAACAGAAGCACATATTTCTATTACTCATTAATCTTGCTATTCTTTTCCCTTCTGTTTTGTTGGCACAGGCAGAACAACCGGTTGATTCTCTTGATTACCGGGAGAAATACGGTCTTCGCCTGGGAGTTGATCTAAGCAAACCCTTGCGAACGGTTTTAGAAGAGAATTACCAGGGATTTGAGATCACGGGAGATTATCGTATCTACAAGAATTATTATGTGGCGGGAGAAATAGGTAACGAGAAAAATGTCATCTCTGAACCTAATGTCACAGCAGAGGCAAAAGGAAGTTATATCAAGCTAGGTGTCAACTACAATGCCTATGAAAACTGGAAAGGCATGGAAAACCTCATTTTTGCCGGGTTGCGTTATGGCTTTGCCACTTTCTCGTCTGAACTTCAGGAGTATTCTATTTATTCTGGAAACAACTATTTCCCTCCCGATGTTCGTACCGACCCCCGGGAATTTAATAATTTAACAGCAAGCTGGGTGGAACTGCAGCTGGGGATCAAGGTGGAAGTTTTAAACAATGTTTTTTTAGGGACACACGTGCAGCTAAAAAGGCGGGTCACTGAAACCCAACCTTCCAATTTTGACAACCTGTATATTCCCGGGTTTAACCGCACCTATGACGACAGCAATATTGGCGTAGGCTACGGGTATTCCATCTCTTATCTGATCCCTCTTTATAAAAAATAGATCAGGCTTCCTGTTTTTTGGCTTTTTTACTGCCTTCGTAGATCTCGTATTTAACGAGCTTTGACTCAAGGGAACCGTTATAAAGTTTGATCTTTCTGGAAGGTCGCAATCCTACATGTTTGATCGCCTCCAAATTTGAGGTGATGAACCAGGCATGCGTGCCGGGGTAATTTTGCTTCAGGGTATCTCCAATCGCCTTGTAGAATTCAGGCATATCGATATTTAGGCGTTCTCCATAAGGTGGATTGAAAACCATGTGCAAATGACGTTCGGTTTGCTTTTCGGTTTTAAAGAAATCCTCATGCTCCACAGAAATAAATTCTGAAAGATTGGCGTTCTCAATATTATCTTTGGCCTTATGTACCGCAGAAGGGGCTTTGTCATATCCTTTGATCGTAAAATGGAAATCTCTTACTTTCTTTAATACAGATTCCTCGATCTTTTCAAAAAGATCTTCATCCCAGTCCTTCCAGCGTTCAAAACCAAATTCCTTACGATTTAGGTTCGGCGGGATGTTACAGGCGATCATGGCTGCTTCAATAAGGATGGTTCCACTTCCACACATAGGATCCAGGAAATCGCATTGTCCATCCCATCCTGAGTGTAGGAGCATTCCGGCCGCCAGCACTTCGTTTATAGGCGCTATGTTCGTAGCCGATTTATAGCCTCTCTTGTGCAGCGATTGCCCTGAACTATCCAGGGAAACCGTACAGTAATCTTTTTCGATATGTATATTGATCCTCAAAGCCGGAAAATCAAGATCCACACCGGGTCTCTTTCCGAAATTATCCCTAAACCTGTCAACTATCGCATCTTTGGACTTTAAAGCAACATATTTGGAATGTGTAAATTTTTCAGAATGAACAGTAGCATCAATGGCAAGTGTACCTTCGGCATCCAGATACTTTTCCCAGGGCATCCTGTTTACCTGTTTGTAAAGATCCTCCTCAGAATAGATCTTAAAAGAATCAATAGGCTTTAAGATCTTGATGGCCGTGCGTAAGGATAGATTTGCTTTATACATGAACCCTTTATCACCCACAAAAGAAACCGATCGAACTCCTTCTTTCACTTCCATCGCTCCCAGGTTTCTCAGTTCCTTTGCCAATATAGACTCAAACCCAAAAAGAGTTTTGGCTACCATTTTAAAATTATTTCCCATGTCATCTATTCTGTAAGAGGCAAAAATACATTAATTTTGCAGCATATGGAATTAGCAGAGAAAAACTGGTATTCTTCGTGGTTTGATACTCCTTACTACCACATTTTATACAAAGATCGTAACGATGAAGAGGCTCAGGAATTTATGCAGAATATTGTATGTTTTCTTGACCTCCCCCAAAAGGCCAGTATCCTTGACCTTGCATGTGGTAAGGGAAGACATGCGGTATATCTCAATCAACTGGGTTTTGATGTGACCGGGGTGGATCTTTCAGAAAACAGCATTTCACATGCCAAGCAGTTTGAGAATGAAAATTTGAATTTTTTTACCCACTGTATGTGCGACCCTGTGGAAGAAAAGTTTGATGCGGTTTTCAACCTTTTTACCAGCCTGGGATACTTTGAAGATGAAGAGGATAATCTAGAATCAATAAAGGCGATCAAACAGGAATTAAAACCCGGTGGCTACGGCGTGATCGATTTTATGAATGTGGAAAAGGTCATTGACCGCCTCATTCCTGCCGAGGTAAAAACAGTTGACAATATCAATTTTCATATCACGCGAAAGCTTAAGGATGGATTTATTCTAAAAAACATTCGCTTTGAAGACAATGGGGAGGAATATAGTTATACCGAAAAAGTAAAAGCCCTTACCCTGGAGGATTTTCTTGCATATTTTAAAAAGGCAGGTATAGAACTGTTACATGTCTTTGGTAACTATCAATTGAAAAAATTTGACGCTGCAACTTCAGACAGACTAATTCTCATATTTAAATGATATACCTGCTTCCGATCCTTGCTGTTGTCATCGGCTTTATCATCTCTCTCTTTATAAAACCTTCCTCTTCAACGGGGTTTCAACTTTTGCTTTCCTTTAGTGGGGCATTTTTACTATCGGTCACGGTTTTTGAACTCCTTCCGGAAGTATACACTTCCGGCAATGGCTATATCGGACTATTTATAATGCTAGGGTTATTACTGCAGATCTTGCTGGAATTTCTCTCAAAGGGGGTTGAACACGGACACATGCATCACGAAAAAACCGGGAATTTTCCTTTTTTACTTCTCCTGAGCCTATCCCTACATTCATTAATGGAAGGATTTCCCCTTAACAGCAGCGAAGATCTTCTGCATGGGGTGGTGATTCATAAAATACCTGTAGCTGCCATCCTATCCACTTTTTTACTGCATAGTGGAATAGGAAAACCCCGTGTTTTCTTATTCCTGGGCATTTTTGCGGCTATGACTCCCTTAGGATCCTGGCTTCATTCCTCTTTAGAAGCCCTGGACCAGTATGCAATTTATATCTACTCCATGGTGATTGGTGTATTTTTACACGTTTCGACCACCATTTTATTTGAGGCATCTAAAAACCATTCTTTCAATGCCTCAAAGCTTCTGGTGATCATCTTCGGAATTTCACTTGCCTATATATTGTAATTCATGTACAGCAGGGAAGAATCCAAAAAGATACGACAGGAGTTCTGGACCAGCTTTGGTAAGGAATACCCTCGTAAATGGCTCCTGTACAACACGGGAGTTAAAGAAATCCAGCTGAAGTTTACCTTTGACAGAAAATTTGCGATGGTCTCCCTTGATATTTCAGATGAAGATGACCTGATAAGGGAATATTATTTTGAAAAACTGGAGTCCCTGAAAAACATTTTAGAAACCGAATACCTGTCAGAAATAGTTTATGAGGCAAACTATGAACTTCCTGAAGGAAAAGTAGTATCCAGGATCTATACCCGGTTGGATAAAGTAAGTATCTACAACAAAACCGACTGGCCGGTTGTAAAAGAATTCCTATTCCGGAAAATGATGCTACTTGAAGAGTTTTTTAGTGATTTCAGCGATTTTATCAAAAGTTAAGCTAAGCACCCTCTTCTTTTTACTACTTTAATTCTCAGAAAGATAGCGACTTTGCGTCACCACCCTACCCATTCTTTCCTTTATACATTGTAACCAACCAAACACTTAAAGGATGAAAACAATTAAAATTTGCCTGCTGTGTATTTTCTATATTTCTCTTGTTTCCTGTTCCAAAGATGAAGAACCAAAAGGAGAAATTTCAGGATCATTAGAAGGACAATGGAATCTGACGGAGTTTGAATATACAGGTTATTCTGAATCAAAAATTGACGGCATGAGTATGCGGGCAGATTTTGAAGGGATAGCAGGAAACATCGATGCCAGAATAACATTTAATGAAAACGGCACTTTTGAATCTGAAGGAGAATATGATGTGACCGTTAGAGGAGAAGGTATGGTCTTCCCGTACACAGATGTAAGTTTTTCCTCCAGCGGAAATTACCAGGTTTCCGGAAACAAGGTTGATATCACCAATTTTGAAGGGACCTCTAACCCCGGAGTTTATGCTGTAGCCTCTGAAAAGGAAATGACAATTGTTGAATTAACCGCGAATCGTTTGGTACTGGATTTTATTGAAGAGATTACCATTACCGAAGATGACGATGAGGCCTTTATTTCTACCACGGGACAGTATATTTATACACGATAACCAGAATCCAGGATTCAGAAGATTTCTTGTCCTCCAGGCACGGATTAAAAAATCCCCACCAGCGAATTCCTGAAGTAAAATTTCGAAAGGAAGACCCTCCCTAACCGGCCTATGGAGGACACCTCTCCCTGGAATTGGGTCCTGCCTGTCGCAGGCAGGGAGCTGAGTGACATTTTTCAGATTTGAGTTTAGAGCAAAAAAAAGACCCTTACATTGCTGTAAGGGTCTTCTATAAAAAAGGCGGCGACATACTCTCCCACAAGATAGCAGTACCATCT